>CAMSTW010000090.1 GCA_947063855.1 uncultured Dorea sp.
CCGATCTGTATGGGTATACGCTTAAGCAGTACCGGGATTCACTTGAGATCCGTTTTGACATCATGGAGAAGATGCATGAAGAATTTGGGAACGCCGCCATCGGGATTGGTCTGGGGCTGCAGTCTGTCGGGGAGGCGCTGGGGTCTAAGATGCAGTATCCGGAGAATGGACTTGGATTCGTAACAGAGCATGTACTGACAGATTACGGGCAGCTTCCCGGGATGGAGGTGATCGATCCCGTCAGATGTCCGAATCTGGCGGAGATTATGGATACCTTCCGGAAGTCAAAGGAGAGATTCCCCGGGTGGGGAGCGGGGAATAATGTGGCAGGTCCGATGACAACGGCCACATCTATACGGAGGCTTGATCTTCTGTTAAGAGACAGCGTAAAGCAGAAGGAGAATCTGCACAGGCTGTTAGATTTCTGCGTGCAGTGCAATCTGAGCTGGATCCGTGCGGTCACGGAAGAGTTCGGCGTACTGCCGGTGAATATTGCGGAGCCGTCCGCTTCTTTAAGCGTGCTTAGCAGGAAGCAGTTCCTGGAATTTGAGAAGCCGCATCTTAAGGACCTGGTGGACGGGATCCGGGAGATTACCGGAAGGATGCCTACTACCCATATCTGCGGGAAGACGAAGGGCATCTGGGAAGACCTGATTGAATTAGGGTTTACCTCGCTGAGCGTGGATAACAGTGAAGACCTTGAAGAAGTCAAGCACTGTGTGGGAGACCGGATGAGCATATCGGGAAATGTACCTCCGGTGGAGGTGTTAAAATACGGTACAATCGACGATGTGATTGAGTCCGTGGTAAACTGCCTTAGAAAGGGGAGCGACAGTCCGATGGGTTATTCCCTTGCCGCCGGGTGCCAGGTCCCGCCGGGAGTCCCAAGGGAGAATCTGTACGCATTCATCTACGCGGCAAGAAAGTACGGACGGGGAGCGAAAAAGGGGCGTCTCCCGCGGGGACTTGCAGATGTACTGTAAGAACTGCAGGGAATAACAGGAGGTATTTGCGGTATGGAGATACAGATTGTCTCCGGTTTCTTAGGAGCCGGGAAGACAACATTTTTAAATCAGTATCTGCCGGCGCTGTCAGGCAGGACGGTAGTGATTGAGAATGAATTCGGGGATGTGGGACTGGACGGAGACTTGATTCAGGGAGATATCCCGGTGAAGGAGCTTTTCGCCGGATGTATCTGCTGCAGCCTGGCGCTTGATTTCCGTAAGGGGATCAAGGAGATCTGGGAGCAGTTTCATCCGGACCGGATTGTGATAGAACCGTCAGGGGTTGGGAGGCTGACGGATATCGTCAAGGCGTGTAACAGAGCGAAGGAGAAGGATGGGGTCGATCTTCGGATCACGAAGCTGATTGCGGTGGTGGATCTGTCCTTGTTTGAAGATTACATAGACGGATTCGGCGCTTTTTATCTGGATCAGATTCAGCATGCGAGGCTGTTGTTACTGAGTAATCTGGAGCAATTATCACAGGAGGAGAGAACCCGGCAGATTGCGGCAATTCGCGGGGTGAACCCGGAGGCTTTGATCTATGAAGGGGATTTCCGGCAGATGGATGCAGACGCGCTTAGGGCGCTTATGGATATGACGGCGGATTATGAGGACGATCCGGAGGAGATCAGCATAGAGACGGTTCCGGCGGATAAGGTGTTTTCAAGTATCGCTGTTTGCAGCCCGGGGGAATTTACGCAGGAGGGACTGGAAGAGTGCCTGGAGAGGATTATGAGCGGTATGTACGGAAAGGTTCTGCGTATCAAGGGGATTGTGGAGGTTAAAGGAAGCGGGAAGATGCATGTGGAGGTTACCCCGGCGTCGGTGAGGATAGAGCCGCTTCATGATAAGAGCGTTGCCGGGATGGAATTAGAGCCGCTTCATGAGAAGAGCGCTGCCGGGATGGAATGCAGGCTTATCGTGATAGGATGCGGACTTATGGAAGAGGCAATACACCAGATGATATGCCGGTAGTATAAGATAAAATTAAGAAAGGAAGAAGAGAAGTATGAAGACAAAAGAAGAACTGCTCAAAAAGCTCTCGGACTGTGTGTTCGAGATGGAAGACGACGAGGTGGTGGATGCCGTCAAGGAGTATATCGGATGCGGCTATGATCCGCAGGAAGGGATGCTTGACGGCCTTGTGGACGGAATGAAGCGGGCAAGCGAGCTGTACGAGGAGGGGGAATATTTTGTCCCTGAGCTGATCGTATGCTCTGACGCAATGTATGCAGGGATTGAGGAGTTCCAGAAATATCTGCCGGAATCAGAGAATACCAGCATCGGCAAGGTTGCCATCGGCGTAGTGGAAGGGGATACCCATGATATCGGCAAGAATCTGGTAAGGATCATGCTGGAGACCGGAGGCTTCGAGGTATATGATCTGGGAAGGGATGTTCCGGTGGAGCGGTTTGTAGAATACGTGAAGGAGAATGAGGTGGATATCCTGTGCATGTCTTCGCTGATGACTACGACCATGCCCGGTATGGGCGCCGTAATTGAACGCCTGAAGGAAGAAGGGCTTCGCGACAAGGTGAAGGTAATGGTAGGAGGCGCGCCGGTATCGCCTGCATTTGCGCAGAAGATCGGGGCGGACGGCTATACCAAGAGTGCGATAGAGGCAGTTGCATTTGCAAAGAAGATTATAACGGCGGCGTAGGAGGACATGTGTTATGATGGGGAAACGGGAAGCGGTTAAGGCGATATTAGAAGGAAAGGGAGCGGACAGGATTCCTGTGATTATGAATGCGTTCTCCCTTCCGGTAACGAGATATGGTTATACCATACCGGAGGCGATGATGGACCCGGTGAAGATGACGGAATGCATGGTCGGTACAAGAAGGAAGCTTGGATATGACGGGCTGTGTGTCGGAGCCTACGGCGGGATCGCGGCGATGATGGGCGGTCACCTTAAGAACAGTGAGGGCAGGGTATCCGGAGACGGGGAGGATGTGGTACACTCTATGGAAGATATTGAGAAACTGCGTCCCTATGATGCAAGTCAGTGTATGATGCTCAAGACTTTGCTCAAGACGTTAGAGCTCATGAGGGCAGAGGAGCCGGACGAACCAATCTATGTGATTCTGCATGTGCCTGCGGCGGTGGCGTTTACACTGATGGGGGCTAAGCCTGCTTTTAAGGCGATGGTCAAGAACCAGGAATTATTCAGGGCGCTGTGCCGCCATGTGGAGGATGCGGTGGTGGAATCCTGTAAGGTCATGATTGACGCGGGATTTGATTTCCTGTGGTTCCCGATGCCGAATTTTGGCGGCTACTGCATCTCCAGGAAATCATATGAGGCGTGTATCTCCGAGAGCAATATCCGTGCGAATAAGAGAATCAAGGAACTTGGCGGGAAGATAGTGATTCATACCTGCGGGCTTTATGACGACAGGTTCGACCTTGTATTAAAGGAGTCCGGGGATGCGTGGCATATCTCGGACACGCAGACGAAGAAGGTCAAGGATGCGTATGGCGGTCAGGTGTCCCTGATGGGAAATATTCCCTGCTGTTCTGTACTGATGGAAGGAACAGAAGAGGATGTGTATAAGTTCGCCTATCAGGAGTGTATGGACGGCGCGAAGGACGGGCGGTTCATCTTAAGCGGCGACTGCGACGTAGCGCCGCCGACTCCGGATGAGAATGTGATCGCGGCGGTCAGGGCGGCGAAGGATGCTGAGAAGGTATTGTTCAAGTAGGAGGAATAAAGATTGGCGGAGATTAAGGATTTTCAATGTACGTATGACAATTCGGCAGGAATCAGCGGTGAGGTGACAGAAGGTCTTGGGCTTACTTTCCCGGACGCATATCTGCACGGGGATACGATGGCGGCGCTGTCCAAGGCACTTAAGGAGCATGACAAAGCGTCGTTCTGTGAGCTGCCCTTCTGCCACACGGTAGAGGCAGAGGCGATGGGCGGTGTCGTCAATTATGGAAATGAGCTTGCGGGGCCAAGGGCGAAGGAGTATATCTGTACGGCGCCGGAGGAACTTCTGAATCTGCCTGAGATAGATTTTTCCCGGGGAAGGATTCATGAAGTGCTGCTGGCATGTAAGGCGCTTCGGGAGGAAGGAGAGAACGTGGTGATGCAGGTGTCGGGACCATTTACCATACTGAATGTGCTGATTGACGCAAAGCATGTATTCAAGGCGATGCGTAAGAAACCGGAATTGATGAAGGAAGTCTTCTGGAAGCTGGGCAATGAGATCTTAAGATTCATGGAAGAGGCGAAGAAGTACGGCGCAGACCTGTTAAGCTATGCAGATTCCTCCGGGGGGTTGAATATCCTGGGGCCGAAGATGGCGGAGCAGGTGGTGGAAGATTTCACCTATGAGTTTCTTAAGAAGGCGGAGGCGCTTGCGGATGATCAGACGATGATTCTGCTGTGTCCCAAGACGACCTTCGCGCTGTTGGGAACAGGCAGGGCAAGGTTCAGGGATCATAAGCTGCCGCAGCCGATGTCGTATGGCGAAGGCTGCATAGAGATGACAGGGAAGGCGAAGTTTGCCGGACAGATGTGTATTAAGAATGTAGGATATCAGTTGGAAAATGCAGTGTTTAAAGAGGTTGTTCTTGAATAACCTGTCATGTTTTGCGTTTGTCTGGCAGGTATGATTTCTTTAGAAGCAGTGCATAACACAGAAGACTTGGAGAAGATAAAATACATGGAGGGAATGGGCATGAGTTCAAAAGAAGAATTATTGAAGCGTCTTTCAGACGGAGTTGTGGAGATGGAAGAGGATGACGTTGCCGAGGCGGCGCAGGAGTATCTGGATGCAGGGTATCCGGCATTCGACGGGATCATGGAAGGTCTGGTAGACGGAATGAACCGTGCAAGCGAGTTATACGAGGCGGAGGAGTATTTCGTGACGGATGTACTGCTGTGCTCCGATGCAATGTATGCGGGGCTTGACATCCTGCGTCCGCATCTGCCGGAGGTGTCAAATGATGATAAAGTAACGGGAGTCATCGGAGTTGTGGAAGGGGATACCCATGACATCGGGAAGAATCTGGTGAAGATCATGCTTGAGACGGCTGGCTTTATTATGATTGACCTTGGAAGGGATGTTCCGCTTACAAAGTTCGTCGAGACGGCGAAGGAGGAACATGCGGCGTTCGTCTGCCTGTCCACATTGATGACGACTACCATGGGCGGGATGGAGACGGTCATCAGGCTGCTTGACGAGGCGGGGTTACGCGGTCAGGTGAAGGTCATGATCGGCGGCGGCCCCATTTCCCAGAAGTATGCGGATAAGATCGGCGCGGACGGTTATTCCCAGAACGCTGTGGAGGCAGTAAAGCTTGCGAAGAGACTGCTTAACATTGCATGATGTGAAAGAATGATTTATGATCAGGAGTGAAAGATGCTGACACCAAAGGAAAGATTAAAGATGATATTAGAGGGGCGGCAGGCGGACAGGCCCGCCTGCATCTGCCCGGGAGGAATGATGAACATGGTGACCTCTGAGCTTATGGACCGGGTGAAGGTCTATATGCCGGAGGCGCACACAGACGCCAGGCAGATGGCAAAGCTTGCGAAGGCTGTGTATGAAGAGGGGTGCTTTGAGAATTACGGAGTCCCGTTCTGTATGACGGTTGAGGCAGAAGAGATGGGGGCAGAGGTTGACATGGGAACCAATGTATATGAGCCCCATGTGACAGGTTATGTGATCGAGTCCGTAAGCGATGCAGGGAAGCTTCGGCCGGTGGATGTGACGAAAGGACGTGCGAAGGTGGTCCTGGATGCGATCCGTATCCTTAAGGAAGAGACGGAGGATGTGCCGATTGTCGGCAATCTGACCGGTCCTATCAGTACGGCAAGCTCGTTGATGGAACCGGTCACATTCTATAAGGAACTGCGTAAGAAGAACCAGGAAGCCCATAGATATATGGAGTTTATCACGGATCAGCTGATAACCTTCGGACGGGCGCAGATTGAGGCGGGCGCCGACTTGATCGCAATCTCGGATCCCAGCGGTACAGGGGAGATCCTGGGGCCTAAGTACTTCAAAGAATTTGCCGTGACCTATATTAACCGTCTTCTCGATGCCCTGCAGGATGAGAAGATGGGGACGATCGTACATATCTGCGGGCAGATGAGTCCGGTGTATAAGGAGGTAGACGAGGTGCGAAGCAGCGCCTTAAGCTTTGATTCCATCGTGCCCATGAAGGAAGCAAGAGAGCACCTGCCAGACAGAGTGCTGATGGGAAATGTAAGTACCTATGCGCTGGAATTCGGAGATCCGGACCGGGTGAAGATGCTTACGAGAAGCTGTGTGAAGGGCGGTTCGGACATTATCTCTCCGGCATGCGGGCTTGGGATGAAGTCGCCGCTTCGGAATGTGCAGTCGATTCTTGAGAGTCTGACGGAGGCGAAATGACCTATGGCAGAGATTAGGATTAAGCAGACCGGAAGAAAGATTACCTGCCAGACAGGAGAGAATCTTCTGGAAGCCCTGTCAGGAGCCGGAGTATTTGTGGATAATCCGTGCAACGGCAAGGGAATCTGCGGGAAATGTAAGGTAAGAATATGTGGGGGCGGCGTCTCCGATATGACGGTCTCGGAAGAACGGCTGCTGAAGCCGGAGGAAATCGAAAAGGGGATCCGCCTGTCCTGTATGACGGAAGTGACAGGGGATATAGAGATCGAACTGTGTTCGAAGGAGCGCAGGCACAAGGTGCTGACAAAAGGCTATATGCCGGAATTTGAAAAAGACGGATTTGACGGCGGTTACGGAGTCGTTATCGACATCGGCACGACGACGGTAGTCACGGCGCTGATTGACCTTAAGACGGGAGAAGAGCTTGCCAATGCGTCCATGATCAATGCGCAGAAGCGTTATGGGCTTGACGTACTGACGAGGATTACCTATGAGTATGAGCATCCCGACTGCGGAATCAGCGAGCTTCAGCAGGCGATCGTGAATTCCATCAATGGTATGATCGGGGAAGCGTGTGAGGAAGCAGGCGCAGAGAGAAAAGAGATTCGTGAGATTGACGTGGCGGCGAACTGTACCATGATGCATATGCTCCTGGGCGTCGATGCAAGATCCATCGGGAAATCCCCCTATAAGCCGGAGTTCACGGAGGCAAAGGAACTGCCTGCAAGGGATATCGGGATTGAAGCGGCAGAGGATGCGCGTCTTTACTGTCTTCCCCAGGTGTCGGCCTATATCGGGGCAGATATCGTGGCAGGGACCTATGTATGTGAACTTCAGAAGGAGCGGGGAAATGTACTCTTCATTGACATCGGGACCAATGGTGAGATCGTACTGGCAAGCGGCGGGCGGCTTTGGTGCTGTTCCTGTGCGGCAGGCCCTGCTTTAGAGGGCATGAATATCAGTTCCGGAATGCGCGCGGCAGAGGGAGCGATCGAAGACGTAAGGATCACGGAGCAGGGAATTGAGGTGGACGTGATCGGCGCTCAGGAGCCCGCGGGTCTTTGCGGCAGCGGTATCCTGGCTGTAGTGAAGGAGCTTCTGCGAACCGGAATCGTGAAGAAGACCGGGGCATTTGTGAAGAAGGAGAAGCTTGGCAAGGACGATTACCGTTATCCGATGGTCCGCCTGAATGGAACGAAGCGGGAGTTCGTCCTGTGGGAAGAACCAGAACTTCTGGTGACTCAGGGAGACGTGCGTCAGGTACAGCTTGCCAAGGGAGCGATTCTGTCAGGCTTCACGGCGCTTCTTGGGAAGGCTGGGATCGGCATGGAGGATCTTGACAAGGTGATGATCGCGGGGCAGTTCGGGGCGCATCTTCCGGCAGAATCCCTGATTGGGACAGGTATCCTTCCGGAAGAAGTGAAAGAGAAATTAGTCTATGTCGGCAACTCTTCCAAGACAGGCGCTTACATGACGCTGATGTCCGGGAAGGTGAAGCAAGAGATAGAAGCGCTTGCCGGGAAGATGGAATATATGGAGCTTGCCGAGACGGAGAATTATGAGCGGATATTTACAGAGAGTATGATTTTTCCGGGATAATCCCACTGCAGTGCATGGCTTTGGTGCGAATTTCCGGCAAATTGGGGCGCATGTATTGTAAAAGGCAGTTTTATGACAGTCTGCCGCAGGGGGAAGCAGTGCACTGCGGGTGAAATGAGTGGAAGACAGGGAGAATGAGCGATATACGAACAGGAGGAACGGAACAGATATGGAATATAGCGAGTTGAAAAGGTTAATGAGCGAACAGAAGGACGAGATGACGGCGGCGGAGAGGATGAAGGCATATAACGCAGGGGAAGAGGTAGACTATATCCCGTATACCCTGCAGGCGCCGGATCCGGCGATGGCAGACATCTTCGGTTTTACTACGACCCAGTTTGCCAAAGATTTTGAAGTCAAGAGCGAGGTCATCCGGAGGAGGAAGGAAGAATTCGGCCTTGACAGCTTTAACGTCGGGCTGGGACTTAAGACCATCGGCGGTGCGCTTGGTTCCAGACTTCGTGCGCCGGAGCACGGGATTGATTATGTGGAGGAGCATGTGCTGAGAGATTATGCGGATTTTGATAAGCTTGAGGTGACGGATCCTTATAAGAATCCTGTGCTTGCGCCGATTCTTGAGAGCGCCAAGCGTTTAAAGGACCGGTTTCCGGATGTAAGCATGACGACCAGTGTTGCGGGACCTCTGTCTACGGCGATTGCGGTGCGTCCGGTGGAGATGGTGCTTAAGGATACCAGGAAGAATCCCCAGATGCTTCACAAGCTTCTGGATCTGACGGTGGAGTGTTCCCTGAAATGGTTCGAGGCGTTCTGCCATGAATTTGGTCCTGTGGGAACGAACTTCTCCGATCCTGTGACCTGTATGGACGTCATCAGCAAGAAGCAGTTCGATGAATATTCCCTGCCGTATATCAAGAAGCTGATCGACGGAACAGAAAAGATTATGGGATCAAGGCCAGGAGCACATATCTGCGGAAAGACAAGTCCGATCTGGCGCGATCTGGCGGATGCAGGTTTGTTCTCATTCAGCATAGACAACTGTGAAGATCTTGCAGTGGCAAAGGAAGCGGTCGGCGACCGGATGCGGATCGCGGGAAATGTGCCTCCTGTGGATGTGATGAAGGAAGGGACGATAGACGATGTGATTGCTTCCTGCAAGGAGTGTCTGGAGAAATGTGCGGACAGCCCGGCAGGCTATATCCTGAATACGGGATGCCAGCTCCCGATCGGAACGCCAAAGGCGAACGTGGAGGCGTTCATCTACGCGGCAAGGAAGTATGGCCGCGGGGCGCGGATCGGAAAGATGCCAAGAGGGATCACGGAAGGATAGATATAATTCCGTTTTTATGTAAGGGTCGTTTGGAGAAGGATATCTCCGAACGGCCCTTTTTGAATGCCTGGCATTTCAAAGAGTTGTTTTTACTTTGTATTTGTGTCGTAGAGATTTCATTGTCCAGTCATCAAATCCAATGATTCCGTCGTTTTGCAGTCTTCCGAGAACAATCCCGGGATCACGTTCAATCTGATTTGCAAAGGCTGTTATAGTCTGCAGATCAAAGACCTCTTTTTTCAAAAAAGCCTGATACTTTTCCGGTGGTATTAGACTGTCCGCGGCATACTTATCGGCAGCTTCTTCTTGTTCCCCGGTTTCTTTTTCAAAAGAAATGCCATAATCTCCATTGATAATGTGTCCGATTTCATGAAAAAGGGTAAACCAAAATGAATCAGCATTCAACCGTCTGTCATTTACCATTAACATAATATTATGTCCGACTTTTTTTGTGGCTCCGTTTGTCTTTGAACCAGGGATGTTGGGTAAAATTATAAATATTACTCCTGCCTCAAGAAAAGCATCGCGGATTAAGGGATAGAATTCTTTGTGATTTTCAGTTAAGGTCAAAGCATATGTCACGGCATCTTCAAATTTTTTCTTATGAAATTTGGGCGCTTGTATCGTTAGTGCCGTATTTGTTGCAATCTGCACCATTACATTAGCCTTGATAATATTCCCGGTTGCAATTTTCCCAGTAGTGTTCCTGAAACTTACGGCCATATCCCTTTTGGCGAATACGGAAAGAGTTGCGACATTAAGAAAATTTCGGACTTGTCTGATCTGTTCGTCTTTGTTACGCGGCAGATTTGGCAGACCATAATTATCTCGAAAATATTTATAATCAAAGTATTCAAATGTTACTCGTTCTTTTGCTAATTCTTCCTCAGATTTAAATTCTGCTATTAAAACATCGTACATATTCTGCAGGTTCAGCCAGTAAGTAATACTTGTACCTGTCATTCGAGACAACTTCATTGCGATATCAATAGAAAGACTTTGTTCACCTCTGATTAACAGACTAAGATTTTTAGGCGTAGTATCAAGTCTCTTGGCAAAATCTTCTTGTGTAAGTCTGCTTTCTTCGACAATCTCTTTGATATAATATCCCGGGTGAAAGGCAATGGTGTCATTATGTTCAATATAGTTACTCATAATGTTTACTAACCTCCATAATCTCTACAATTCTTACACAGCCTGCAATCTCGTCGATATTACATGGGATGTAAGGCTTCTTGTTCTCATCTAATGGCTGTAAGATAATTCTCCAGGGTTCTTTCCTGGACTTAACATCAATAGCAAAATACCCTTCCAGATTTCGCCCCTTCTTATTCTGTAAGGCATGGAA
>CAMSTW010000091.1 GCA_947063855.1 uncultured Dorea sp.
CAGTAAATATGAGGGATACAGCGATTTTTTAATCTCTAAACTGTTAAAGACGGGACTTTATATAACTTTTTGCAAGACATAGCCGGCAGATCAGCGCTGCAATATCATACAACAGCCTCAACCAGTATCTTGTTCCCGACATTGAGTTCCCGGACTCCAATCTGTTTCTTTTGATTAAAATCAAAGCTCAGCATATATCCTTTGTCCAGATGATAATGATCCAGATAATCGGCTAATTGCTGTTCCCCGCGTTCATGGTATGCATTTCCCCGCCAAAGCTTTAATTCGATTATAAATTGCTCGCCATGGTAGTCTACGATCACATCCGTGCGCTCCATGTTGCGGGTTCTCGATTCGATATAGTAATTCCCTGAACCATTGATGATTGGGCGAAGGTACAGAAGAAAATATCTCCGTCCGTCTTCCTCAAGGAAGGTCTGCTGCCTGTCGCCATACAGATCGTCAAAGTGGCGCACGAATTTTTCCAGTACAAGCTTCATGTCCAGGCGCCCGTTGCGGACGAACTGATTCTTATCCCGCAGCGCTTCATTATAGAGCACGTTCTGCTGCATAGAGGGAGACGCCAGAAACAGATTATATAATAAGGTCTCGAAGATCCTGTTGGCGATGACGATCGTATGTCGCTCCTTTTTGACGAATCCAAACATCAGAGCCATCTCGATGGAGCGCAGGCCGACCACATAGGGGATCTCCTTTCCAAGGAACAGAAGGCCGCAAAGTACAGACTCCAGTTCCGGATAATCCTCCAGCTTGTTGATCAGAGATTCGAACAAAGTATTCTGCTCTGACAGGAGGATCCGCACAGCATCCAGGATGTCTTCTCTGGTCCAGGCACGGGGGCTGACGGTAAAGGTGCGGCGGACGATGCGTTCATCCACCAGTTTGCATATACTGGAGACAAGGAACGGGTAACCAGAGGTGTAGTCATGGATCAGCCGGGCGATGCACAGGGTATCCATTCCAGTATGGAAGTCCTGCTCATAAGAGTCAAGCATACCGGCAATCTCCGCTGTGCCAAAGCTTAAGTCAACTTGGAAATCCGCCGCAATGTTCCAGGGGCTGTTGGTCTTATGATCGTCTTCAGCGACAAATCTGCGCTTCAGATTCTTCACATCGTACACGCCAGAGAGAATCACGGACTGGAAGAACGGAATCTCGTCACGGTCAATATAATAACCTCTCATCTGGGCAAGAAAATCCAGAAACACCTGATTATTGGTCGCACTGTCCGCTTCATCGACAATAAAAACAACAGGCTTTGCAGAAGTCCGGCACCATTCACTAAGAAGAGAAAATAAATCAGCAAGCCTTACCACGCCGGCCTGTCCGTTTCTGAAATGTTCCAGTCCATGGATGATTTCAGATGATGCATATGCAAGGCTGTAAGGCTTCTTTAGTATTTCCCGGGAGAGTGCTTCTACAAAAAGCTTTTCCGTCTCAAAATCCAGATGGCTTAATTTCTGAAAATCGAGGCTTAGGACGAGATATTCTGCTTCAAGGTAGCGTCCTAACGCCTTGAGGATCGTGGTTTTTCCATATTGTCTGGCGCGGTTGATTGTAAAATAATCACCGCGGTCGACCATCTCCTTTATCTCGGCAAGCTTGTTGTCGATATTTACCATGTAATGAAGCGCGGGCTTGCAGTCCGCGCTGGTGTTGAATATTTTCATTATGATTCTTACCTCCGGATACTAGCACTAGAGCAATTTTCAGGCATACTGTGGCAGGGTTTCTATTAATATACCATATCTGAGTGGATATTCCTATCTGTAAAAGGGGAATATCCATAAAAATTGCCTGGCAGAAGCTCCGGCGCAATCTATAATACGAAGGCGTACATAACCACAAAATGGCACGCGCTTCCGCCCATCACGAACAGGTGGAAGATCTCATGGCTTCCGAAATACTTATGCCTGCTGTTGAAGAGCGGAAGCTTCAGCGCATAGATCACTCCGCCCACGGTATAGATGATCCCGCCTGCAAGGAGCCATCCAAAGGCGGCAGGAGACATGGAGTTCAGAATCCGGGTGAATGCAAGCACGCAGGTCCAGCCCATCCCGATGTACAGGACGGATGATACCCACTTGGGGCAGTATACCCAGAATGCCTTGATCAGGATGCCTATGAGGGCGATGCCCCATACGATGCCAAGCAGCAGGATCCCGGTCTTGCCGCCGAGTACGAGCAGGCAGATGGGAGTGTAGCTTCCCGCGATCAGCACGCTGATCATCATATGATCCACCTTCTTAAGTATCGTGTTGAGCTTCTCTGATTTGTCGAACGTATGGTATGTGGTGCTTGCGGCATATAATAGAATGAGGCTGGCTGCATAGACCGCGATAGAAATCATGTATATACGGCCGGGCTCATGGGCAGCCTTGATCAGCAGCGGAACGGCTGCGAATATAGCCATCAGCATTCCGATAAAATGTGTGATGGCGCTTCCCGGGTCTTTGATGTGTTCTTCGATTGTATGTGACATAATATCCCCTCCTGGTATAATAAAACTCGACATGTAGTATTGAAAACTACTTGTTACATATATGTATATTATACCCAGAGGGGAGAAAATGCAAGCATTTAGAATAAATTTTTTAATTCTTTAAGAGCAAGCAAATAAATTGTGACTGCTGTAAGCCTACAGAAGCTCCCGCTCGATGCGTTCGCGTGCTTCCGGCGCCTGCTTCTCCATTTTCTCAGGGAATCCGAACATGGATACACAGGCGATATTGTCTCCGCCGGCTTTCGGCGCGTCAGCTTTCAGCTGCTTATTGGCAAAATCCATATCCCGCAGAGTCTCGAAGATGCCGTCAAAATCAACGTCCCCTTCGCCCATGGCGAGATGCTGGTGAATCGTAACGTCTGCCCGGCCCCGTCCGTTCAGCCACGGCGGGTTGGCGATGTAGCGGCAGTCCAGGGTCTGGTTGAAGGTATCCGCGAACAGAACGTGTGTCAGCTCGTCTCCGGCATAGCGCAGCATGGAGCGGACGTCTCCTTTGCCCTGGTCATAGAAGAACCCGTGAGGGGAAGAATAGACATAGCCCAGGTTCTTTGAACGGAAGGACTTCACCATGTCGCAGGTCTCGTTATTCAGTTCACAGAAATCATATGGATGGGACTGGATCTCTACACGGATCCCCTCCCGCTCGATGATTGGCAGAAGCTCTTCCATGGACTGAAACCACATGCCGTTGCAGATCTCCTGCTGGTTCGGGTCTCCGGAAAGCTCCGTGTTGATCACCCTGACGCCCATATCGCCGGCGATCTGTATCATGCGTTTCCAGTTGGCAACCGCGAACTGCCGCTGTTCTTCCGTCGGACCGGACCACCGGTATACGACGATGAAAGAGGAGATCTCGACCCCGGTCTCCCTAAGAGCCTTTCTGTATTCAGCTTCGCACTCTTTTGAAAAAAGAGGATGCTTGTAGAAGGGGTTGATTCTCGGATGCGGGGACTGTTCTATGTATTTGTAGCCCCAGTCGGCAACCTGATGTACCATACGGTTGATGTCCATCTGCTTTGCAAGGACATCGACGTCAAATGCTATTTTCATATGCGTTACTCCTTTTATGTAGTTTTGCGCATGGTCAGAAATCGACCACACGGATTTCGTGTTATGTGCACGGCGGCTGTTATGCCGGATCGTGTTCAGTATAGTTACCTATAATCCACCCATACGGCTCCGTTGTCGGCAGAGCGCACACAGTTCTCCACCCACCTTACGCCCTCTGTGCCTGCGTAAACGTCCGGATACCAGAAGTCTACGGTTCTGCCCTTATCAGCGGCGTCCATTGCCTGGGCAAAACGGCTGTAGAGATTACTCCATGCCTCGAACAGTCCTTCCGGGTGTCCTGCGCCGATGCGGTCTTCCAGGGCAGAGGATTCATCCAGATATCCCATTCCCCGCTCCAGGATACGCACAGGCTCGCCCTGTACCTCGTAGGTCAGCTGATTGGGCCGTTCGTCCCACCATTCCAGAGACGCCGTCTCGCCGATCACGCGAATCTTCTGGCCATGCATGGAACCGCAGTTCACACAGCTTGACCAGACATATCCGATTGCCCCGTTGTCGTACTCCATGATCGTCATCGCGTTATCCTCCAGCGGTGCGCGGGATTCTACGAAGGACTGGCGGCTGCACATCAGGCGCCTGATCTTCATATCCGGCAGCATGACCTCTGACAGATATAGAGGATGCGTTCCCACATCACCCAGGACGTAGGACGGCCCTGCGACCTTTGGGTCTACCCGCCATTTGGTGGAGGCAGTGTTCTTCTCCACGGCCACATTGTGGAAACCGTGGGCAAACTGCATATTCACGATACGGATCTTCCCAAGCATGCCTTTCTCGATCAGCTTCCTCGCCTCCTGAATCATCTGATGTCCCGCGTAGCCATAGGTGACGCCGACGATTTTGTTCTGTTTTTCGGAAATCTCTTCCAGTTCCTTTGCTTCTTTCGTGGTGAAGCACAAGGGCTTCTCACATATTACGTGAAGTCCGGCAAGAAGGGCCGCTTTTGTAATCTCAAAATGTGTCCCGTTCGGCGTGGCGATGGAGACTGCCTGGATTCCGTCGGGTCTTTTCGCTTCTTCGGCAAACATGGTCTTATAGTCTGGATAGCATCGATCCTCTGCCACATGAAGCTCTTTGCCGAATTCTCTGCCTCTTGCCGGGTTGATGTCGAACGCCCCGGCAGCCAGCTCAAAATTAAAGTCCCTAAGAGCTGCGGAACGGTGGATATAACCGATCTGGCTTCCTTTTCCGCCGCCGACCATCGCCCAGCGGATGGGGGCGTCTACCTTCTTCTCTCCGTAATACATAGTGTCATCCTCCTGACTTTGCTGATTTTCTGTTTATAGTATTCATCTTTTTTATTCGTCTTTTTGATTGTCTTTGATTGTTATTTATATTTTATAGCCTACATTTTTAAGATAGGTTACACTCTCCTTCACATCTCTTAAGCTGGTATCCGAATTCCTGGGGTCCCTTTCCTGCTCAATGGTAATGTACCCGCTGTACCCGATTTCCTGCAAAGCTTCTTTGATCCCCGGGTAATCCAGCGTCCCTTTGCCGATCGGGCACATGGCGCCTTGGCCGCATCCTTCGAAGAAACGGATCTTCATGCCCAGAACTTCCCGATATACCTTCTCTTCCACATCCTTGAAGTGAACGTAATCCAGACGGGCGGCACATTTTTTCAGCCATGTGGCAGGATCCATTCCGGAGTAATACAGATGTCCTGTGTCCAGGCACAGCCCGGCAAGCTCATAGGGAACGTCTCTTAAGACTGCCTCGATCTCATCTGCAAATTCGATATACCCTCCTGCGTGAGGATGGATCACCGGGCGGACGCCGTATTCTGCCGCCCTTTTACAGATCCCTTTGATGTGGCGGATCATGGCGGACCATTGCTCATCCGTAAGCCTTGGCGCCTGGTCGGAATGCCCGGCGGCGTAGTCCCTCTCGTCGTGCCCCCAGTCCATGACCGTCATATAGGGAGCCGGATAATGCTGTCCTTCGTGGACCGGCAGAGGCGGCAGCTTCGTAATCAGGGAACAGATATCGTCCGTCTGTTTCAGCAGATTTTCATAGTTCGCCTCGTCCACCAGATCGTCGAAGATCGTGCCGGCCACGATAGAGAGCCCGTTCTTCTTAAGCTCGGCGGAAACCTCTTCGACATGGATGGGGAGATACTCGTAAGGCCCCAGCTCGATTGCACGGTATCCGGCCTCCCCCGCTTCCTTAAGAACCCTCTGCCATGGCGGAAGATAAGGATTCTTCACATCATCCACGCCCCAGCAGCAGGGCGCTCCGCAAATATTCATACTCATCGTCTTTACTCCTTTACAATTTTATACTTCTATTATAGATGGTTTCGGAGAATCTGCCTTCACAATGCTGTATGGAAAATATCAGATTCTTGCGGAAAATGGGAGCATTCTTTACAGATTTTCAAAGCATCTTCATAATCCTGTACTTATAATCTCTACAAAAGGGAAAACATATGTTACAATGTGGGTATTAAGGATGGTGATCAGAATGAAGGGGATTTATGCTGTCATCTGGATTCGTGCCGTCCTTAGACAAGGCGGTCAGGAAGGTGGTTCCGGTTATCCTGGATCAGATGCCCGCAATCAGAAAATTCATTGATACGCAGGAGTTCCTTTCGGATACCAGAAAGGTATTCTACAAAACGATGCTGGATGCAAGGGCAGAATATATTCTTAAGCCGGCATATGAATGCAGTGTGTCGGGAAATTATGATGCGGATGCGCTTGACAGGCTTCAAAACGGGATAGAATATACGGAGAAAGATTTTGAAAGCCTTTGTGTTGAATTACATTAAAGCGTGAAATATAATGGATATAAAGAAAAAGTCTCAAAGGAGAATATAGGAATGGAACATTTTATCACGGAAATTAAAATTGACGAATTGAGACACTTGTCTGATATTGTGATTTCTCTGAATCCGGAGAAAAGACAACATCTGTTGATTACGGGGAAAAATGGTTCTGGTAAGACATCTTTGCTTCTGATGCTTCAAAAGTATTTTAAGGCTATTAATGATGGGATATTGAAGGAGCTATTTGATACGCATATTCCAATGCTCTTAGAATGTAAGGAAAAGATGGCAGCGGCGGAAAATGAATTCGAAAGATTAGAAGCGGAAGACGATTATCAGCGAAACCTTGCGTGGGTAGAGGAATATAGGAATGGCATAGATGTTTTTTTTAGTGAATGTAAGGGCTTGGACGTGTTATATAAGCAAGGAGATTTTATAACGGCATATTTCCCGGCAAATAGGCGAACGGTGATACTCCGTGCAAATGGAGTGGAAGATGTGAAGTTAAGTAATTGCTATGCGATTGATTCTGATCCGGGAGACGTGATGCAGAAATATATGGTACACTTAAAAACCCAGCAATCCTATGCAAGAAATGAAGGAGATATGGATACTGTAGAGAGAATTCAGAAATGGTTTGACCGGTTTGTGGATGCGCTGCGAATACTGCTGGATGACGAAGCAATATCTTTAGAATATGATTATAAAGAATATGATTTCAAGATTCATGAAAAAGGAAGGCGGCCATTCCGGTTCGATGAACTTTCGGATGGGTATTCATCAGTTATTTATATTGTGTCCAACCTGATGTTAAGAATGGACAAGAACTGGCTTTTGAAAGATTCCCTAAGTGAATATGATATAGAAGGAGTCGTATTGATTGATGAACTTGAAACACATCTTCATATTGAATTGCAGAAGAAGATTCTGCCGTTTTTGACAAAGTTTTTTCCGAGAATTCAATTTATTGTTACAACGCATTCACCTTACGTATTGAATTCCATATCGAATGCAAAGGCATATGATCTGGAAAATTGTACAGAGCTTGAGGGGATGTTTTTGTATTCTTCAGATGCTCTTGCGGAAGGATACTTTGATGCAGATGAATATTCAGATGAATTGAAAATCAGCATAGAGAGATATCAATATCTGAGTGGAAAAACCGATCCAACTGAAGATGAACGGATAGAGAGGGCAAAGCTCAGAGTTCGGCTGAAAGGTATACCACGAGGTTTATCACAGGAAGCAAGGGATAAATTCGAAGAGATAGAAAGGATGCGCTTATGATAAAAATCGAGCGGAAGATGACAGAAAAAGCGCGAAAGGCGGTAGAATCGCTGGAAGCGGCTAGAATTAAAAAGAGGAGCTATAATACTCCGCAGGTAAATGCAGCGCTTCAAGAGATGTTTCACGGAAAATGTTATATATGTGAAAACAAAGACATTACTTCTTACCAGATAGAACATTTATACCCATATAGTAAAAATATAGATTTAAAATATGACTGGAACAATCTTTTCTTATCTTGTGCGCACTGTAATAATATAAAACTCGATAAGTATGAACCAATTATCGACTGTACGAAGGAAAATGTAGAGAAGTCTATTGCTTTCCGTAAGAAAGGCTATTTTGGCACGGAAGAAGAATTGCTGTTTGAGTTGTTGGATTATAGGGAAACAACGAAGAATACTCAAAAGCTTCTTCGTGAGGTATATTATGGTACTACGCCGCAGAAAAAGATGGAAGCTAAGATATTGAGAAGAATTCTGAGGAAGGAGCTTTCAACATTTAAGGAGTATGTTCGGGAATATCAGGAGGCTGAGGATGAGGAAAAAGAGGATCTGAGATATCTTTTAAAGCGGCAGTTAGGAGATGCGTCCCCCTTTGCCGCTTTTAAGAGATGGTTGATCAGAGATAATAAAGAGGCTTTTCCAGAGTTAATGGCCTACATAGATTCATGATTTGCGGTTGATTTGCTCTTTGAGTCTCTTATGACTGATTCTTAAGCCCTCGCATCTCTTCTTTATAGAATTCCCTGTACCGCGCCGGGGACATCCCCACAACCTTGGAGAAAACAGTGCTGAAATAATTCGTATTATCATACCCCACGATCGTGGCAATCCGCGTGACGGAATAGTCGGTGGAGATCAGCAGAGTCTGGGCGTGTCCGATCCGTCTGTGGATCATGTACTGGACCGGAGTTCTGCCGGTCGCCTTCTTGAAGATATGGGAGATATAAGTCGCCGAGCATCCAAGCGCCTCCCCGGCGTCGTCAAGTGTGATATCCTCCATGAAATGTTCGTTCAGGTAATTGCGGATCCGCAATACCATATGTGCTTCATCGGCTTCCCCGGCGCCGGCCATGGGGAAGCCTTCTAACTGGCTGGTCAGTACGATAATCGCGGCGCACAGAAGCTGCGCCGTAAGCTTCCCTTCTTCATTCGTCCCCTCAAGAGAATACATCTGCTCGCACATGGAGCAAAGCATCGGGAACAGGCCGTTCGCCTGCCGGACGCTTGGTTCATCGGGAGAGACCAGGCAGTTGGGCGGCAGATTGCACCGGTGGAGATTGGTGATGCCGATACAGTAATCGCCGATCTCATTTTCCGTCTCGGAGACAACCTCGTGGAGGTCTCCCTGGTTATAATAGATTACGCTGCCTTCGGAGAGAGGGTAGGAGCGGCCGTTTATGTAGTAGGTGCCGCATCCCCGGTATACCAGCAGTAACTCACAGATGGAGTCGTGTCTGTGAAGCGGGCGGTGTATGGCCTTGCGGGTGTGGTTCTGTTTGTTGATGTAGACCATGGTGGGCAGGCGGCCGCATTCGAAGGCGGTCTCAAGCCGGTGGGTGGTATCGGGATAGAGCATGGAATCTTCCTTTCTGTATAAGAATCTGTTGCTTCTATTGGTCGTGAACTGTATTGGCTCCACATCAATTGGCGGTATAATTGGCGTGGGTGTAAGAGTAACTCTATTGTAACAAAAAGAAAGGGCGAATTATATAATTTTTTGTGTTATTGCTTTATTTTTATACATCTTTTATAATGTTAAGAGACTGTCTGGAAAAGGAATCACGCAGATATGCAAAACCGATAGGGAAAGAAAGAGAGGTAATGAGATGGATCATCCGAATATTTACACGGCAGACCAGGGACGTTATGAGAAGATGATATACAATCGTGTGGGGAGGAGCGGGCTGAAATTCCCGGCGGTATCGCTGGGGTTCTGGCACAATTTTGGATCGAAGGATAACTATGACAACATGAGGGCTATGTGCCGGGCGGCGTTTGACCATGGCATCACGCTGTTCGATCTGGCGAATAACTACGGCCCCATATACGGGAGCGCGGAGGAGAGTCTGGCGAGGCTTATGAAGGATGATTTCGCGCCTTACCGGGACGAGCTTCTGATCACGACGAAGGCGGGGTATGACATGTGGGAAGGCCCTTACGGAGACTTTGGAAGCAGGAAGTACCTGATGGCGAGCATCGATCAGAGCTTAAGGCGCATGAAGCTTGATTATGTAGACGTCTTCTACCATCACCGTATGGACAAGGAGACGCCTCTTGAGGAGACGCTGACGGCGCTTGCGGATATCGTAAGGAGCGGTAAGGCGCTCTACATAGGCGTGTCGAACTATGATAAGGAGTATACCCGGGAGGCAGTGAGATTCTTAAGAGAACAGCATTGCCCGGTGATCGTGAACCAGAGGAAGTACTCGATCTTCGACCGGACGATCGAAGAGGATGGGGTGAAGGCATACTGTAAGGAGACCGGCGTGGGAATCATCGCGTTCAGCCCGCTGGCACAGGGAATGCTTACGGATAAGTATCTGCACGGCATCCCGGCAGACAGCAGGATTGCAAGGGACAACCGTTTCCTCCATGCGTCGGATCTTACAAAGGAGCGGGTTGAGCAGATCAGGCGCCTGAATGAGCTTGCGGGCCGGCGGGGACAGACGCTGGCGCAGATGGCGCTTTCCTGGGTGCTGAAGGATGACGAAGTCTGCTCCGTGCTGATCGGCGCCTCGAAGCCGGAACAGATTGTTGAGAATATCTCTGCGGCGCGTCAGACGAAGTTTACACAGGAAGAATTGGATCGGATTGAGGATATCTGTAAAAAGGGTTAGAATGTGCAGTCTTACCTGACCGCAGCGAATATGGAATTAAGGGGCTGTCGGGAAATAGCGGTTTTTCCCCCTTGTAGAGCAAAAAAGAAGAATCC
>CAMSTW010000092.1 GCA_947063855.1 uncultured Dorea sp.
CTTCTGGTGATTACAGGATACGCTTCGAATATTGTGTAAGAAAGTACGAGATCGGTGTCTGTCAGTTCGTCATGCAGAGTAATCTCAAGCGTGGCGGCTTCGTTATCCTCTTCCACATAGACTGCCGGCAGCGGTTTAAGACTCTTCTTCCCCGTAAAGATACTGTGGTCGGCATATACAAAGTTCGATATCCTGCTTCCGTTCTCCTGAAGGATGGAGAATGCAGGGCTGCGGTAATCGCCCGTACCGTATGACGGATACTCTTGCCTGGTGTAATGCATGGACAGGGTGCCCGGCTCCGGTACATTGATGGACATCTGGGAACGCATTACTTCTTCGTGCATATAGGAGAAATCCTCCCTGTCCTTCAAGGCTTTTCCGTAATATAGATTCTCCAATTGCCCGTTTTCCATGACTCTGATCAGGTAACTGACCTCGTTGTTGCTTAAGTGAAATATGTTTGTTTTTTCGTGAAATACAATTGACATTTTATACCTCCTGATTTTAATGTTGAAAAACCTCTTGTTATCACGTATAATAGTATTATATGTCTATATGTGCAGATGTCAATATGCATATATGTCAATAAAAAGGGGGCTGTTATATGGAATTTGAAGTAGGTTTTACTAATTCCGTACGATACAAGTGCCTGGAAGATCTCCAGAGACGTTCTGTGGATCTTTACCTGAGCTATTGTGGTATGGAAGATGTGGAATGCGGTCACCATTTTGGCCCACATGTCCGCACAGAATATGTGATTCATCTTGTTACTAAGGGCAAGGGCACGTTCCGATGCGAAGACAGCCATTATGAAATCGGAGAGAACATGGCTTTTCTCATCTATCCGGGTATGGATACGGAGTATGAAGCCGACAATGAGTGCCCATGGTCTTATGCGTGGATTGGATTCAACGGAGCCAAGGCCCACGCGTGTGTGACCAATGCAGGATTCATGCCCGAGAATCCTGTAATCACACTCCAGAATATGGATGCGCTTCTGGAATGTATCCAGCATATCCTTGAGGCTCATCAGCTTACATATGCGAACGAGCTGAGAAGGAGCAGCGAACTGATGCGGTTTTTCAGCACATTGATTGAAGATTGCGGCGTCTCTAATCCGGGGCCCAGCCGTAACAGCTATGATTATCCCTGTGCTGTCTATGTAGAGCAGGCGATAGACTATATGCAGAAGAATTACGCGCATAAGATCAAAGTCAATGATCTGGCGGATTATATCGGGATTAACCGCAGTTATCTGACGAATTCTTTCAGGAAGATTCTGAACATGTCACCGCAGAAGTTCCTGATCAATCTTAGGCTCGATAAGGCATTGTCTCTGCTCAGGGAGACGATGCTTCCAATCAATACCATATCGGTTCAAGTTGGATATACCGATCCACTTGCGTTCTCGAAGATGTTCAAGCAACAGTACGGCGTCAGTCCTACGGCTTTTCGGGATGCACCGGAGAAGCTTGTCGAGTACGAGAACAAAAATGAATATATGAGATCCTTGTCTATCTAAAATTCGGGGGTAGTCTTTGAAAGGCTACCCCGTTATTATGCGCTGGTATTATGTAGAACTTTTTACAATTTACCGCCGCTCGTAGCGATACCTTCGATAAACTGCTTCTGGAAGATAACATAAATCACAATCATAGGAATACATGCAATCAGTGACGCCGCCATCAATTCCGGGAACTTGGATACATACTGTCCCTGCATCTTAGCCAGAGCAGAGGAAAGTACCAGCATATCCTTATCTGTGTTAACGATCATAGGCCACATCAGGTCTTTGAATGCGAACACCGCGGTGAAGATACCCAACGCCACCATACTGGACCTTGTAAGCGGGGCCATGATGTGGAGGAAGGTCTGGCCGATGTTACAGCCATCGAGTCTTGCTGCTTCCTCAAGGTCATTGGGAAGTCCCATATATCCCTGACGGAGAAGGAAGGTACCGAATGCGGTAACCATACCCGGGAATACCAGGGCAAAGATTGTATTCAACATTCCGGCCTTGCTAATCATCAGGTACTGAGGAATGATGAAGATCTGTGCCGGTACCATCATCTGGAACAGAACCAGTGAGAAACAGGCGTCTCTTCCCTTAAAGTGAAGACGTCCGAATGCATAACCAGCCATTGTCGCTGTCAGAACCGCGCATACAACACGGAAGAAAATCAACAGCAGTGTGTTCTTGTACAGAACCAGGAAGTTCATGTTCTGCATAACCGCGGTAAATGAATCCTTTCTCCATACGGTTGGTAAGATAACAAACGGGTCAACAGACGTCGCTTCTGTGACTGACTTGAATGCGGTAAGGATCATCCAGATAAAAGGAATCAGCATCGTAATCGATACAAGGATCAACACAACATGTATAACGACAGTAACGATTTTTCTATTTCTTTCCATACTATCCATTCTGTTTGCCCTCCTTTAATTGTAGAATACCCATTTCTTCTGGCCGATCATCTGGAAGACCGTAACGATCATGGTGATGACGAGCAGGAGAACGACGATAGTTGCACCATAACCCATGTTCTTGTTGATAAACGCATACTTATAGAATAAGTAAACAAGTGACTGCGTCTTGTCGAGAGCAGGGTTGGATTTGTCCATTACCATGTACATCAGGTCGAATACCTGAAGAGCGCCGATTACACGTGTCACAAGCACGAAGAAAATCGTTGGAGAAAGTAATGGAATCGTAATGTGGAAGAAACTCTTGATACCTGTTGCACCGTCAATCTGAGCTGCTTCATAGTAGTCTCCCGGAATCTCCTGAAGACCGGACAAGAACAGTACCATGTTGTATCCGAGGATGGACCATACACCGATGACAGCAACGGCAAATACAGCAATCTTAGGATCGGATACCCATTTTACATGCACATGGAACACGTTGTTGATAAGACCAAAGTCAGAGTTGAATAACCATCTCCATACCATGGCAACCGCCGCCGGAGCCGCAACCATAGGAAGGAAGATGATCGTCCGGTATACGGAACGTCCCTTCATCTTTCTATTGAGCAGAACTGCCAGAACAAGGGCAATCACAATAGAAAACGGAACTTCAACAATTGCATATTTTAATGTGTTGATCAGAGACTGCCAGACTTCTGCGTCTCCAAAAACCTTTGAATAATTTTCAATTCCTACGAAAATATTTCCCTTTCTAAAATCACCAGTCTTGAAAAAACTCTGGTAGATTGTCTGAATGATAGGGATGATATTTAATATGATCAAACCGATGACTGTCGGAAGGATAAACAGCCAGCCCCAAAGCAATTCACTTTTTTCCCTGCCTGTCATAGCAGGTTTCCCATTCTTAGTCATTTGACTCACTCCTTTTTTTATACGGGCAGATGAGAACATCTGCCCGCGGTATTCATGTCTTGGTATTCAGAAAAGCTATCAATGACAGTTTCTTAAAAGCCCTGGAATCAAATCCCCCAATTTGTGCTTATTCCTCGGCTAACTTCTCGTTCATCTGGTCTGCCATCTCTTTGCAGGCATCCTTCATGCTCTTGTCGCCTGTGTATACGTCTTTCAGGATCTCGTTGTCCTCGTTCTCCCATGTAACAGTTGACTTGGAGTATGGACGGATTACCATGTCATCCATCATGTTCAAGTATGCTTCCAGATTGAAGTCTGCAGAATCTGCCCATGCATCAGATGTTCCTGTGTATGCGGACATCGTTACGCCAAGCTCTGCCTGCTTCTTCTGAGCTGCTTCTGAACCTAAGTACTCAATCAGCTTCCACGCGTTCTCTGTATTGCTTCCATTCGCAGATGCAGCCCATCCAAGACCATTGTAGATGGAAACTCGTCTGTCTGTTGTAGCGCTCTTTGGAAGCTCTACGCAATCACAGTTCTCTGCCGTATACTCGTTGTCTCTGTAAGCTGCCAGCATCCAGGATCCCTGAAGTACCATTGCAACCTTACCTGACTGGAACAATACATCTTCGCCGTTCTCGGACATTGTCTCCATGGAAGGCATAACGCCGGCCTTAATGAACTCTTCAACCTGCTCCATAGCTTCGATTGTCTTTGGATCATCCCATCCGGACTTTGTCTTGTCGTCATCAATAACAAATCCGCCGTTATCGTAGATCATGTTGTAGTAACCAGCCTGATTGTTATCATTCCGAAGAGCAAGGCCATACTGGCTTCCGTCTTCCTTGGTCAGCTTCTTTGCAGCCTCGAACATGTCGTCCCATGTCCAGTCTGCCGTAGGATAATCAAGCTTGGCCTCGTCAAACATCGTCTTGTTGTACCACAGAGCGATGGTATCTACGTCTTTAGGTACTGCATAATACTTATCTTCGTGTGTGTAAAGTCCCCAGATATCTTCCGGGTAATTCGCAGGATCGATAAGGTCGCTGTCTGCAATCTTATCTGTTAAGTCAAGAAGCATGTCGTTGGACATATATCTCTCGCTCTCGTTGGAGTGCATCCAGAATACATCCGGAAGGGAACCACCCTGCGCACCTGCTTCCAACATCGTCCAGTACTCGTCCCACTTAACAACAGTAAGTTTCGTCTTGATTCCGGTCTCCTCTGTAAAATCAGCGAGGATCTCATTGATACCAGGCTCCTGGTTCGTATCCCAGATAGAAATAGAGAGTTCGCCGCCTTCAGAACTGCCGGAGTCACCGTCGCCGCCGTCAGAGTTGCCAGAGTCGCTTCCGCCGCCTCCGCATGCTACAGTAGAGAGTACCATTGCTCCAGCCAAACATAATGCTGTTAACTTCTTAAACTTCATAATTTCTCCTCCTTTAAATTGGTTTCGTCAATTTGACATGTTTTTTACCAGCGCTGTCATGATATTTATTATATCTGTACATGGAATAATGTTAAATGGTATCATGTTTCGAAATTATGGAAAAATGTTAGTTATTTGCAGGATTTCGTTACTTTTTTAACTATTTTTACCACATAAATGAAAAATACGCACAAAGAAATCTTTGCAGTTCAAAAGAAACGTATTGCACATTGCTGTGTTTTTTCGACAAATTGAGCAGCATGTCAAACATTTCACAGAAATATTACGAACATTATTCCATGTCTTGTTTTGCTTTTTTTGCTTTACAAGATTTATGCGTAAATGCTACAATAATTCTATGTTTTTAGAAGGGGGAATTCCTATGAATTTGATGAATCAAGATAATATTGTACATGAATTTCTGAATAATATCGGAGATATTGTCGTTGCCAATCTTCTGTTTATCCTGTGCTCTATCCCGTTGGTGACCATCGGGCCGTCGCTTACTGCGCTGTATCACTGTACCCTGCGGACGGTGAAGGGGAACAGCTATGGCACTATAAAGACATTTTTTCGTGCTTTTAAGGAGAATTTTGTCCAGTCAATCATCATCTGGCTTGGGATTGCGGCGGTCGGATTTGTTCTGGTTACGAATATCCGGTTCCTTGGATCGGAATCAGGAGAGGCCGGGAATGTTTTGATGATCCTGTCGGAGGGTGTGGCTGTATTGCTGGTTATTTTTGCATTGTATGTTTTTCCTGTGATTGCTGCGTTTTCCAGTAATACGGCGTCGCAGATTAAGAATGCATTTATCTTTGCCTTCATGCGGTTCCCATATACAGTACTGATGTTGATTGTCTCGGTTTTTCCAATGTATATGACATATCAGGATTACAAGTTAATGCCTCTGTGGGCGTGCTGTTGGTTTTTCTTTGGGTTCGGG
Organism: uncultured Dorea sp.; assembly: GCA_947063855.1. Classification (GTDB taxonomy): domain Bacteria; phylum Bacillota; class Clostridia; order Lachnospirales; family Lachnospiraceae; genus Sporofaciens. Next base: position 5,712 of record CAMSTW010000092.1, read on the forward strand.
CTTACGGCGTATGTGAATTCCTTGATGTTGTACCGGTTGTTCCGGCCTTATCTTGAGAAGGAGGAAGACGGGAGAATGTCGCCGCAGAAATAGCCGCTGGGAAGATTCTTTAATATGAAGATTTTGCAGGGGAAGGAAGAAATATAGATGCATTACAGCAATATACAAAAAGGAAGCTTCATAGAGCGCCCGAACCGCTTTATCGCATACATTGATATAGAAGGAAGGCGGGAGACTGTCCATGTGAAGAATACGGGGCGCTGCGCGGAACTGCTGACGCCGGGCGCGTCTGTATATGTACAGGAGTCGGACAACCCGGCACGGAAGACCAGATGGGATCTTATCGCGGCGGAGAAGGGAGAGCGTATGGTCAATATGGACTCCCAGGTTCCCAATCGGCTGGTCAGGGAGTGGCTTGAAGAGGGGCATCTGTTTGAAGAGATAACCGGGATCCGTCCGGAATATACCTATGGCAGTTCCCGGTTCGATCTGTATGTGGAGGCGGATGGAAAGAAGATATTTATCGAGGTAAAGGGGGTGACGCTTGAGGAGGACGGCGTGGTGAGATTCCCGGACGCGCCGAGTGCCCGGGCGGTGAAGCATGTGGAGGAATTGAAGGAGGCTGTGAAGGAGGGGTATGAGGCGTACGTCTTCTTCGTGGTACAGATGAAGGGCGTCAGGTACTTTACGCCGAATATGGATACACACCCGGCCTTTGGCGAGGCGCTTCTTGACGCGTCGGAGGCCGGCGTTCATGTCCTGGCGTATGACTGCGAGGTTAAGAAGGATTATATCCATATAGAGGATGAGGTGCCGGTGGCGCTTGGGGATATGACGCCAGGTGAAAAGGAGTGCGGGTCTGGGGAGCATGCGCCGGGTGAAGTGGGATGCTGCAAGGCTGTGGCCCGGGCGGATGCAGATGGCCTCACGCAGGGAAATAAACTGGGGGAAGTTATAGTAGAGTGGTATCGGGATCACAAGCGGGATCTTCCCTGGCGCAGGAATGCGGACGCCTATCGGGTGTGGGTATCGGAGATTATGCTGCAGCAGACGCGGGTGGAGGCTGTAAAGTCCTACTACGAACGTTTTTTAAAAGAACTCCCGACGGTAAAGGATCTGGCGGAGGCCGGGGAGGATAAGCTTTTGAAGCTGTGGGAGGGCCTGGGATATTATAACCGGGTGCGTAATATGCAGAAGGCGGCGCAGCAGGTCATGATGGACTATCACGGAGTGTTCCCGGATACTTATGAGGAGATTCACTCGCTTAAAGGAATCGGGAATTACACGGCGGGCGCGATCAGTGCATTTGCATACGGGATACCTGAGCCTGCGGTGGACGGTAATGTATTGCGGGTTATATCCCGCCTTACAGGCAGCAGGGAAGATATCGCGAAGCAGAGTGTGCGCAAGAAGATAGAGGATTTGCTAAAGCCGCTGATTCCGGAGGATGCGGCCGGTGATTTTAACCAGGGGCTTATCGAGCTTGGCGCGATCGTGTGCGTACCCAACGGAGAACCGAAGTGCGGGGAATGCCCGTTATATGACTTCTGTGAGGCGGGAAAGCGGGGGCTGGTCTCGGAGATTCCGGTGAAGAGCAGAGGTAAGGCAAGAAAGGTGGAAGAGCGGACGGTATTTCTGTTCAAGGATGGAAAGAGGCTTGCGATCCGGAAACGGCCTCCCAAAGGTCTGCTTGCTTCTCTGTATGAATTCCCGAATGTGGAAGGCCGCATGTGTATGGAGGAGGCTGCTGCATACAGCAAGGAGATCGGGCTTTCGCCGGTGCGGATCAAGGAGCTTGGGGGCGCGAAGCATATTTTCAGCCATATCGAATGGCATATGACGGGATATGAGGTTATCGTGGATGAGCTGGAACAGACGAATGCGGAGGGGTTTTTGTTTATAAAGGCGGAGGAGATCGGGGCAGAATATCCGGTTCCGTCGGCGTTCGAATACTATAAGAGGTATGCAGGGATTATGTAGAGCTTTACAAAGGGGATTATGCATTGGCTGAGGAACTAAGCCGTTATCTTATCGAATAGAATAGAATATTTCTATATATAGCTTGCATTATCAATATTTTCAATTTTATGTCAATCCTCTTAAGTGGTATGATGGTAGAAGAGATTACAGAGCCGTCTTGCAGGATCAGATTGCCGGTTTTGCGGGCAGCTGGGGTACTTAAGAAATGAGGAGGAAACATATGGAGATTATCAAGGATTTACCAGAAGTATTTGAAGAGTTCGCGGAGCAGAGGAAGAACTCCTTCCTGGCGGTTAAGAAACTGAAGGATGAGGGAGTGCCGGTGGTCGGGGCGTACTGCACCTATTTCCCGCAGGAGATCGCAATGGCGATGGGAGCCGCGACGGTGGGCTTATGTTCTACGTCTGACGAGACGATTGCGGAGGCGGAGAAGGATCTGCCTAAGAACCTGTGTCCGCTGATCAAGTCCAGTTATGGATTTGCCAAGACAGATAAGTGTCCGTTCTTCTACTTCTCGGATGTTGTTGTGGGCGAGACCACCTGTGACGGTAAGAAGAAGATGTATGAATATATGTCAGAGTTCAAGGATGTATTCCTGATGGAACTGCCGAATACCCAGAGTGAGGAAGCGCTTAAGCTGTGGAAAAGCGAGATTGTCCGTTTCAAGGAGTATCTGGAGAAGAAGTTCGATGTTACGATTACGGAGGATGATATCCGCGAGGCGATTAAGATCAATAATGCCGGCAGGAGGTCTTTGAAGAGGCTGTATGAGGTGATGAGGAACGACCCGGCGCCGATCACAGGTCAGGATCTGTTCAAGGTGCTGTATGGAAGTACCTTCAAGTTCGACCGGAAGGCAATCCCGGCAGAAGTCGACGCACTGGTGGAGAAGATTGAGAAGGAATATGCAGAGGGCAAGATGCTGGATAAGAAGCCGCGTATCCTGATCAGCGGATGTCCGATCGGAGGGGCGACGGAGAAGGTGATCAAGGCCGTAGAAGAGAATGGCGGCGTGGTAATCACATATGAGAATTGTACCGGAGCCAAATCTATCGACAAGCTGGTGGATGAGGATAACCCGGACGTATACGACGCACTGGCAAGGCGTTATCTGGATATCGGATGTTCTGTGATGACGCCGAATCCGAACCGCCTGGAATTGCTTGGACGGCTGATTGATGAGTATAAGGTGGACGGCGTGGTGGAGATGACGCTTCAGGCCTGTCATACATATAATGTAGAGACTCTGTCCATCCGCAGATTCGTGAATGAGAAGAAGGGGATTCCATACATTAACGTGGAGACGGATTATTCCCAGGCAGATATCGGGCAGCTGAATACCAGGATTGCGGCGTTTATTGAGATGCTGTAAGGCCATATAGTATAGGGATTGTTGCCTGCAAGATGTAGCTTATACACAATACAAGGGCTGGCGTAAGAAGCAGCTTATACACAATATAGGGATAAGATTCGCGCAATCTGAATATGGTATATTGTGTATGGCGGACGTTTTACGGCAGCCTTAGAATTATTTTATCATATCATACGGCAGTATTATTGCTATTGTTTCTTTGTAGAATGCATCTTGTTCTTCTTCAAAATATTTTGTCAAATTCTTCAAATCGCCTTTTGTCTGTGCGTCGTTCAGGCAGCGGACATATGCGGCTTTGTTTTCATTACGTATAATAACCGGTATCATGCCATGCTTTAGAGATTCTCTGAACAAAATCATCCTGCCGGTGCGGCCGTTCCCGTCCTGGAAGGGGTGAATATGTTCATATTCGGCATGGAATGCGGCAAGATCTTCTAATGCGGGCGACTGTATCCTGGTATATCTGCTTATCAGTTCTTCCATATGTGCCGGTACATCTTCGGGAAGTGTTGTGGTGATAGTAGACACATAGTTTTTCCTGTTTTTAAATTCTCCGCACGGATAGCCATTTGCAACATCTTCAAATACCCCTACTTTTAAATTATAGTGCATTTGTTTGATGATAGCTATGCTCAACGGTTCGGTAAGCGTCTGGAGTGTCTGGTTGAACATGCGGAAGTGGCCTGTCATCTCTTCGATGTCCTTTGTGCGGATGAACAAGTCGTCATCGTTACTGATTGTACCCGTCTCAAACATACTTGCAGTTTGGCGTTCGGTAAGCGTACTGCCTTCAATCCGGTTGGAATTGTAGGCCATTGTGCGCTGGGCCAGACCGTAGATGCCACCGCGTTTTTCTGTTTTCATCTCATATAGCAGCTGTTTTTTCAGTTCTTCGAGGTATTGTTGTTTTATATTAGACATTTTATGACCTCCTCATGTTCCTGCGGATTGATTTTTAACGATAGGGATTGTTGTGATTAGTTTATCACATTTTTCCTTTTTGTTCGAGGTAGATTTTATTTCTTTTTTACGGGAAGTTTCTGTGAAATAAGTTCAAGTGGGGATTTTTATCCATGTTTACGTTCTATGGAATAAATTTAAATGAGAATTACTTCGGACGAAGCTTCGGGAAGGCTTCTAAATGAAAATTTTCGTAGAGTAAGATACTCTGCGAAAAT
>CAMSTW010000093.1 GCA_947063855.1 uncultured Dorea sp.
ATACGCTGTACAGAAGTATGACCTGCACATTCGTAACCTTATCAGTCAGTGTGATCTCCAGCGTATCGGCGGTGTCAGCTTCTGTGGCAAATGTGCAGGGGAGAGTGTCAAGCTGGTATTTGCCGTCCCGGATCTTGAAGTCTGTGGTCTTGCCGTGATAAGAGTAACTCCCGTCTGCATTGACGACTTCGATACTTGCCGTGCGGAAATCTCCCTGCTGCTGTGTGCTGAACTCCTGGGGCTGTGCATCCAGTGAGAATGTCCGCGCGTCTCTGGACTCGTAAGGGTTGCCTGAGAATCCACGGTCATACTGCATGATCTGGTAGGACATGTCGGCATCGTGGATGGATGGTCCGTAATACAGATGAAGAAGGTAGTTAAGATTGCCGATCTTCATCTGATAAGATGTATGTCTCGTATGTAGAGTGATAGTTTTGTGTTTTTCATTGAAAATGATTCCCATAGGTATCTTCTTGCCTCCTTTATTGCGCTTTATCCAAATTATACCATGCCTGTCAGAAAAGTCATTCGTCACAATGATAGAAAATTATGGGAAAATTTAGTTAAATCTGCTTTTTGTATATTTTTCTTGTGTATGTACAGAATAAGGAAAGATGGAAGTATGCTTTTTTGCCGGCAGAAATAGCAGACAGGCGCGGGAATTACAGGCGGCAGGGTGGGCAGATGGAAAAGAGGAAAACTGTGATATACAGACAAAATGAGAGGAAAAAGGAAAATGACAGGACGGAGGAATAAAGGTGGTATATATGGATTCAATCTGGAGTAAGGACAACGAACTGCCGCGTTTCAAGAAGCTTGCGGGAAATATCAATACGGATGTGCTGATCATAGGAGGCGGGCTTGCGGGAATACTGTGCGCATATTTCCTGCAGGAGGAGAATGTAGACTATGTGCTTGCCGAGAGGAAGACCATCTGCTCGGGCGTCACAGGGAATACGACGGCAAAGATCACGGCCCAGCACGGGCTTAACTACCACCGGCTGTTGAAAAGTGTGGGAAATGAGAGGGCGCAGATGTATCTGGATGCCAATCAGGAGGCGGTGCGTAAGTTTGCCGTGCTTTGCAAAGAGATTGACTGCGATTTTGAACAGAGGACGGCCTATGTCTATTCGAAGAATGACAGGAGAAGACTGGAAGAGGAGGCAGACGCGCTGTCTCGTCTGGGGATTCCTGCCCGGGTGACGGAAGATTCCCCGCTTCCCTTTGAGACCGTTGGGGCAGTGGGATTTCCGGAGCAGGCGCAGTTTCATCCGCTGAAATTTGCCGGCAGTCTTGCCCGGAAATTGAATATATATGAAGAGACTTTTGTAAAGGAACTGTCGGAGAATAAGGCAGTGACCGACCATGGAGAGATTACCTTCCAGAAGCTGATATTTGCGACGCATTTTCCCATAGATAATAAGCATGGCTTATACCCGCTTAAGATGTATCAGGACCGGTCTTATGTGATTGCGCTTGAGAACGGTCCCCGGATGGACGGGATGTATATCGACGAGGCGGCGGGCGGGATGTCGTTTCGGAATTATAAGAATTATCTGCTTATAGGAGGCGGGAGTCACCGGACCGGCGGAAAGGGAGGAAACTGGGAGGTACTCAGGAACTGTGCCAGACTCTACTATCCGAATCTGGACGAGAGATATTACTGGGCGGCCCAGGACTGTATGACGCTGGACGGGATTCCGTATATCGGCCCGTATTCCCGGAATATGCCGGGATGTTACGTGGCGACAGGATTTAATAAATGGGGAATGACGTCCTCTATGGTGTCGGCGATGCTTCTGACCGATCTGATCCTTGGAAAGGAGAATCCATATGCTCCAGTATTCCAGCCGTCCAGAAATATGATAAAGCCGCAGCTGTTCGTGAACGGATACCACGCCGTTAAGAATCTTCTTACCGTCTCCGCAAAACGCTGTCCGCATATGGGGTGCGCATTGAAATGGAATAAGGAAGAACACTCCTGGGACTGCCCCTGCCATGGATCACGCTTTGACGGGTTTGGGAAATTACTGGATAATCCGGCCAATGGGGATCTGGGGGAGCGGTAAATGGAGGGAGTTGTAAGGGTGGGATAGGGTTCGGGGGACGAAAGCCCCAAGATGCCTTTCTTCTCCGGCAGAACCTGCCGCTGACAGATTCTGCCGGATGCATGGCAACGCAGGCCGGGCAGCGTACCGGTGAACGAACCCCAATTAAATCTTCTCGAAATCTGCTGCTCCGTGTTTGCAGAGGGGGCATACGATATCGTCGGGGAGTTCGTCGCCTTCGTAGATGTAGCCGCATACAAGACATACGTAGCCCTTCTTGCCCTCGGTCTCCGGCTTTGGTTTTACATTGCTCTGGTAGTAATTGTAGGTCATAGTCTCTACATTGGAGATTACCCGGGCCTCTGTGACGGTACAGATGAACATTCCGTGTGTATCCAGATCCACATACTGCTCCACCTTCAGGGACATGAAGGAGTTGATGTATCTTGGAAGGAACACCAGTCCGTTGTCAGAACGAAGCGGTGAGCAGCCGGCGAACTTGTCCACGGTCCGTCCGCTCTGGAAACCGAAATTCTCGAATATCCTGAACGGTGCGTCAGTGGACAGGCAGTTGATATTCATGATGCCGGTCTGTTTGATCACGTGATGGGAGTAATTATCCTTGTTGATCGTTACGGCAATCCGGTTCGGCGTGTTGGTCACCTGTGTAACCGTATTGACGATGAGGCCGTTGTCCTTCTTACCGTCGTTGGAGGTAACTACATAGAGTCCGTAACCAATCTTGAACAGCGCTGTAAGGTCGTTCTTGTCAGCAGTCTCGTCATGCTGTGCCAGATAATTCTTGCAGAACTCATCCGCCAGGGCGTCAAGCTGTGCATTGCTCTCGTCATCCAGCGCGGAGTGGATATGGACGGTGGTGTCTGCGAAGGTAAGCTTCTTGCAGCCTTCTAACATCTGCTTCATGGTCTTGGCGGCAAGCGGCGCCCAGGATCCGTTCTCGATCAGTCCGACGAAACGGTTCTGGAAGCTCCGTTCGGTCAGATGCTCAATGAATTCACGCATGAACGGGAAGATGTCTGCATTGTAGGTTGTGGTGGCAAGGATTAATTTGCCGTAACGGAACGCATCTGCCACTGCCTGCGACATGTCGCAGCGTGCAAGGTCGTGAACGATGACCTCCGGACAGCCCTTCATGCGCAGCTTGCCTGCAAGAGTCTCCACGGCCTTCCTTGTGTTGCCGTATACGGAGGTGTAGGCGATGACGATTCCGGTGTTCTCTACATTGTAGGAGGACCAGGTGTTGTAGAGTCCGAGATAATATCCCAGATTCTCCTTGAGTACAGGTCCGTGCAGAGGACAGATGGTCTGGATATCCAGAGTGGAAGCCTTCTTGAGAAGACGCTGTACCTGCGCGCCGTATTTGCCCACGATTCCGATATAATAACGGCGGGCTTCATCGGCCCAGTCTTCCTTCACGTCCAGAGCTCCGAACTTGCCGAAGCCGTCTGCGGAGAACAGTACCTTATCGAGGCTGTCGTAGGTAACGATAACCTCCGGCCAGTGTACCATCGGTGCGGTGACGAAGGTCAGCTCATGCCTGCCAAGCGAGAGCGTGCCGCCTTCTCCGATGACAATCTGACGGTCCGCAAAATCCGTACCGAAGAACTGCTTCATCATGACAAATGCCTTGGCAGAGGAAACAATCTTCGTATCCTTATATACATTCATGAAATTCGCAATATTGGCAGAATGATCCGGTTCCATATGCTGTACGATCAGATAGTCCGGTTTGCGGGAACCAGTAACAGCCTCGATATTATCCAGCCATTCATGGGTGAAGCGTGCGTCGACCGTGTCCATCACGGCCACCTTCTCGTCCATGATTACATATGAATTATAGGACATTCCGTTCCTGACCACATACTGGCCCTCGAACAGATCGACTTCATGGTCGTTCACGCCAACATATTTAATATCGTTTGTAATATCCATTGGTAATCACTCCTGTTCTTTTTGTAATATTGTCTGCCATCAGCAAGAGCTGATCAGCGGTGTGCGCCTTATAAATTATAGCATACAGGAGGCAAAAATACACGGGCTTTGTGAAAAAAATTACAATTGCACTTAACCGGGCAGTGCGGTATGCAAACTTTCCTTATCGACGAATCCCCCTTTCTGTGCTATGATAGTGGTTATATTATCAAAATGACTATTGCACAGAAGGGGGTATTTTCGATGGAGACATCAGAAAATAAACCAGAGAAATATATATGTACTGCCCTGCTGGCCCATGTGGATGCGGGAAAGACGACGCTGTCGGAGGGGATTCTGTATCTGAGCGGCCGTATCCGGGAATTAGGCCGTGTGGATCATAAGAATGCCTATCTGGATACTTACGAGCTGGAACGCAGCCGGGGGATCACGATCTTCTCCAAGCAGGCAGTGTTCGACTTGGGCGGCAGCCGGGTGACGCTTCTGGATACTCCGGGTCATGTGGATTTCTCTACGGAGATGGAGCGTACACTCCAGGTATTGGATTATGCGGTTCTGGTCGTCAATGGCATGGACGGCGTGCAGGGACATACCCGGACGCTGTGGACTCTTCTTCGGCGTTACCGGATTCCTGTGTTCCTTTTTATCAATAAGATGGATCAGGAGGGGACGGACAGGGAGAAGCTTCTGACGGAGATCAGGAGTACGCTGGACGAAAATTGCGTCGCCTTTGACGTAGGAGACGAGGCGCGCTTTGAAGAGCTTGCCATGTGCGAGGACGCTGTGCTGGAGGAATATCTGGAGAGCGGAAGTATTAAGGATGAGACCGTCGTCCGGCTGATTGCAGAGCGGAAGGTCTATCCGTGCTATTTCGGATCGGCGCTCAGACTTAAGGGGGTGCAGGAGCTTCTGGAAGGGATGCGGCGGTATGCAAGAGCGTGGGCGGTGTCAGGACATGGGGCGCGGGATGCGGCCGGCCGGGATGCAGATCTGCGAAGCGGAGGCGGTTTCGGTGCGAAGGTATATAAGATATCCCGGGATTCCCGGGGGAACCGTCTGACGCATATGCGGATAACCAGCGGGCGCCTCAGGGTAAAGGATATTCTGACGTCCGGCCCGGACGCCGCGCGGCAATGGGAGGAAAAGGTCAACCAGATCCGTATCTATTCGGGGGAGAAGTATGAGACGGTAAAAGAGGCGCCGGCCGGGTGCGTCTGCGCCGTGACCGGACTTGACCAGACGTACCCGGGGGAAGGGCTGGGGATGGAGAGCGAATCCCGCCCGGCCTTACTGGAACCGGTATTGAATTACCGGGTTCATCTGCCGGAGGGGTGTGACGCCCATACGATGCTTAAGAATCTGAAACAAATGGAAGAAGAGGATCCGATGCTTCGGATCGTGTGGAACGAAGAACTGGGTGAGATCTATGCGCAGCTGATGGGCGCGGTGCAGACAGAGGTTCTTAAGAGTCTGATCCTGGAGCGTTATCATACGGAGGTAACCTTTGATACGGGAAATATTGTGTATAAGGAGACGATAACGAGGGCGGCAGAGGGGGTCGGACATTTTGAACCTCTGCGCCATTATGCGGAAGTACATCTTCTGCTGGAGCCGGGGGAGCCGGGGAGCGGGCTTGTACTGGATACGGACTGCAGCGAGGATGTGCTGGACCGCAGCTGGCAGCGGCTGATACAGACCCACCTGGCGGAGCGGGAGCACCGGGGCGTGCTGACAGGTTCCGTGATCACGGATCTTAAGATTACGCTGACGGCAGGCCGGGCGCATCTTAAGCATACGGAAGGCGGAGATTTCCGGCAGGCCGCTTACCGGGCGGTGCGCCAGGGACTGATGCAGGCCGGAAGCATTTTGCTGGAACCATATTATGATTTCCGGATTGAAGTACCGTCGGAGCTGGTCGGCCGGGCCATGAATGATATCCAGAAGATGCCGGGAGAGTTTGAAGGGCCTGAGATATGCGGGGAGATGTCCGTGCTAACGGGCAAGGCGCCGGTCGGGGAGATACGGGATTACCAGATTGAAGTGAACAGCTACACGAGAGGACGGGGGAAGCTGACCCTTACCTTCCGCGGGTATGAACCGTGCCATAATGCTAAGGAGGTCATAGAAGAGAAAGGGTACGATCCGGAGCGTGATCTTACGAATCCGGCAGGCTCGGTGTTCTGTGCCCATGGAGCGGGATTTGTTGTGCCGTGGGATCAGGTGCCGGAATATATGCATATGGAGAGTACGTTCAAGAAGGAATCTGAGACCCGGGCAAAGTCGGATGGATCGTCGGGGCTCAATCCTATGAGGGGGATGGAGATCGCGGGCGGGGGAGATACACGCGCCGGTCTTGGCAGGGAAGAAGAGAAGGAACTGGAAGAAATATTTATCCGTACTTACGGAAAGGTGGAAAGAAAATCGCCCTCTTACGCCCGGAAGGTCGCCGGCGCGCCAAAGAAGAAGTACCGCCGGGAGGATGAGCCGGTGAAGGAGTATCTTCTGGTGGACGGGTATAATGTGATATTTGCATGGGAGGATTTGAAGGAGCTGGCGGAAGCGAACATTGAGGCGGCAAGGGATAAGCTTAAGGATATCCTGTCGAATTACCAGGGCTTCCGGAAGTGTACGGTGATTCTGGTATTTGACGCATACAAGGTAGAAGGGTACGCCCTGGAGATCCAGAAGTATCACAATATTCATGTGGTATATACGAAGCAGGCAGAGACGGCGGATCAGTATATCGAGAAAGTAGTGCATCAGATCGGACGGAGATATCATGTGACGGTGGTGACTTCTGACGGGGTGGAGCAGGTTATCACTCTTGGACAGGGTGGAACACTGATCTCATCGAGGGAATTCCGGGAAGAGGTGGAGAATGTAAGACGGCAGATCCAGGAGGAATATGTCAGGAGGCGGGAATCCGGGAAGAATTATCTGTTTGACCATATGGATGAAGAGCTGGCGCGGGAGATGGAAGAGGTCAGGCTTGGGCGTAAAAAGAGTCCGTCTGTACGTTAGAAAAGATTTGACAAATCCCTGCGGAGGGTTCATAATATTTAATTGTAGACAGGATTGACAAAGGAGTCAGAAGTTCGTAGGGGATTTCTGTCTCTTTTTTATTTTTATAAAATATTCAGGAGGACGACAGGATGGCGGTAAAATATGTATTTGTGACGGGCGGCGTGGTATCCGGCCTTGGAAAGGGGATAACGGCGGCGTCGCTGGGGCGGCTTCTGAAGGCCAGAGGGTATCGGGTAACCATGCAGAAGTTTGATCCTTATATCAACGTGGATCCGGGGACCATGAATCCAATTCAGCATGGGGAGGTCTATGTGACGGATGACGGGACGGAGACGGATCTGGATCTGGGACATTATGAGCGTTTTATTGACGAATGCCTGGACTGGAATTCCAATGTGACGACAGGAAAGATCTACTGGTCTGTGCTTCAGAAGGAACGCCGGGGAGATTACGGGGGCGGGACGGTACAGGTCATTCCCCATATAACCAATGAGATTAAGGGCAGATTCTATCACGGAACGTCGCAGGATGAGGAGCGGATTGCGATCATCGAAGTGGGCGGGACGGTAGGAGACATTGAGAGTCAGCCCTTTCTGGAAGCAATCCGCCAGTTCCAGCATGAGGTGGGGCACGAGAACGCCGTGCTGATCCATGTGACCCTGATCCCTTATCTCAAGGCTTCGGGGGAGCTTAAGAGCAAGCCCACCCAGCAGAGCGTGAAAGAACTGCAGGCGATGGGACTGTGGCCGGATATCCTGGTATGCAGAAGCGAACATGAGCTTCCGGAAGAACTGAGGGCGAAGATTGCATTATTCTGCAATGTCCCCAAGAGTCACGTGCTGCAGAATCTGGATGTGGAGTATCTCTACGAGGCGCCCCTTGCCATGGAGAAGGAGAATCTGGCAAGGGTAGTGTGCGAGTGTCTGGCGCTGCCGGATCCTGCGCCGGATCTGTGGGACTGGAAGGAGATGGTCTACAATCTGAAGAACCCGGAAGCGGAGGTGGAGATTGCGATTGTAGGGAAATATATACAGCTTCATGACGCTTATCTCAGTGTTGTGGAAGCATTGAAGCACGGAGGAATCGCGGAACGCACCAGTGTAAAGATACGCTGGGTGGATTCTGAGAAGATAGAAGAGAAGGGGGCGGACGGTCTGCTTGCGTGTGTGGACGGTATTCTTGTCCCCGGAGGTTTCGGAACGCGGGGTACGGAAGGGAAGATTCAGGCCATACGCTATGCGAGGGAGCAGGGAATTCCGTTCCTTGGTATCTGCCTTGGCATGCAGATGGCGATTGTGGAATATGCCCGGCACGTGCTTGGGCTTAAGGATGCAGACAGCATAGAGTTGCATCCGGATACCCCGGATCCGGTGATTGCATTGATGCCGGACCAGGACGGCGTGGTGGACTTAGGCGGTACACTCCGCCTGGGAGCTTACCCGTGTGTGCTCAAGGAAGGAAGCCTGGCGGAGAAGCTCTATCAGGCAGAAGAGATCAGTGAGCGTCACAGGCACAGGTATGAGGTGAATAATGATTACCGGGCCGCACTTGAGGAACACGGCATGGTACTGTCCGGCCGGTCGCCGGATGGAAAGATTGTGGAGATGATCGAGCTTGGAGGGCATCCGTACTTCATAGGGACACAGGGCCATCCGGAATTCAAGTCAAGACCGAACCGCGCCCACCCGCTGTTCAAGGGGCTTGTGCAGGCGGCGGCAGCATATCGCGCTCTGCGTGACCCGCGCTAACGAGCTAGTACTCCATTCGGTTAGAAAGTACATTCACAAGCCATGTGAATAAAGAGTTGTGTGGCATACTGCCACGTGTCCTCTCTTTTTATATAATCATTAGAAAAAAAGAGAGGATGGAATACAAATGAGAAAAAATGTAAGGCTCGAAACAATTACACCACAGTGGCTGGAGAACTCGAAGATGAGGGTGAAGGAATCTACGTATGTGAAATATGTGAATCTGACCACAAATCACATACTACCTCAGCTGGGAGAGGTTCAGGTGGACTGTCTGACCACAGAAGTGATCGAACGGTTTGTACAGCACAAGTTAAGCCGGGGGAAAAAGAACGGGGCAGGAGGACTGTCTGAGAAAACCGTGAAGGATATGCTGATCGTGCTGAAAGAAATCTGCCGCTATGCGGCGCTTATGGATATGGAAGTCCCATGTCATTTCGACCTGATCCGGGTCAGGAACTGCGACAGTGAGGTGACTGTGCTTGACAGGCGGCATCAGGTGCGCCTGGAGCGTTTCCTGATGAGGGATAACAGTCTTAAGAAGACAGGTATTCTTCTGAGCCTTTGCATGGGGCTGAGGCTGGGGGAAATATGTGCGCTGAAGAAGGAGAATATATTATATAAGGAAGAAATCTTACAGGTGAGGACTACCATGCAGAGGATCCAGGATTATAAAACAGATGAGACGGATGGGGACAAGAAGGTCAGAAAGACGAAGATCATCATCACTTCGCCCAAGAGCAACTGTTCTGTGCGGGATATTCCGATTCCGGCGTTTATGCTGGAGCGTCTGGGAAGACTTAAGTACAGAAGCGGCGACGTCTTCGTGCTGACAGGGCTTGACAATGATTTTATCGAGCCCAGAACCCTGGAGAATATTTTCAAGAAATATCTGAGAGAATGCAATTTGGAAGTAACGAATTTTCATACATTGCGGCACACATTTGCAACCAGATGTATAGAGAGGGGATTTGATGTGAAGACTCTAAGTGAGATCCTGGGTCACGCCAATGTGAATATCACGCTGAACCGTTATGTGCATTCTTCCATGGAGCAGAAGCGGAAATGGATGAACGAACTGACCGCGGGGGTTCTGAACTGAGAATATGTCACGGCAGACTGTCTTGAAACTGCTTTCTGCAAGATGCGGATCAAATAAAGGCTTTATAGAATCTGGCGTGGTGAGAAATGTAACCTGCATAGGAGAAAATGGGGTAAAATGCGGAAAAAGCCCTTGACAAGGGGGATTATTCGTAATAAACTAATCTAGCGTGCATGGGAAGCGCACAGTTACGGCAGATTTCCCGTCACACGCGGCCGGACAGGAGGGTTCCGGCAAGATTGGCAGCAAATATGCAACTTATTATAATCGTAGGAGGTGAAAGAGAATGCCAACATTTAACCAGTT
>CAMSTW010000094.1 GCA_947063855.1 uncultured Dorea sp.
TTACAAGCCGCGAGCAGGTTATTGTCAATACATGGTACGGCGGAGAGATGAAGAAGGGTATGTTCTCCATGATGAACTACTATCTGCCGCTTAAGGGCATCGCTTCCATGCACTGTTCTGCGAACACAGATATGAACGGCGAGAATACCGCTATCTTCTTCGGACTTTCCGGAACAGGTAAGACAACGCTGTCCACAGACCCAAAGAGACTTCTGATCGGCGACGACGAGCATGGCTGGGACGACGACGGTATCTTCAATTTCGAGGGCGGATGCTATGCGAAGGTTATCAACCTTGACAAAGAGTCTGAGCCGGATATCTACAATGCGATCAAGAGAGACGCGCTTCTTGAGAATGTTACTCTGGACGCTGACGGCAAGATTGACTTCAACGATAAGAGCGTTACAGAGAATACCCGTGTATCTTACCCGATCAACCACATCGAGAAGATCGTACGTCCGAAGTCTGCGGCTCCTGCAGCGAAGGAAGTGATCTTCCTGTCTGCAGATGCGTTCGGCGTACTGCCGCCGGTATCCATCCTTACGCCGGAACAGACACAGTACTACTTCCTGTCAGGATTCACGGCTAAGCTTGCAGGTACAGAGCGCGGGATTACCGAGCCTACGCCTACTTTCTCCGCCTGCTTCGGACAGGCATTCCTTGAGCTTCATCCGACGAAGTACGCGGAAGAGCTCGTTAAGAGGATGGAGAAGAGCGGCGCGAAGGCATACCTGGTTAACACAGGCTGGAACGGAACCGGAAAGCGTATCTCCATCCGTGATACCCGTGGTATCATTGACGCTATCTTAAGCGGAGATATCCTGAAGGCAGAGACCAAGAAGATCCCATTCTTTAACTTTGATGTTCCGACAGAGCTGCCGGGCGTAGACACTAATATTCTGGATCCACGCAATACTTATGCAGATGCGGCTGAGTGGGAAGAGAAGGCTAAGGATCTTGCACAGAGATTCGTTAAGAACTTTGCGAAGTATGAAGGAAATGAAGCCGGAAAGGCTTTGGTTCCGGCAGGTCCGCAGTTATAATTTGAGAGTTTCTTTATTTATACAGAGAACCGGCGCCAGAAGGTGGGCGCCGGTTTTCTATATCTCGATGAATGTAAAGATGCACTAGAACTTTTAACGACGCAATGGTGCGAACCAGGGCGGATCCTGATATGGAGAGGATCCGCCATTATGGTTTTGCCTTCGAGGGGAAGAGGGTTCTTATTGGTTCGGATGACATACCGCTGCTATAAGTGTATTTTTCCAGAAGGTTTTCATACTTGAAATGTTCGGGCAAAGAAGCTAATATATTGAGTGAAATGGATAATATTCACAGATATGGTTATTTTAAGAAGAGGATTCTGTGATTGGAAAAGAGGGATATCAGATGACAAAGGTAGACATTATATCAGGATTTTTAGGGGCCGGTAAGACGACGTTCATCAAGCAGTTGATTGAGCAGGTATTTACCGGAGAGAAGCTGGTGCTGATTGAGAATGAGTTCGGGGAGATCGGCATCGACGGCGGGTTCCTTAAGGACGCCGGGATTGAGATTACAGAGATGAATTCGGGATGCATCTGTTGTACACTGGTCGGGGATTTCAGCAAGGCACTTCAAAAGGTGCTGGCGGAGTATCATCCGGACCGTGTGCTGATCGAGCCGTCAGGCGTAGGCAAATTGTCGGATATCGTGAAGGCGATTGAGAATGTGAAGAAGGACGCCGAGATTGAGATTAACGGAAGAATCACTGTGGTTGACGGCAAGAAGGCGAAATTATATCTCAAGAACTTCGGGGAGTTCTTTGAGGATCAGGTGAAACATGCTTCCACGATCGTGATCAGCCGGACACAGATGATGACGGATGAGAAGGTCGAGGAATGTGTTCATATGCTTCGCGGGGAGAATGCGGATGCCGCGATCATCTCCACGCCATGGGAAGAACTTGGCAGAGATGCCATCTGCCGCGCACTGGAACATGGGGCTGAGATAGAAGAATTTCTGGAGCATCATGGCGGCCACGAACATCACCACGATCATGAAGAATGCGGCCATGGCCACTATCATGGCGGCCACAATCATTGCCACGATCATGAAGAATGCGGCCACGAAGGACATAGCCATGATGAAGAGTGTGAATGCGGACATCATGGTCATTCCCATCATGAACATGCTGAGGAATGTGTGTGTGACCACGAACATGGACATGAACACGGAGAGTGCGGTCATAGTCACCACCATGACCATGGTCACGAGGAATGCAAACATGGTCATGACCATGAGGAAAGCTGCTGTGGCAGCGATCATCATGACCATCATGGGTACAGTCACGGAGAGTGCGGCCACAGCCATCATCACCACCACCATCATGCGGACGAGATATTCACAAGCTGGGGCAGGGAGACGGCCCATAAGTATACGGATGAGGAACTGGATTTCCTTTTAAAAGCATTATCAGAGACCGAAGGCTACGGGACAATCCTGCGCTCCAAAGGTATCATTCCGATGGCGGACGGCACATGGAAGCAGTTCGACCTTGTTCCGGAAGAGTACGAAGTCCGCGAAGGCCGGGCAGACTATACCGGGCGGGTATGCGTGATAGGTACAGATCTGAAGGAAGAAGAACTGCTGAGATTATTCCACATCTGATCACGGATCAGAGATATGAGGAATTGCTGGGATTATTCCATATCTGAGAATGGATTGGCGATACAAAGATATTATGAAATGAAGGTGATTGCATGAAGACCCCTGTATTTATATGTACAGGATTTCTTGACAGCGGCAAGACGACCCTTGTGAAAGACACGTTGATGCAGCAGGATTGGATTGCGCCGGGGCTGACTCTGCTGCTTCTGTGCGAAGAAGGCGAGGAAGAATACTCAGAAGAATATCTGGATTCCAATGAGATGATTCTGCTTAAAATAGACGAATTCGACCAGCTGAATCCGGGATTTTTCAAGAACTGCGAGAAGAATTACCATCCGGCGCAGATTGTGATCGAGTATAACGGAATGTGGAAGCTTGAAGACCTGCTGTCTCTTAAGTATCCCAGAAATTGGGAACTGCAGGGGGTCTATTCTACGGTGAACGGTATGACTCTGGATATGTATCTTAAGAATATGAGAAATATGCTGATCGAACAGTTGACAGAATCGGAACTTATCGTGGTCAACCGCTGTCCGGAAGGGGTTGACCGTTCGGGCTTCCGCAGAGCGCTCAAGGTACAGAACCCCATGGCCCAGCTGATCTTCGAGGGACTGGACGGCAAGATCATACAGCCGTCAGAAGAAGATCTCCCCTACGATGTCAAGGGAGATAAGATACAGATAGAATCCGCAGACTTTGGCATCTGGTATGTGGACGCATATGACCATCCGGACATTTATCTCCATAAAGAGGTGGAATTCGTGGCACAGGCGTTCCGCCCCAAAGGAATGAAGGAGAATATGTTCGTCCCGGTGCGCAAGATCATGACCTGCTGCGCCGACGATCTGAAATTCTATGGTTATCCCTGTAAGTCCGACCGGCCTGTGGAGTTTAAGAAAGGCGCATGGTTCAAGGTTCGCGCCAGATTCGAATATGAGCAGGCGGTATCCTTTGGAAATGAACAGCCGGTGCTGTATCTGATCGATATGGAACCGGCTGAGAGGCCCGGGGAAGATATCGTATATCTGATGTAATACGAAGCGATTATTTCCAGACAGTTCTTAGTACAGCATTGCATAATTCACAGTGAATTCTGCACTCGCTATCTGTGGCAGATGCGCGTCTCCAATCCTGGACGCAGATATCAAGCACATTATTCACTGTTAATTAAGCAACACTGTGCCAGGAAAATTTATTGGCGGAGTTTTACAGGAAGGGATAAGGATATGGCGGAAGAAGGGTGTCTATGAAAGTTTTGGGAAATATTAAGAAAAAGTCAGGAAAAATACGGGCATTCATGCTTGTCCTGTTCATCTGTATGGCCTGGGTTTTAGAAGGAGCCGGAGGGGTTTCTTGCGGAGCAGCAGAGATGGGAAGCCAAGGCAGATTATCGGGTCAGATCGTAGAAAATCAGGCAGAGATGAAAAGCCAGGGCGAGCCATCGGGTCAGATTGAAGAAAATCAGGAGGCAGAGACAGACGAACAGGCAAAGGAGCCGGAAGAAAACGCAGAACCAAAATGGGAAGGCGACAGGATCTATTGTGTAGCCTTAGGCGACAGCATTGCCAAAGGATATGCAGGAAAAGGGCAGGAGGATCTGAGGAGCTATACACAGCTGATTGCGGACAGCGTGACCGTGGAAGCAAGAATCCCGGCAGAGTGCGAGAAGTTTGCAAAGAACGGGAGAGATTCCACAAGACTTAACTCAGAGATTCTGAGTACGGAAGAGGCGCTTGCGGCGCTTGAGAGGGCGGATATCATCACCCTGACCATAGGAGCCAACGACCTGATGCAGGAATTCAAGAAAGCGGCACAGGAGGTACTGGGCACAGAACGACGGTTCTTAAGTGTCTATGACGCCTTCGACGCCCTGCAGGAGGGCGTCGAAGGGAATCCGCTGCTGATCATGAAGATTCTGGATGTGCTGAATAACTGGGACTATGAGGTGTTCGAGGAACAGTGGATTCTCGCCATGGAGACTATCACAGAGCATCGGAAGGATACGGCGCAGCTTATCGTTACGAATATCTATAATCCGGTCAGTCAGTTTGAACTGCCGGCATCCATGAATGATATCGTGGAGGATATTATACTGAATATGAACCAGATTATGTACGATTATGCAGAAGAGTATGATTACCGGGTGGTCGACCTGTTTGATTCAGAGATCTGCGAGCATACACAGGAAGACGGGCTTCATCCGGACCAGGAAGGACAGAAACTGATTGCGAAGCTTGCGGCAGAGAAGATTGATACCGGAATATTCAAAGGAGAACCAGAGAAGATAATCATAGACGAACCGCGCCCGAAGAAGGTCGAGAGGCGCAGGTACAGCCTGTGGACGGTGTTAGGACCGCTGCCCTTGATAGGGTTGGTCATTCTTGCAGGTACAGGCGTTGTGGTTTGTGTATGGTTTCTTAAGAAGCGGTCCGCCCGGCAGAAAAATAAATTGGACAATCTGTGAATCCGGGTGCTGGACAGTTCCTAAATATTAGTCTTTGTACCGAAAAAGGAACAAAAATAAGGGCAAGAATGACTAGACTTTTAACAATGTGTGGACTATAATAAACACATACGTCAAATTAACATAATTTGCATAATTATAAGGAGGAACAACGACAATGGCAAGAAAAATGAAGACCATGGATGGTAATCAGGCGGCGGCTCATGCGTCATATGCATACACAGAAGTTGCAGCCATTTACCCGATCACACCATCATCTGTTATGCCGGAGCATGTAGATGAATGGGCAACTGAAGGCAGGAAGAATATCTTTGGACAGACTGTCCAGGTAACAGAGATGCAGTCAGAGGCAGGAGCAGCGGGAGCAGTACACGGTTCTCTGGCGGCAGGCGCTTTGACGACGACATTTACGGCATCTCAGGGCTTGCTGCTGATGATTCCTAACTTATATAAAGTAGCAGGCGAGCAGCTTCCGGGCGTATTCCATGTATCCGCGCGTGCGCTTGCCAGCCATGCACTGTCAATCTTTGGAGATCATTCTGATGTATACGCATGCAGACAGACAGGCGCAGCTATGCTCTGTGAGTCAAGCGTACAGGAGGTTATGGACTTAACGCCGGTCGCACACTGCGCAGCTCTTAAGGGTAAGCTTCCGTTCATCAACTTCTTTGACGGGTTCCGTACTTCCCACGAGATCCAGAAGATTGAGACATGGGATTATGAAGATCTGAAAGAATTAGTAGATATGGATGCCATCGATGCATTCAGGAATCACGCGCTGAACCCGAATCATCCATGCCAGAGAGGTTCTGCCCAGAATCCGGATATCTTCTTCCAGGCAAGAGAGGCATGTAACTCATATTATGACGCTATGCCGGCGATCGTACAGGAGTACATGGACAAGGTGAACGCTAAGATCGGTACAGATTACAAGCTGTTTAACTACTACGGAGCAGCAGACGCCGAGAAGGTGATCGTTGCTATGGGTTCTGTCTGCGATACGATTGAGGAGACGATTGATTACCTGATGGCGGCAGGCGAGAAGGTCGGCGTTGTAAAGGTACGTCTCTACAGACCGTTCTGCGCACAGGCGCTGATTGATGCGATTCCGGATACTGTAAAATATATCAACGTTCTTGACAGGACGAAAGAGCCTGGAGCACAGGGCGAGCCATTATACCTGGATGTTGTTTCCGCACTGAAGGGTTCTAAGTTCGACGCGGTTCCGGTTAACTGCGGACGCTACGGACTTGGTTCCAAGGATACGACGCCTGCACAGATTGTTGCAGTATTTAACAACGCTGAGAAGGCAAGATTCACCATCGGTATCGAAGATGATGTGACGAACCTTTCTCTTACCACAGGACCGGCGCTTGTTACAACTCCGGAAGGAACCATCAACTGTAAGTTCTGGGGACTCGGAGCAGACGGAACGGTTGGAGCGAACAAGAACTCCATCAAGATCATCGGTGACAACACAGATATGTATGCACAGGCATACTTTGACTATGATTCCAAGAAGTCCGGCGGTGTGACCATGTCACACTTACGTTTCGGTAAGAAGGCGATCAAGTCCACATACCTGATCCATCAGGCGAACTTTGTTGCATGCCACAATCCTTCTTATGTGGACAAGTATAACATGGTTCAGGAACTGGTTGACGGCGGAACCTTCCTTCTGAACTGCCCATGGGATATGGAAGGTCTTGAGAAGCATCTGCCGGGACAGGTGAAGGCTTATATTGCAGACCACAACATCAAGTTCTATACCATCGACGGTATCAAGATCGGTAAGGAGATCGGACTTGGCGGACGTATCAACACCGTACTGCAGTCCGCGTTCTTCAAGCTGGCGGCGATCATTCCGGAGGCAGAGGCGATCGACCTGATGAAGGCGGCTGCCAAGGCTACCTATGGAAGAAAGGGCGACAAGATTGTACAGATGAACTACGACGCCATTGATGCCGGCGCGAAGCAGGTAGTAGAAGTAGCAGTACCAGAGTCCTGGAAGTCCTGCGAGGATGAAGGCTTATTCTCACCAGAGGTTAAGGGTGGAAGAGAAGATGTTGTTGCCTTTGTTAAGAATGTACAGACCAAGGTGAATGCACAGGAAGGTAATTCACTTCCGGTATCTGCATTTAACGACTATGTAGACGGTTCCACGCCGTCCGGTTCTTCCGCATATGAGAAGCGTGGTATCGCAGTAGATATTCCGGTATGGGTACCGGAGAACTGTATCCAGTGTAACCGCTGTGCATATGTATGTCCGCACGCTGTTATCCGTCCGATCGCCCTTACTGAGGACGAGCTTTCCAAGGCTCCGGAAGGAACGAAGGCGATCGATATGATCGGTATGCCGGGTATGAAGTTCACCATGTCCGTATCAGCGCTCGACTGTACAGGATGCGGTTCCTGTGCGAATGTATGTCCGGGCAAGAAGGGCGAGAAGGCTCTCGTTATGAAGAACATGGAAGAGAACGTCGCTTCTCAGCAGTTATTTGACTTCGGAAGAGAGATTCCGGTTAAGCCAGAGGTTGTTGCGAAGTTCAAACCAGAGACTGTGAAGGGCAGCCAGTTCAAGCAGCCGCTGCTTGAGTTCTCAGGCGCCTGTGCAGGATGCGGCGAGACGCCGTATGCGAAGCTGATCACACAGCTGTTCGGCGACAGGATGTATATTGCCAATGCGACAGGATGTTCCTCTATCTGGGGTAACTCCTCACCGTCCACGCCTTACACCGTTACTCCGGAAGGAAAGGGACCGGCATGGTCTAACTCCCTGTTCGAGGATAACGCAGAGTTTGGATACGGTATGCTGCTGGCACAGAAGGCGATCAGAAAGAGATTAAAAGCTCAGGTAGAAGAGATCGCAGGTTCTGACAAGGCTTCCGAGGAAGTGAAGGCAGCTTGCAAGGAGTATCTGGATACCTTCAACTGCGGCATATCCAACGGAGACGCTGCAGATAAGTTGGTTGCCGCATTAGACGGAATCGACTGTGATACATGCAAGGATATCGTTAAGAATAAGGATTTCCTGGCTAAGAAGTCCCAGTGGGTATTCGGCGGCGACGGATGGGCTTATGATATCGGATTCGGTGGCGTTGACCATGTACTGGCAAGCGGCGAAGACATCAACGTAATGGTATTCGATACAGAGGTTTACTCCAACACAGGCGGACAGTCCTCCAAGGCTACCAAGACAGGCGCTACCGCACAGTTTGCGGCAGGCGGTAAGGAGACTAAGAAGAAAGACCTTGCCGGTATCGCCATGAGCTATGGGTATGTATATGTAGCACAGATCGCCATGGGCGCTGACTTCAACCAGACGGTTAAGGCTATTGCAGAGGCAGAGGCTTATCCGGGACCGTCACTCATCATCGCTTACGCTCCATGTATCAACCATGGTATCAAGAAGGGTATGAGCAAGGCTCAGACAGAGGAAGAGTTAGCGGTTAAGTGCGGATACTGGAACAACTTCCGGTTCAATCCGGCGGCAGAAGGCGCGAAGTTCACGCTTGACAGCAAGGAGCCTGCAGGAGATTATCAGGAGTTCCTTGACGGCGAGGTTCGTTACAACGCACTTAAGAGATCCAATCCGGAGAAGGCGGCGAAGCTCTTCGCTAAGAATGAGGAAGAGGCTATGGAGAGATACGCGTACCTCAAGAAGCTGGTTACTCTGTACGGAGAAGAGTAAGATATAGTTATACAATGAAGAAAGAAATCTGGGAAGCACGGTTGATATTGCAATATCAGAGTGAGTGAAAGTGAGTTTCAGATAAGGAATATACGGAGAATCCTGCGTGGAATATTTGCTCAGGATTCTCTGTATTTTATTGAGCAATTGTTGACACCAATTACCACACCACATATAATGAATGCTATCCAAACATGAAAACAACTAAGAAACTTTATATAGGGATGGTAAAGCAGATTGTAGAACATCAGGTGATGATGCGGCAAATGTTGGCGCAATATGTTCAAAATGAGGGAGGTAAAGTTATGAAAAGGTTATTGGTTACAGGAGCTTCCGGATTCCTTGGAAGCAGAATTATCGAATATTACCAAGACAGATATGAGATCTGTGCTCCGTCACATACAGACATGGATATTACCGACAAAGAGAAGGTCGCGGCAGTCCTTTGCGAATTCAAGCCGCATATGGTCGTACACAGCGCCGCCATATCCGATGTAGGGATGTGCGAAAGAGAGCCGGAGCGGTCGTGGAAGATTAATGTGGACGGCAGCCGGAACATCGCCGAGGCTTCTGCGAAGGTTCGTGCGAAGTGTCTGGTCTGCAGCTCCGACCAGGTATACTTCGGAAGTCAGGCACGCGGTCCTCATAAGGAAGAGGAAGACGTCGTCCCGCTCAATGTCTATGGAAGGGAGAAGCTGCTGGCAGAAGAGGAATGCCTGAGACGGAATCCGGAATGTGTGATACTCAGGCTGTCGTGGATGTATGATACCAGGACGCTTAAGGAAGGGGAGCACGGCGACTTCTTCCGGACGCTGGCGCAGCGGCTTCGGACGTCAGAGGATTTAAGCTATCCTGTGAATGACGTGCGGGGAATCACGGATGTGAACGAGGTGGTCCGTAAACTTGAAAGATGTATGGAGATCAAGGGAGGCGTTTATAATTTTGGTTCGTCCAATGACAGGAATACATATGAGACGGTATTGGTCATGTTTGAAGAGCTTGGATGGGATACGGCGCGGCTTAAAAAGGATGAGGATTCCTTTGGAGCGTCGCCCAGAGATATCAGTATGGATCAGGATAAGCTTAAGAAGAGTGGGATCATATTTCCTTCAACAGTGGAGTCTCTGGTAAGGAATATGAGGGACATTCTTTTGCTTAACAATAATTAATTTTACAGATTTCAGGGGCTGTCGGTTAATGCCGATTTTTAGCCCCTTACAACAAAATAAGCA
>CAMSTW010000095.1 GCA_947063855.1 uncultured Dorea sp.
AGAGAAATACATTTGTCTTTTTATTTATTTTCTCAATCAGAGCGGTTTCTTCGGGCATCTCTGGCTGGTTTATGATCAGTGCATATACCTCGCTCCAGTCGCAGAACTGGAACAGAGAGTTGGAACGCAGCTTCGTATGGTCGCACAGGATAACGGTCTTCTCGCTGTGGGCGATCATGACCTGTTTAAGCTCCGACTCTTCATAAGATGCAGAAGACGGTCCCGACAGATCCTTGAAGCCGTCTGTTCCAAGAAAGGCAATATCGGCATGAAGGGAAGCTAAGGCCTGGATTGCCCAGACACCTATGGTGCCCTTGCTGCTTTCGCGGATTCGGCCGCCCAGCGCAAAGACCTGATTAGGGGAATCAGATAGCAGGTTTAACGCTATGAGCGAATTCGTGAATATAGTAAGGTCATTCTTAAGAGTCAGCAGCTTTGCAAGGGCATAAGTCGTACTTCCGGCATCCAGGATGACGACGCCTTTTTCCGGGATGAGCTTAAGCGCCCTGTTGGCGATGGCAGTCTTGATATCCATCCGTTCCATCTGCTTAAGCGCAACCGGACGCTCGGCAAGCTCTGTGCTGGCAATTGCTCCGCCGTAGCTTTTACGGGCGATTCCCTGTTCTTCCAGAAAGATCAGGTCTTTGCGGATGGTCTCTGTAGATACGTCAAATTGTATGGCTAGCTCGCCGGCCTTTATATTACCGTTACGCAGCAAAAGCTGTGCGATTTCATTTCTTCTTTCGGCAGTAAGTCTCTTTTTCATGTTGGATTCTCCTTGTATATATTTGTTAAACAGCGAGCCGTCGATATCTTGCCTGGCACTGGGACGAACCAGACAGTCCAGTACTTCGATGCAGCCCGCTGCGTTGCTAAGCGCCAGCGGCGTTTGTCCGGCAAGGACCGAAACGGAGTGGAGAACGTCAGCCACCGTATGGCGCAGGCTTTAGGTCTGCATAGTTACTATATGGCGCAGGCTTTAGGTCTGCATAGTTATTATTATACAGTAGAATGTATGAAAATCAAGACAAACCACTAAAAAACAACTTGAATCGCAAGAAATTACAAGAAATACAATTGACAACAATTAAAAACAGGTTTATAATTGGAATTGATTTGAATATATAAACTATATGATTGCGTTTTTGCGATGTTGTTTTGTTATAAGTAAAAAGTGAAGAGTGTACATTTGAAGAGAAGGGAGAAAGATGAAGACAAAATTGCAGATTGCACTGGATGATATTACATTAAATGACGCACTACTATTCATAGACCAGATTCAGGACAGTATAGATATTGTAGAACTGGGAACTCCTTTTATCATGGAGTACGGCATGGAGGCAGTCAGAAGCTTTCGAAAGCATTTTCCGGACAAAGAGCTTTTGTGCGACGGGAAGATTATGGACGCAGGCCGGTATGAAGCGCAGCTTTTCTATGAGGCAGGAGCCGATTATGTGACGGTGCTTGCGGTGACAGACAACCGTACGGTCGCTGACGTAGCGGCATGTGCAAGAGCCTATGGGAAAAAGGTTGTGGCAGATATGATCTGTGTTTCCGACTTGAGATCCCGGACGGTGGAGATGGAGATGCTGGGGGTCGATGTGGCGGCCGTACATACCGGAGTAGACCAGCAGGCGGCAGGAAGAACGCCCCTTGACGATCTTAAGGAGATTCGTTCCTGTGTGAAGCGTACAGAAGTCGCGGTCGCAGGAGGAATAAATTCTGCGGTATTAGGAGAGTATCTTGTGTACAGACCGGAGATTATAATTGTCGGAGGCGGGATTATCCATGCACAGGATCCTGTAAAAGAAGCAGAAACATTGGCAGCTTGTATCGCCCGGTTTACGGAAGGTTAATCGCGCTGCAGCCTTTTGCGGTTAAGATCGGGGCTTAATGGAATAGGAGAAGAAAATGAGTGTGAAAGAATACACAGGAAAAATATTAGATGAACTGACGAATAATCTCAGGTATACCAATGATGATGCATTGAGCCGCCTGTCGGCCATGCTCCTTGAAGCGAATCATATTTTCACAGCGGGGGCGGGACGAAGCGGGGTGGCGATAAAGGCATTTACGAACCGCCTGATGCATCTGGGACTGTCTGTAAGCAGCGTGGGCGAGATATCCAGTCCCCACACGAAGGAAGGGGATCTTCTTCTGATTGGTTCGGGATCGGGGGAAACGGAGAGCCTGGCGGCAATGGCGCAGAAAGCGAAGCGTAACGGCGTTAAGCTTGCGCTGATTACGATGGATGAGAAGTCCACGATTGCAAAGATAGCGGACGCGGTCGTGGTTCTGCCGGGTGTTTCTCCCAAGCTTAAGGGCGGGGGGATGGAGATTACGTCCATACAGCCGATGGGCTCTGCATTTGAACAGATCTGTTTTCTGATATATGACGGCCTGGTCATGGAACTGATGGATTGTATGGGGGAGACTTCGGATTCTATGTTTAAGAGGCATGCGGACCTGGAGTAAGGGATGTCTTGAAAAATTCTGTCTGTGCGGTTGGAATGTTGTTCAAGGGACGAGGGAGGGATGGAAGTGTTAAAGGAAGAACGTCAGCAGCAGATACTCGACCGCTTATATGCTGCCGGGAATATTCATGTGAATGACCTTGCGGCTGCATTTCATGCTTCGAAGGATACGATCCGGCGGGATCTGACAGAACTGGAGGAACAGGGAATCCTGAGGCGTGTATACGGCGGCGCGGTGCCGGCCAAACGACCTGTACTTGCCTTCGACGGAAGGAAGACGATCGAGAAGGATGAGAAATATCTGACTGCCCGTAAGGCGGTCCGGCTGGTTCGCCCCGAGTCGCTGATTGCGGTGGACGGGGGGACGACGAATATCTTATTTGCATCTCTTCTGCCCCTTTCTATAAGACTTCGGGTAGTGACGAACAGCTTCCCTGTTGCGGAAGAATTAAGGAAACGGCCCAACGTAGACGTGTTCTTCCTTGGCGGCCATTACAGCAAGGGAGCCCGGACAACGGTGGGAGAGACCGTACTTTCACAGCTTAAAGATTATTATTTTGACCAGTGCTTTCTGGGAGCATACGGGGTTGACTGGCAGCAGGGCGTCTCCATTCCTTATCCATATGAGAATGAAGCTGCGGTTAAGAAGCTGCTGGTTCAGACCAGCGCCGAGGTGAATATTATGTGCTCCAACTCCAAGTTAAATAAGGTGTCCAACTATATCGTCTGTCCGGTGGAGGCAGTAGACCGGATTATCTGCGGGTATCCGGTTGTGGAACAGATCCGCACGAAATATCAGGATAAGATATGCTAGTATCCCCAAACGTGCACAAACACGCATCTTCTGTGCTTGAATGATAGAACATATCATCATACAATAAGGAAAAGAGATGACGATAGTGCATTTGGAGACGCGGCATTGTGCCGGGAAGGAGGAGACATGAGGACGAACATAAAAAAGGAAGAGCGCTGCCTGAGAGCCGGCGTTCTGGGATGTGGGATCATCTGCCAGGCCGCGCATCTGATCGGATGCAGCAAAGCCAGAAATATTCATCTGCAGGCAATCTGCGATGTGGCGGAGGAACTGCGCACGAAGATGGCCGCAATCTATGAACCGGACAGAGTATATTCTGATTTCGGCGAGATGCTGAAAGATCCGGATATCGACGCCGTGATCATCGGTATCGGCGACCAGTTCCACGTTCCGTGTGCGAAACAGGCAATCCGGGCAGGCAAGCATGTGTTCCTGGAGAAGCCGATGGGAGTATCCATCGAGGAATGTCAGGAGTTAAAGGAACTGGCGCAGGAGAGAGGGCTGATGCTCCAGATTGGACATATGAAGCGGTATGACGGGGGCCTTCAGTATGCAAAGGAGTTCAAAGAGAAGAAGATGGGGGAGATCACTACATATAAAGGTTGGTACTGCGACAGTGTAGGGCGCTACATTCTGACAGATAATGTGATGCCTGTTCTGTATTCCTGCGACAGTATGAAGAAACCGGAAGGCAATCCCAAGGCTGTACTGGACCATTATTATCTGTTAGGACATGGAAGCCATCTGTTTGACACCGCGCTTTATTTTATGGGAGACCTGGACCGGGTATCGGCCAGGTACGTCTGTAAGGGAAAGGTCCATTCCTGGCTGATTGACTGTGATTTTGCCTGCGGCGCAATCGGGTCTCTTGATCTGACCGTTGCCATCGCGCAGCAGTGGCACGAAGGCTGCGAGATCTATGGGACGGACGGAACCATATTTGCGAAGACGTTCAATCCATGGGAGTTTCGTTCTTCCATTGTAGAGTGCTATGACCGGGCGACGGATCTTACAACCACGCCTGCGGCGTATGACGGACAATTCTACCGCCGGGAACTTGAGGGGTTTGCCGAGAGTATCCTTACGGGTTCTCCGTGTACGGGCGCTGCGGCAGATGATGGTATTAAGGTAATGCGCGCTCTGATTGCAGCTTATCAATCTGTTCAGAAAGGCGGACAGTGGGTTGCTCTTGCGGATGTGAAGGGCGGATTGTAGAAAGGGTCGGAAATATGTGGAAAATGAGAGAACGTAAGCAGGGAGAGTGCAGAAAGATGAATGTAGGAATATTTACAAGGACATATGAAACCACGGATCTTAAAGTCACATATCAGAAGATGAGGGCACAGGGGATCTGCCATGCCCAGCTGAACCTGTCGAATGCAGGGCTGCCAACGCTGCCGGATACAGTGGACGATAAGAAGATAGAAGAGATCGGGAGATTGACAGAGGAATACGGGATTACGTTAGAGGCGCTTTCGGGAACCTTCAATATGGCCGACCCGGATGAGGAAGCGAGAAGAAGGGGATGCAGCCAGTTCAGGGTTCAGTGCCGGGTTGCAAGTATGCTGAAGATTCCGGTCGTCTCTTTGTGTACCGGTTCCAGAGACCCGGAGAATAAATGGAGATGGCATGAAGATAACAGTAAGCAGTCCTCCTGGGATACCCTGATGCGTTCGACAGAAATCCTCCTGGGATATGCGCAGGAGTACAAGGTAATCTTAGGCGTAGAGCCGGAGACTGCCAATATTGTGAATACGCCGCAGAAAGCAAGGAAATATCTGGATACATTTGCTTCTCCCAATTTAAAGATCATCATGGATGGAGCGAATCTGTTTGGTCCCGGCCGGACCGGGGATATGAAGGAGGTCTTGGAGGAAGCTTTTGCCCTTCTGGGGGAAGATATTGTCCTGGCCCATGCGAAGGATTTTACCTTGGAAGGAATTGCAGAATCTGCCGGAGGCGAAAACGATGTCTCGGCGCGTAAGAGGGGCACAACCTTCGAAGGAGCTTCGGAATCAGCCCTGGCTCTGGAATTTGCGGCGGCAGGAGAGGGACTTCTGGATTATTCCTGTTATATCCGGCTTTTGAAACAATATGGCTATCAGGGAAGCCTTATTATGCACGGACTTTCCGAAGCGCAGGCGCCGGGAAGCCTGAAGTTTTTGGAGGAGATGATCAGACATGCATGAATTTGTTCACAGAGGGATCCGCCTTGAGTACCAGGCGGCAGGAGAAGGGATACCCCTTGTATTTCTGCACGGATTGGGAGGAAGTATCCGGCAGATTGAGGGCGTCTACGAAGAAATCGAAGGCGTGCGGCTGATTACAATGAACCAGCAGGGGCACGGAAACAGCGGGGCAGACTGGGAGACTCTGGATTTTGACCGGATGGGGGATGATGTGGCGGCGTTACTTAAGCATCTGAAGATCGGGCAGGCATACTTTGCAGGAATCTCCATGGGTGCGGCGGTGAGCCTGAATGTGGCGGTCCGGTATCCCCAATCTGTTAAGAAAATGCTGCTGATACGCAATGCATGGACAGACCGGCCGATGTCTTCTGAGGTACGGCAGGCGTACCGTGATATGGGACTGGCTTTGAGAGAAGGGGGCGTGGAAGCATTTTACCGGACCAGAGGATGGGAGATTGTAAAAAAGGCGTCGGCTTATACCAGGAACGCCTTCACAAGTCCGTTTCAAGATCCTGTCAGTATGGAAAACTGGCAGAAGTTCCTGATCCTGCCCGGGAAAACCCCGGTTATGTCGGCAGAATCCCTGAGAAATATTAAGATACCAACCACTGTTCTGGCAAACAGGAACGATCTCTGCCATCCCTTTGCATACGGAGCGTATATCCATGAGCAGATACCGCATTCCTCGCTGACGGAGATTCCGGACAAGGATACGGACGGCGAGACTCACAGGCGGATGATTCATCAGGCCGTTTTTGATATGTTAAGGCCTTCTTAGCGTTCCGTCTGGTCAGCAATCAGCACATCCAGGCCCGCCTGCTTAAGCCGCATGACAGCGTCCAGATCAGCATAGCTGTCCGTGACCATGGTGCTGATCTCGGTGAAATCAGAGATGATTCTGTAGTTGGACTTCGTAAGATTGGCAGAGTCGCACAGGGCGATCGTCTTCGTGGCGATCTCCATCAAGGTCCGCTCTGTAATGGGGAAATCCGGACAGGGGACGGTGAATCCGGCGTCCGGATTGACGCTGTTGGCAATCATGAAAAAGAGGTCCGCATGCAGATAGTTGCTGTGGGTCTTGAGATAATCATCGTAGAAGGCCTGTCTCTTCGCGTCGTAAGCGCCGCCAAAGGAATATAAGTTTATGGCAGGAGCTTTTGACAGGATCTCCATGATTGGAAGTGAAAATGTCAATACAGATACAGCGCGGTTCTCCTTTGCGAGGAGCCGCGCAATCTCAACACAGGAAGAGCCATAGTCCAGGATGATCGTGGACTGCGGCGCGATCAGATGTTCTACGACATAACCGGCGATTTCAAGATCCTTGTCAGAAGTCGATACATTCGTCTTCTTAGATGCTTCATGAGCCTTCCGCTTTGCGCCTCCAAAGATCCGTGTAAGAGCGCCCTGCTCTGCCAGAAGATTCAGATCATTCCGGATTGTGGAAGCGCTGCAGCAAAACGCTTCACAGAACTCATCTATCAATATCATATCTTTTGTTTCCAGCATTTCGATAATAGCATTTTGGCGTGTTGTTGCTTTATTTTTCTTCATTCAAGCCACCTCTGTATAATTCGACCTGTTATTAATATAAACATAAATAATACCAATGTCAAGTATTGGAGAGGGATACTTGAAACAATTATAACAAAATGAGAATAATAAAACGTAAAAATAGCAAAATAAACAAAAAAATAATGAAATAAATGTCAAATACTAACAAAATAACAATATAAATGAGATTTATATTTACAAAACAACAATTAAATGATAAAATGAGAAAAACAAAACAACAAAAACGCGAAAACAACAAAATGTCAGGAGGAGGAAGATATTGAAGGACTTTAATTATTTCAATCCGGTCAAAGTCAGGTTTGGGGCAGGAATAAAAAATGAGATTGGAAGAACACTAAAAGAGAAGTATCAAAGAGTTCTGCTGGTCGCAAGTGAAGGGCCGTTTCATGAGAACGGACTCTATGATTCCATATGGAAAGACCTTACAGACAATGGCATCCAGGTATTTAAGATGCATGATGTAGAGGCCAATCCCAAGCTCTACCGCATACGCGAGGGCGCAGAGATCTGTAAGGAGAACCAGGTGGACTGTGTGGCGGCGCTTGGTTCGGGATCGGCCATTGACTGTACCAAGGCCATAAGCGCCGCGGCCGCCATGGACGTCGATCCGTATGATCTGTACTGGGGCAGGCGCGTCACGGTGACGAAAGCGCTGGATACGGTGATGATCCCTACGATTGCGGCAACCGGATCGGAGATGAACCGTTC
Source organism: uncultured Dorea sp. (assembly GCA_947063855.1). Taxonomy (GTDB): domain Bacteria; phylum Bacillota; class Clostridia; order Lachnospirales; family Lachnospiraceae; genus Sporofaciens. The sequence continues at coordinate 7,761 of CAMSTW010000095.1, forward strand.
CTCAGTAGCCGTCAATGAAGAGACAAAAGAAAAATATTTCTTCGATACAAAACATGCGAAATACGTATTTATGGACCCGGAGATTACCCTTACCGTTCCGATCAGGCTTACGGTGTGGGGGATTATGGATATCTTAAGCCATACGTTTGAGTATTACTTTAACGGTGATACAGAGTCAGAATTCCAGACGAATTTCTCAGAAGCAATCATCAAATCCGTGATGCGCAATACGGAGAAGCTGATCGAGGATCCTAAGGATGTGACGGCAAGGGGCGAGATCATGTGGGCGGCGGCAGTGACCTGGGGAACCGGGCTTACATGGATCGGAAGGGGAGACCCGGATATGGCGTGTCACGGGATAGAAGAAAGCTTCAGCGCTTATTTTGATACACATCACGGAGCGTGTCTCGGAGTCCTGACGCCAAGATGGATGGAGACAGTCTGTGAGAAAAGAACCGATTTGTTCTCAAGGTTTGCCAGGAATATTATGGGAGTAACGGAAGAAAATGATGCTAAAGCAGCCAGGGAGGGAGTGGAGAGATATAAAGAGTGGCTGAAATCTGTCAAAGCTCCGAATACATATTATGATCTGGCGCCGCTTGCGTTCGCTGATGAGGAACTGGAACGGGTGGCAAGGACCGCCTGTAAGGTATATCACGGCGGAGTAGGCAGGATGACCCGGTTCGAAGAGGCCGACATCATTGAGCTGCTGAAGAAGGGGAAGGAAGCATATTAAGCACTCTGCGCATGCTTTCTATGAGGAAAGTAAAGATTCAGGATTTAGTATGAGTTTTCAGACAAGGAGGTAACAGTAAAGATGAGTAACCGTGAAAAATATTTTGGAATTGTACCGCCGCTTATGACGCCGCTGCTTGACCATGACAGGCTGGATGAGGTCAGTTATAAGAAGATGGTGGAGAACGTGATCGGCGCCGGGGTGCACGGGATCTTCCCGATGGCGTCAAGCGGGGAATCCGTGCATAACGCATATCACGTGTGGAAGGAGGGAAACCGGCTGGCTCTTGAGACCGCGGACGGAAGAGTTCCGGTATACTGCGGAGCGATTGCCCCGTCTACGGCGCAGGTGATCGAGAATATGAAATACTTAGAGAGTATCGGGGCAAAGGCTGCGGTGGCAACGCCGCCGTTCTACACTTCGAACCTTCTGCAGTCCGAGATCATCCGGCACTTTGAAGCGATACTGGACCGCACGGATATCAACCTGTGTATCTACAATATGCCCGGCCTGACCGGCGGGATCGATATAGCGCCGGCAACGATTGCAAGGCTGGCAGAGCATGAGCGGGTGGTAATGTATAAGGACTCCTGCCCGAATCTGGATCATCATCTCAGAACATTGAAGATGCTTGAAGACAAGGATATATCCGTACTCTGCGGCGGAGAGGAATTATGCTGCACGAGCATGCTGTTCGGGTCTCAGGGAAATATCTCAGGACTGGCAGTTTCATTCCCAAGGATGTTTGTAGAAGCGTATGACGCCGCGAAAGCAGGCGATCTGAAACGCACGGTAGAGCTGCAGTATAAGATTCTGGAGTTAAAGAATATCAATCATGCAGGGCCGTCGGATTTCAGTATGATGAAGTATGCGCTGGTTGCCGCAGGAATCGGGACGGAGATGAACTGTTATCATACGGAACCTGCGACAGAGGAACAAAAAGCAGAGGTCGAGAGAATTGCAGAGAAATTCAGGGAATATCAATAAGAAAACTATCATGGAATACCATTATGGATGGAAAGGAGACAGATTATGAAAAAGAGAATACAGTCGATGACAGCTATCATCGTTATGTTTGCACGGGTGTTTGACAGTTGAATAGCGAAAAAAGTACTTGCAGGCCTTATGTTGCCTG
>CAMSTW010000096.1 GCA_947063855.1 uncultured Dorea sp.
GGAGCCAGACAGTTTGTTGTACAGGAAGCTGCGGAGATAACGGTATCTTCTGCTGTCAGCTTGTCATGATTTACATTGTAAACGATAGTAGGAAGGTCATTTCCTGCCGGTGCGGAGATAACAACTTTTCTAGCACCTGCCTTAACATGTGCGGAAGCTTTCTCTTTAGATGTGTAGAAACCTGTACACTCCAGAACAACGTCTACGTTCAGGTCTCCCCATGGAAGCTCTTCAGCATTAGCCTTTGCATAAATCTTAATCTCTTTGCCGTCAACAATGATAGAGTCCTCAGTCGCCTCTACCTTGTCGCATAAAGCGTATCTGCCCTGTGAAGAGTCATACTTTAACAGGTGTGCAAGCATCTTGGGAGATGTCAGGTCGTTAATCGCTACAACCTCATATCCCTCTGCTCCAAACATCTGTCTGAATGCAAGACGTCCGATACGTCCGAATCCATTGATCGCTACTTTTACTGCCATGATTAATTCCTCCTAAAGTTTGTTATTAACTGTTTACGCAGTCCTTTGATTCGTGAAGCCTTTAACCCATGTAGATTGTTAAATAATCCTCAACTGGTAATAATTGTACTAAATCTGATACAAAAATTCAAGTGCTTTTCCCATTTTTATGTAACTTGTTTAAAAAGATGCCGCCTTCCTGTCAAAACTGCATAAATATCCTTATACTTGGGATATCACTCTCCGGACACCATGAGTCCCGCCGCCTTTACCGACGGACTCACGACGCATGCCCGGTCCGCCATCCGGTAAACCGGATCGTCCCCAATCATCTCTATATCCTTCCACAATTCACAGATATTCCCCGATATGGTAAACTGATTGACGGCTCCACCTAACTTCCCGTCTATGATACGATTGCCGGAAGCAAGCAGGGAGAAATCCCCGCTCTCTGTACTGCCGCCTGCAAACATGCCTTCGATCTTCGTAATATAGATTCCTTCCCGGACAGATTGCAGCAGCTCTTCCCGCGAACATGTGCCCGCCTCCGACGAAAGAATCACATTCGTTGCACTTGTCCCGATATCCGCCGTCACATCCGGTTTAAATCCATTTCCGGTGCTGCCGTCCCCCGCCTTGTCTCCGCTCTTACTGTTATAAAGAACATTTTCAAACACACCATTTCTTAAGAGCGCCTTCTTCGAAACCGGGGTTCCTTCATCATCAATCCTGCGTCTGCAGGTGCCTTTCCTGCTGAACGGATCCTCTTCAAGCCGGAGGAGATCACATCCCACCTGTTCATGCTCTTTCCCCGCCAGCGCACTTGTATGATGCATAAGATTCTCTCCATAGAACATCGGGAGATAATGTCCTGTCAGTTCTGCCATCACACAATTCTCGATTACAATCGGATACCTGCCGGAAGCAATTCTCTGGGCATGAAGCCCAAGCCTGGCGTCTTCTGCAGCCCTCCTTGCCAGCCCACAGACAATCTCCCGGAATTCCTCCTGCTGATTGCGGGAGTGCCAATCGTGGGTATTATCACGGGGACCGGCTTCCCATCCTCCTCCATCCGCAATCCCGGACTTTGTGGCCACAGCTACAGAATCGCCGTCTTTAGCAACCACCCGGACCGTGACGGTGCAATCGCCGTCGTCGTCCGCCAGATAATGCATCTGTCCGTCAAGCAGGACGACCGTCTCTTCATACTGCCGGTACTCACACATCTCCACGAAATGCGCCTTCTCACACGACAGCGCCTCCCGCTCCGCACACATCAGGCTTTCACCGACAGCCTCTTGATCGATCTCACGCCATCTCTGTCCCCGGAAATCCTTACTCTCTGCAATCCCCTGCGGAATCTCACGGTTTATATATACCCCTGCCGTCTCCTTAAGCCGGCGCACAATCTCTGCACGTGAACCGTCCGTCAAAGAACTTGCATAGGCACAGCAGTATTCTCCCTTCCACGCCGCCTCGACGATATACATCCTGCTGTGCCCATATTCATGACGCTTTAGTTCCTGGCATTGTACTGCGAGAAACACCAACCTGCGGGCGCTGATAAAAAGCCGTATATCTGTAAATCCCTGTTCCCCAAGCCATTCCATAAACGCAGTCAACTCAGGATCTTCCCAAGCGGCTGCCATCGTCTCCATCTTCTGCCGGCGTGCCTCTTTTCCTTCTTCTGTCATCATTTCCGACCTCCTTGTTGCCACAGTTCCCAGCCTGCCGCCATAATTTCCGGTGCGCTCTCTGTCATAGCTCTTTTCCCCCCACCGTCATCTCTGTGATCCGGACCGCCGGCTGACCGGCCCCGATCGGCAGCTGCCCGCTTCCGGCATAGCAATACCCATGCCCCAGGGCAAAATTATCAGACACCATATCCACTCTCGGCAGAATCTCTCCTCCCGTGCCGATCAGCGTCGCACTCATGACCGGTATGGTAATCTTCCCCTTTTCAATCAGGTAAGTCTCTCCCGTGTTAAAATTAAACTCCCCTGTCACCGGATCGACGGAGCCTGCATTGATATTCTTGACAAACAGCCCCCTCTCGGTAGATCCGATCATATCCGCAAGCCTGTCCGGCCCCGGGGCAATATAAGTATTCGTCATACGCGGCGCCGGGGCGAAACGATAATTCTCCCGCCTGGAAGAGCCGGTAGGCTTAAGCCCCATCCTCCTGGCGTTCAGCCGGTCCAGAAGATAGCCCTTTAAGACGCCGCCCTCAATCAGAACATTCTTCTGTGTAAGGATCCCTTCGTCGTCAATTCCAAGCGAACCCCACTCTCCCGCAATCGAACCGTCGTCAATCAGCGTCACCTTCTCAGACGCGATTTTCTGCCCCAGCCTGCCCGCGAACTCCGAACACCCTGACGCAACCGCGCTTCCTTCCAGCGAATGTCCGCACGCCTCATGGAAGAACAGCCCTCCGAATCCATTGGAGATAATGACCGGCATCCTTCCTGCCGGACAGGGTCTTGCTCCCAGCATCCCCTTCGCATTTCTTGCGGCCTCCCTGGCATATTCCAGGAACTCCTCAGACTCCAGAAATTCCGGTCCCTGCATGGCGCCCGGGCCGATATACCCTGTCTGTCTGCCAGCACCGCCCTCTTTTGCTGCCGTCATCATAAAACGGACCCTCGAACGAACTCTCTGGTCCTGCGCATATACGCCCTCTGTATTCGCTATCTGCACTCTCTGGTCGGCGTCTACATAATAAGCACGTCCCTGGACAATACATGCCTCCTCCCTCTTTCCGGCATCCACCGCCTCCTTAAGATGTCCAATCTTCTCCTTAAGCTTCCTGTCGCGGGGAAGCTTTCCCTGCGTCACGATTCCATGAGGTGTGAATCTGGAAAGAGGCGTTCTCTTGCCGAAAACGCCTCCCGTGCCCAAGTGCTTCCTGATAAGGCCAAGCACACACTCTTCCCTTACATCCGCACTGTACAGATATTCACTTTCCAATCCCCTGAACACACGGATCCCGATGCCGCTCTCACATCCGCAGGCGCAGCGCGCAACCTCCGAATCCACAAGATCGACTCTTGTCCGTTCCACATTCTCAAAGAATACCTCCGCATAATCAGCTCCGCAGGAAACCGCCTGATCCAGTATCCTCTCAATACATGATTCTGCCAGCATTCTTTTTTACTCCTGTTCTTATATTTTCTACGTTACCTCTGCTCCTGTCCCTTCTACGGCACTCTGTCCAATCGAAAACCAGAAACATAAACGATCCGGTTCACGCCCATATCAGACAACATTTTAACAGGACGTCCGTTACCAGTCTTCCTTACCGCACATATGGCACGCCACAAAATGCCCCGGCTCTACCTCCTTAAGTTCCGGCATCTCCTGCCCGCAGATCTCCTTCGCATACTTGCATCTGCCCTTGAAACGGCATCCCGGCGGCGGATTGATCGGGCTTGGCACCTCGCCTTCCAGATGTACCCGCGTTTTGCCCTCTTCCTCATCCAGATCTGCCTCCGGAATCGCCGAGATCAGCGCCTGTGTATATGGATGAATCGGGTGGTCATAGAGCGCATGGTTGCTCGCCAGCTCCACCATAGATCCCAGATACATGACGCCCACTCTGTCTGAGATATGCTTTACCATAGACAGATCATGGGAAATAAACAGGTAGGTAAGCCCCATCTCCCTCTGCAGCTTGATCAGAAGATTGACGATCTGCGCCTGGATCGACACATCCAGCGCGGAGATCGGTTCGTCGCAGACGATGAACTTCGGCTCTATGGCAAGGGCCCTGGCAATCCCTACACGCTGTCTCTGTCCTCCTGACAGCTCATGGGCAAAACGGTTCGCATACTCCGCATTCAGTCCGACCTTATGAAGAAGGTCATTTACCTTCTCTTCCTTCTCCTTCTCTGACATATGGAAATGCACGTTCATGCCCTCCGTGATAATCTCACCGATGGTCATACGCGGATCCAGAGACGCATAAGGGTCCTGGAAAATAATCTGGGCATCCTTACGGAATCCAAGAAGCTCCTTTCCTCTGAGCCTGGACACATCCTTTCCCTCAAACAATACCGTACCGCTGGTCGCATCATAGAGCTTCACCAGTGTACGCCCGCAGGTAGTCTTGCCGCATCCGGACTCTCCTACAAGTCCCAGCGTCTCGCCCTTCTTAAGCTGGATATTCACGCCGTCGACAGCTTTCAGAGTCTGGTTCTTTCCTGCTTTGAAATATTTACACAGATTCTTCGCTTCTACAATATATTCGCCCATTACTTATCCCTCCTGTCATAAAAAGATTCTACCTTCGGAGCTTTCTCGTGCATGAGCCAGCAGGATACCTTATGGGTATCACTGAGCACAGTCTCCTGCGGCTTACACTCTTTACAGATAGGCATACAATATTCACACCTGTCGGCAAATGGACAATGATTCAGCGGAAGCAGCAGATCCGGCGGCGTCCCGCCAAGCGCATAGAGTTCTTCCTTCGACTCGTTTCCAAGCCTTGGCACGGACCGGAGCAAGGCCCATGTATAAGGATGCTTGCTCTCGTTAATGATCTCCTTCGTCGTACCTCTCTCCACGACCTCTCCTGCATACATAACCTGGATACGGTCCGCAAAATTAGCAACAACGCCCAGATCATGGGTAACCAGGATGATCGCCGTATTCATCTTCGTCTTTAAGTCCATCATAAGGTCCATGATCTGCGCCTGAATCGTCACATCCAGCGCCGTCGTAGGCTCGTCTGCAATCAGCACGTTCGGATTACATGCAAGGGCGATCGCAATCATGACTCTCTGGCGCATACCGCCGGACATCTCATGGGGATAATTGTCGATACGCTTCTCAGGACTTGGGATATTCACCATCTTAAGCATATTGATGGCTTCCTCCCTGGCCGCCTTCTTATCCAGCTTCTTGTGGATCATCAGACTCTCCATGATCTGCTTACCTACAGTCATGGTAGGATTCAGGGAAGTCATGGGGTCCTGGAAGATCATGCCCACTTCATCCCCGCGGAATTCACACAGCTCCTTCTCGCTCATCTTCAACACGTCTTTACCGTTGCAGATAATCTTAGATTCCGGCTTGATCACCGCAAACGGAGGCTTCAGAAGCCGGAGAATAGACTTTGCCGTAACCGTCTTGCCGCATCCGGACTCTCCAACGAACGCAAGCGTCTCGCCCCTGCTAAGCTCAAAGCTTACGCCCCGCACGGCCTTAACCTCGCCGGCATATGTATTAAAGGAAACATTCAAATTATCAACTTCTAATATTTTTTCCATAACCGTCTCTCCTATTTTCGTAATTTCGGGTCCAGCGCATCTCGAAGTCCGTCACCAAGCAGTGTGAACGACAGCATGGTAAGGGCGATCATGAGAGCCGGGAACATAAGCTGGTACGGGTAGAACATGAAGTTCTGCTGTGCTGCCGAAGCAAGCGCGCCCCAGCTTGTTGACGGCGGCTGTATTCCAAGTCCTACATAACTTAAGAACGCCTCTGAGAAAATATATCCCGGAATATCAAAGGTAATGGCTACGATGATCATACCGATGGTATTGGGAATCATATGCTTCAATATAATCTTGATCGGAGCTACGCCAAGCGCATTGGCCGCAAGCACATACTCCTGCGACTTAAGCTGCAGCATCTGCCCCCGTACAAGTCTTGCAATTCCGCACCATCCGGTCAGTGTCAGGGCAACCAGCATCGTCCCCAGACTCTTGCTGTCCGTGATTACGGAGATCAGGATAACGATAATCAGATAAGGGATACTTAACAGTACCTCTACGATACGCATCATGATATCATCCACGGCTCCGCCGAAATATGCCGCAATACCGCCGTAGATACTTCCTACCACGCTGGCAATCACCGCGCCTAAGATACCGATGATGATAGATACACGTCCCGCCTGCCATACTCTGGCGAATAAATCTCTTCCCAGGTCGTCTGTTCCAAACCAGTGCTCGGCGCTTGGGCCCTGGTTGATTGCGTCCGCATCAATCTGCTCAAATTCATAGCCGCTGATCGCCGGTCCGAACAGGATGAAGAAGATCAGAATCAGCAGGATGATCAACGCGGCGAACGCCACCTTGTTCTCCCGAAGTCTTCTCCAGGCGTCCCTCCAGTAACCGATCCTTGGTCTTGTGGGAGCCTCGGCATCTTTATCAATCCCGATGATCTTAAACTTATCATCAGGTATATTATCCATCATATCTGTTACATCATGGTTTACCATCATCTGCTCTTCCTCCTACTTCACACGAATTCTAGGATCCATCATACTGTACGCGATATCGACGATCAGCTGGACGAACACGAAAAGAGCCGCCGCAAATACTGTCGTACCGATAATCATCGTATAGTCACGGTCATTGATCGAGTTAATATAATAGAATCCAAGTCCCGGGATACCAAAGATTTTCTCCACTACGAAGGAACCTGTGAAGATCCCGGAGACCTGACCTACCAGAAGCGTCATACAAGGAAGGAACGCATTCTTAAGTACATGTCCCTTGATTACGTTAAACTTGCTGACACCCTTCGCCTCTGCCGTGAGGATATAGTCCTGTCCCATCACATCCAGCATGTTGGACTTCACATAACGGGCATAGGTGGCAATCGTTCCGAAGCTTAATACAACCACCGGAAGAACCACATTCTTCCAGCTGCCCCATCCTGTAGTCGGAAGGATCATGAGCTTCACGCTCAGGAAATACTGGAGCACGGATGCCAGAACGAAGACGGGCACCGTAATTCCCAGGATTGCAATAAACATGACTATGTAATCCGGCCATTTGTTCTTATTCAGGGCCGCTACGATACCAAGAAGAATACCTATGGTAATACCCACAAGCAACGCCAGTCCTCCGGGCTGCGCGGATACCGAGGCATTGGTAAGCAGGGTGTCCGTGACTCCCCGTCCGGGATATCTTAAAGACTCACCCAGGTCGCCCTTCGTAACCAGATTCTTCATAAATATTACATACTGCTCGGATGTGGACTTATCCAGTCCATACTTCTCATAATAATTCGCTCTTGTCTGTTCCGGCAGGTTTCTGGCCATATGCGCCAGAGGATCTCCCGGAATACTGTGCATCAGAAAAAAGGTCGCGGTAACAACGATAAACAGCGTAACCAACATATATCCGATACGTTTCACAATAAATTTTGCCATATTTCCTCTTCCTTTCCTGCCGGAGACGGGGGATTCTCAATACAGGGCAGAAGATATCCCCTTGTCCATAAAGCCCGCGGTATACGGGATCACAGACAGTCTGCTCTTCATTGAGAGTGCCCCGTCCCCAGCGCACTCAAAATACCGCCGCCTGTGTCAGACAGCGGTATCCTCTGATTACTTATTTCCCTTCAATATATACATACTTCAGACCTGTCGTCGTGGTCTCACGCTGATTCAGGTTCTTTACATAATCATAATTGAAGACAATCTTTCTCTCATTAACGAGCGGACAGATATTGCATCCTTCCTCAAACAGGACAGTCTCAGCCTGTGCATAGAGGTCAACTCTCTTATTCTCGTCCATCTCGCGGCTTGCCTGGGCAATCAGGTCGTCAAACTTCTCATTGGACCAGCCAGTCGGGATGTTGCCGGAATTCTCTGTTGTAAACAAGGAGATCATGGACATCGGATCGTCATAATCTGTCGTCCATACCATGTTAGCCATCTGGAACTCGCCGTTGTTGGTCTTCTGCTGGAAGGTTGACCACTCATTGAAGTCCAGTTCGATGTTCACGCCAAGAAGCTCTTTGTATTTCTGCTGAACATATTCGCCATAGTTACGTGCCCACTGTGTGGTTGCGCTCAGTGAATACTTTACTGTAATCTTGGACGGATCGCTGCCTAATCCAAGCTCTTCCATACCTTTCAGAAGAAGCTCTTTGGCGTCCTCTTCCTTTGCAATCTTTGCAAGAGGTCCTTCTACCTGCTCACGGTATTCTCCGTTCTCACCTGTTGAGATTGCTTCCGGTACCCACCAGTATGCAGGAACATGTACATCCTGATAGATGGTCTTCGCCATATCTTCTCTGTCAACCGCCAGTGCGAATGCCTTACGCACGTTCAGGTTCTTGAACAGATCGTCATTCACGTTAAAGAAGTCAAAACGCATAGCAGGCTGCTTGGTATCTACACGAACCACTCCGTCTTTCTTATCGAAGCGGTCGATCCATTCCTTCTCTCCTGCGCCTACATAGTCAAGCGCGCCGCTCTCGAAGGAGTTGAATCTTGCGTTCTGATCTGTTACGATTGCGAAATTAACCTTGTCAAGCTTCACGTTATCCTTGTCCCAGTACTGGTCGTTCTTAACCAGAGTAATCTCGGAATTGTGTGTCCAGGAATCAACTACGAAAGGTCCGTTGAATACCAGCGTATCAAGCTCGGAACCATAAGCCTCGCCATGCTTCTCGGCGATGTCCTGACGTACCGGATAGCATGCTCTTGTATCTGTGATGGACATAAAATACGGAGTTGGCGCCTCAAGCGTGATCTCCAGAGTCTTATCGTCAACCGCCTTCACTCCAAGCTCGTCTACTCCAAGCTCGCCGTTGACAACCTTCTGTCCGTTCTTGATATAAGCTACGGTGAAGAAGGAGTTCGGAGAACCTGCCTCCGGATCCAGCGTCCTTGTAATACCATACGCATAATCTGCAGCCGTTACATCCTGACCGTCAGACCACTTGTTGTCACGAAGCTTGAAGGTCCATACAGTTCCGTCTTCATTGGACTCCCAGCTCTCTGCACCTGCGCCTTCACGCTCCTGTTCCCCGTCTTTCTCTACCAGACGTGTCAAAGGCTCTAAAGTATTCTTGTTGATATCCCATCCATACATATCATTTCCCTTGATGGTATCGAGCGTAGACGGTTCTGTCGCGATATAGGTGTTATACACCTGCGCTTCCCCGCCTGATGAATCCCCTCCGGATCCGCCGGATCCTCCATCACCTTTTCCGCCGCACGCTGCAAGCGATAATACCATCGTCGTTGCCAGCAGTGACGCAACTACTTTCTTTTTCATAAATAAGCCTCCTTAATTATGTATTTTGTTTTTGATATATATGTATTTTCTATATATATCATTGCCTTCGTCTATTATAGCAAATACTGCATTTTTTTGATAGAGTATTATAGAAAAATATGCAATTTT
>CAMSTW010000097.1 GCA_947063855.1 uncultured Dorea sp.
AGGGATAAAAGCTTTCTACCTATATGGTTGGGATGTCGTTCAAGGGACGGAAGTTGGAAATCCATTTCCGGTGTCACTGCCTTAAAACGTTACAATTCCACCCAAGACGGTCTGCCGGGTAAGGTATAAGCCAAGGGAGGACAAGCCTGCCTGTTTGTACCTGATTTCTTTCTATAGATTAGACAATTCCTGCAAAGGCTTGCCGTGTGAAGATCCAAAAAAACAGACAGGCTCGTATCGGAAAGTTATGTCTACATCTCTAAAACCACCGCCTGATATCCCTGCAGTCTTAATGCGGTGCCTTCCTTGATAAGCCCGGGATAATTATTCAGCAGTATCTTCTTGTACTCTGATTGATATGCGCAGGGCAGTTCGACAATTTGCTCATCCATCTGGTAATTCCCGATTACCAGCAGGGTCTTTTCTCCCTTGCGGTAATAAGCCATCAGGTTGTGCTGTTCTTCCAGATAGGGCTTAAGCTCTCCGTATACCACCGTCTCCTTATATTCCGGATGCTTGCGCAGGGCGATCAGCTCTTTGTAGAAGCTTCTCACAGAATCCGGGTCTTCCATCTGGCTTCTGGCGTTGACAGAGGTGTAATTCGGATTCACTTTTAACCAGGGCGTTCCGGCAGTGAAGCCTGCATTTGCCTCGCCGGACCACTGCATCGGTGTGCGGGCGTTGTCCCGGCTGAATCTGGACACGGCCTTCAGCGCGTCATCGGGCGTCAGTCCGGCGTTTCGCGCAACCTGATACTCATCCAGTGTGGAGATGTCGTCCACCTCTTCTATAGAAGAGAAAGGGACGTTCTCCATGCCAAGCTCCTGCCCCTGATAGATGAAAGGCAGTCCTCTTAACATGAAATTCATGGCGGCGAGAAGCTTCTTGCTCTGTACGCAGCACTCGCCTTCCGGGATATAACGGCTGACGCCGCGCGGCTCGTCGTGATTCTCGATGATGTTGGAGAGGAAACCGGTGTCCCCAATCTTCGCCTGGGATTCGAAGCAGCATCGTTTATAATCATCCGGAGTGACAGGAGCGGCGTCATACCAGCCCTTTTCACTGGTTCCGAAGATGGTCTCGTTGAAATCGAACATACTGGAGAAGTAACCGTTATCTCCGATGAAATCAGGAATCTCTTCCGGCTTCTCGTTGAATACCTCGCCTACAGAGAAGGCATCGTATTTCTTGAAGGTGCGGTCGCGCATCTCGCCTAAGAATTCGCCGATACCGTGGGCCTCCCTTAACATGAACTGGATACTGCACAGTCCGTCCGCCCGGTCCGGCTCATAATTCCGGAAGGGAGAGGCTTTCTTGATATTGATGATTGCGTCGATGCGAAAGCCGCTGATCCCCTTGTCGAGCCACCAGTTGATATTCTTATACACCTCTTCGCGAAGCTTAGGATTCTCCCAGTTGAGATCCGGCTGCTTCTTGTGGAACACATGCAGGTACTGCTTGTCAGTACCCGGCAGGTCTTCCCATACCGGACCGCCGAAGTAGGAGCGCCAGTTGGTCGGAAGCTCTCCCTCCTTCTTGTCTCTTAAGTAGAAGAAGTTCCCGTATTCCCCGTCCGGATCCTCGCATGCCTTCTTGAACCATTCGTGCTCGTCGGAGCAGTGGTTTACCACCAGGTCCATCAGGATGTACATATTCCGTTTTTTTGCTTCATCGATCAACTGTTCCATGTCTGCCATCGTGCCGAAACGCGGGTCGATATCGTAGTAATCGGAGATGTCGTATCCCTCGTCGGCAAGGGGGGAAGGATAGCAGGGAGAGAGCCAGAGGATGTCGACTCCTAAGTCCTTAAGATAATCTAATTTGCTGATGATTCCGGGTATATCGCCGATTCCGTCCCCGTTGGAATCGCAGAAGCTCTTCGGATAGATCTGATAAGCCACCTTGTCATGCCACCATTTTTTTGTCATAATCATACCTCCGTAATTGCTGTATTTTGTTTTTCCTGAATATCTGTTCTATGTAATTCATTATAGCGGCAGAGACGTCGTTTGTCTTATATTTATCTGATTAAAAATTACGATATTATGACATTTCAACCTCATAGGTGGGTATGATTCCGGTATTTCAGGGGCGTTGTACCGGTATATTTTTTGAAAGCGCGCAGAAAGTTCCCCAGATTATTATAACCGCATTCCAGACAGACCTCCGTCACAGGCAGGTCTGTCTCTTTCAGCAGACGCATCGCCTGCTTAATCCGGTATTCGTTGATATATTCCATAGGGGAGCGTCCGATGGATTTCTTGAAAAAACGGCAGAAATACTGCTCGTTCATATGGATCTGGCCTGCCAGGTCCTGGATATAGATCTTCTCCTTATAATTCTCTTTAATATAAGAAAGAACGGTCTTAAGGCTCTCCACACGCTTATCAAGGTTCCTGGCGGCAGGCGTAAAAAGCCGGTAGTACGAGAGGATGGCAAGGATGCGCAGGAGGCTGGATTTGATAAACAGCTGATTGGTCAGGTCGTCTGTGACAGCGCCGTATTGCAGCGGATTCTCTTCATCCAGCGGATGTCCGAAGGAATGCATGGTCTCTAAGAATGCATCGCGGACAGGGATAAAGCCCGGATGGCAGGGCAGAAGATGGCGGGGGAACAGCATCGTTCCGTTCTGGATCGGCTGGATCAGCTGCATCTGCGCGGCGTCACAGGAATCGAAGCTTAAGGCGCCCAGTGAGAATACGATGGCGTCTTCGCCGGGACTGCCCGCCTTTTCCGTGGAAATGCTGTGCAGCTCCCCCGGATTGATGAAATAGATTGCCTCAGAGTGGATGAAGTAGGATTCCATATTGATCTCAAGGCGGAATTCCCCGCCGAAAAAGTACAGAATCTCCACCTCATCATGCCAGTGGTGCTTGACAAGGGTTCCCTTCCCAAGAGAACGGGTCTGGTAGATGGCGCAGGGAAAGGATTTGGTGCCGTGAATACTGAGTTCTTTCAGGGTGGGTGATAGTAGCTGCATAGGGTCTCCTTCCAGAAAAATATGCCGAAAACAAGTTACACTTAAATCGAACGTTTGCCTGACGCTGGCACGAACCAGACCGCGCATTCGTTCAATTTCTGGCCGGATAGAGCGCTGAGGCTATACTGGCCTGACGCGGTGGCTGTCAATGATCAGCCTGACGCTGCGGTACAGGAAGGGCTTGTACTGTTCGATGGGCAGGGGCTCGCTGTACAGGATGGAATTATACCCGGCAGAACCGGCCAGCTCCACGATGGTAAAGAGCATCACATCCACATCCAGATATTCATACGTATCCTCAAGGACCATCTTAAGGAATATCTCATAGAAGTCATTGTCCGTGCGCTCGCCGGTCAGGAGCACAGAGCGTAAGGCCCCCATGACCAGATTCTTGGAGATGAAGTTAAGCAGGGGGATATTGAGTACCAGCGTATCTATGATATGATCGATGATAAAGATCAGCTGTTCATCCAGTCCGGTTACCGGTTCCGGCGCAGTGTCAAGCGCAAGCTTCGCTGCGCGGAACAGTTCGTGGGTCTTATGGGCGATCAGCTTGTTGCGGATGTCATACTTGTCCTTAAAATACAGATAGAAGGTGCCCTTCGCGACTCCGGCCCTCTCTACGATGTCGGAGATGGCGGTAGAATTGATTCCCTTCGTGATAAATAATTCATAGGCGCTGTTAAACAGTGTTTCCTTCTTCTTTTTCTTATTTTCATCTACTTTCCCCATAATAATTCTACAATCCTTTCTGTATAGTCAATATAACAGATTCCTTTTTGAGAGTCGCATCCTTCCATGCCGGCATGAAGTACATGAGATGTTTGTATTATTATAAACAGATAATCACGATATTTTCAAGTGCTTTTAATAAAAAATGACCAAAAGTCAAATTTTTTAAAAATACTATTGACTATTGGTCATTTTTGTAGTATAGTGCATATTGTAAGAAATGACCACTGGTCATAAATAAAGAAATAGTAAAGGAGCAGGTGATTATGGTTCAGTTTGGAAAAAAAGTAGTGAAGTACAGGATATCGATTCTGATCATCAGTATGTTGCTTTTGATTCCTTCTGTACTGGGGTATGTGAATACCAGAGTGAATTATGATGTTCTGACGTATCTTCCGGAGGATATCGAGACCATGAAGGGTCAGGATATCATGGTGGAGGATTTCGGGACGGGTGCATTCTCCATGTTTATCGTGGATGGCATGGAAGACAAGGATGTTGCGAGATTAAAGAGTGAGATTGAGAAGGTCGGGCATGTGGAGAATGTTCTGTGGTATGATTCCGTGATGGATATCTCGGTTCCGAAGCACATGCTTCCGGAAGAATTCTATGAGGTGTTTAACTCCGATACAGGTACGATGATGGCAATCTTCTTTGATGAGGGCACGTCCTCGGACGGTACGATGGAGGCGATTGGGGAAATCCGGAAGATAGCGGGGAAGCAGTGCTTCTTAAGCGGGATGTCCGCCATCGTGACAGACACGAAGAACCTTGCCGAGAAGGAGACGCCGCTGTATGTGCTGATCGCGGTTCTGCTGGCGGTGCTGGTCCTGGGGATTACGATGGATTCCTTCTTCGTGCCGGTCCTGTTCCTTACAAGTATAGGAATGGCGATCCTCTACAATCTTGGAAGCAATTACTTCCTTGGAGAGATCTCATACATCACGAAGGCTCTGGCGGCGGTGCTGCAGCTGGGGGTTACGCTGGATTACTCCATCTTCCTGATGCACTCTTATGAGGAACAGCAGATACGCTATGAAGGAGACAAGAAGCGCGCCATGGCACATGCGATTGCCCATACATTTTCATCTGTAGTGGGAAGTTCGGTCACGACCATAGCCGGATTCATCGCACTGTGTTTCATGAGTTTTACGCTGGGTCTGGATATCGGGGTAGTGATGGCGAAGGGAGTTGTATTCGGCGTGATTGCCTGTGTGACGATCCTGCCGTCCATGATCCTGTGCTGTGACAGGCTGATTGAGAAGACAAAGCACAAGCCGCTGCTTCCGGATATCGGCAGATTGTCAGAGAAGGTTACGAAGCGTTATCTCTGGTACGTGGCGGCGTTTTTGATCCTTCTGGTTCCCGCGGTTTATGGAAATAACCATACGGGGGTTTATTATAACCTGGATGAGACGCTTCCTGAGGAACTTCCAAGCATTATAGCCAATGAGAAGCTTAAGGAAGACTATGAGATGAATACCACCCATATCCTGCTTCTTGACAGTAACGTACCGTCCTCTGATGTGGGAAAGATGCTGAAAGAGATTGAGAAGGTAGACGGAGTGAAGTGGGCGCTGGGCTTAGATAAGCTGGCAGGTCCGGGCATTCCCTCGGATATGCTTCCGGAGTCTGTGACAGGGATGCTTAAGACGGACAAATACCAGATGGTGATGATCAACTCCCTGTATAAGGTGGCTTCCGAGGAGGTGAACCAGCAGATTGTCGAGATTAATGAGATTATGGATCGGTATGATAAGAGCGCGATGCTGGTAGGAGAAGGACCTCTGACGGCAGATCTGATCAAGATTACGGATAAGGATTTTAAGACGGTAAGCGTTGTATCCATAGGGATTATCTTCATTATTATACTAATCCTGTTCCAGTCCATCTCTTTGCCGGTCATCCTGGTGGGCGTGATTGAATTTGCGATCTTTGTCAACATGGGGATCCCCTACTATACGAAGACGACGCTGCCCTTCGTGGCATCTATCGTAATCGGGACCATACAGCTTGGTTCGACCGTGGATTATGCGATACTGATGACGACCAGGTATAAGCGGGAGAGAAGCCGGGGCAAGAGCAAGTATGATGCGGTCACAATCGCGCATCAGGCGTCGGCACAGTCGATCATGGTCAGTGCGTTCAGTTTCTTTGCGGCTACGGTTGGCGTGGGGATCTATTCGAATATTGATATGATCAGTTCCTTATGTATCCTTATGGCGAGGGGAGCGGTCATCAGTATGGTGGTTGTCGTGCTGATCCTGCCGTCCATGTTCATGGTATTTGACCGGGTGATCGTGAAGACGAGCAGAGGATTCCTGCCAAAGAAGGCGGATGACAAACGCAAAGACGGGCATAAGCATGAAGGCGGACGCAGGAATGGAGGAAGGCCGAAGAGCCCGATGACAGAGTGTACGGACTGATGAAGAAAGATGACAGATTGATTATGAGATGTAGATATAAGCAGGAGGTATCGGTATGAACAGAAATAGAAAAATCGGCAACAAAAGACGTGTAATGGCAGGCGCGATGGCAGCAGTCATGACGGCGGGAGCAGTCGGAGCGTATGAGTATCATAATCCAGGGCCGGAGGTACTGGCAGAAGAAGAGACAACAGAGATACTCGAGGAGGCTGCCGGTGCGGTGCTGGGTATGAATGAAGGCGGTAAGAGTGAGGAAGGGTCCGGGACAGACGCCGTGGATGCGGATTCTGCTCAGGAGACAGATCAGGCCCGGGAAGATGATCAGAGTCAGGAGACGGGCCGGGACGAAGTGTCAGGCCAGACAGGGGATCCGGATAAAGACGGCAGGGAGACCTTCAAGGAGGAGTCAGTATACGTGAAGGCAGATGCTGAAGGCAAGGTCAGCCAGACTACCGTGACAGAGTGGATCAAGAACCCGGGGAATGGGAAGCTTGACGATACATCGGGACTTAAGGATATCAGGAATATCAAGGGCGACGAGGAATTTACGAAAGGAAGCGGAAAGGAACTGAGCTGGCAGTCAGAAGGCAATGATATCTATTATCAGGGTACGACGCAGGAGAAGCTTCCGGTGGATGTGAACATTTCCTATAAGCTTGACGGCAAGGCTGTCAAGGCAGAGGAACTGGCAGGAAAAGACGGGAAGGTTGAGATCCATATTGACTATGAGAATCACGCGAAGCAGAACGTGGAGATCGACGGCGAGGAGGTAGAGATGTATACGCCGTTTACCATGGTAACTGCCATGATGCTTCCAACGGATGAGTATACGAATGTGACGATTGATAACGGCAAGATCATGTCGGATGCGGATAAGAATATTGTGGTCGGACTTGGATTCCCGGGACTTACGGAGAATCTGAAGCTTGACGAGGCGGATATCGACATTCCGGAGAGTGTGACGATCACTGCGGATGTGAAGGATGCTTCTGTGGGGCCTACCGTCACCATGGCCTCCGCGAACCTGATGGAAGAGTTTGACTTAAGTGATGTGGAGGACTTCGACAGCCTTGAGGATTCCATCCATGAGCTTGAGGATGCGTCGGCTAAGCTTGAGGATGGGGCGCGGGAAGCGTCGGACGGCTCGAGAGAGCTGGCGGATGGAGCGAAGGATGCGGCCAGCGGCTCGAAAGAGCTGGCGGATGGAGCGAAGGATGCGGCCAGTGGTTCGAAGGAACTTGCGGACGGCGCAAAGGATGCGGCCAGCGGAGCGAAGGAACTGGCAGGCGGCTCCAGGGACGCGGCGGCAGGAGCGAAGGAACTGGCCAGTGGTTCCAGGACACTTGCGGATGGCGTGAACGAATTGAACAGTAAGGGCGGCGAACTGACGGATGGCGTGAATAAGGTCGCAGAAGGAGTGTACGCCTATACAAATGGTGTGGAAGGGCTGAAGGATGGAAGTTTTGTTGTAGCGGCAGGAGCAGGAGAGCTTCAGAAGGGAGCCGCCGCGCTGAATGGAGGGATTGCAGAGGCTTCTATAGGGGCAGGTAATCTTGCGGCAGGGGCGGCTCAGATTGGAGCCGGAATCAGCAGCGCGGCAGGTGGGCTTGACCAGGTTTCGGCAGGGTTGACAGCCGTAGGAGACGGTCTGGCAGGAATAAAGAATGTAACGAGCAGTATGGGAGTGAGTGTTGAGGTGAATGTAAATGTGCCGGTGGAGGCTGATACGGCCGGTATAGCAGACAGTATTATTAACCAATATTTCCCGGATGCGAGTGAAGAAGCGAAAGCAAATGCCAAAGCCGAGATTAGCAGGGCGGTTGCCGATGTATTAGCTCAGGCCGGTCAGAGTGCAAGCAGTCAGGCGAACCAGCAGGCCAGCGCCCAGGCAAACCAGCAGGCAAACGAACAGATTAGAAGGCAGACTGCTGTCCTTACCGAGAAGCTTGGTGGACTCGA
This sequence comes from uncultured Dorea sp., assembly GCA_947063855.1. GTDB lineage: Bacteria > Bacillota > Clostridia > Lachnospirales > Lachnospiraceae > Sporofaciens. The sequence goes on from CAMSTW010000097.1 coordinate 8,098, forward strand.
AGGCGGAGTCGGAGCCGCACAGACCGGAGTTGCACAGGTCAGAGCGGGGCTTTCCGGCGATCTGGCGAATGGAGCCGCAAGTATCCAGGATGGAGCCGCAGCGCTTTCGGGGACACTTGGAGGAGAGGGCGCGATTGGAAAAGGAGCGGCTGCATTGGAAGCTGGAACAGATAATCTGGCGGCCGGGACAGAGCAACTCAGAGCAGGAGCTGAGCAGCTGTATAATAACAGCGCTCCGTTAATTAGTGGCATGAATTCGTTAAAAGAAGGCGGATCGAAGCTTTTGGCAGGCGTGGATCAGTTATCCGGCGGGGCGAATCAGATCAAAGCCGGAGCCGAGACATTGGCGGCGGGGAATCAGAAGCTTTCTGACGGAGCCGGAACCCTTGCGGCCGGGAACCAGAAGCTCTCAGACGGAGCCGGAACCCTTGCAGAGGGGAATCAGAAGTTAGCGGATGGGGCCGGGACTCTTGCAGATGGAAATCAGAAGCTTTCTGACGGAGCCGACGCTCTTGCAGACGGGAACCAGAAGCTCTCAGACGGCATGTCAGAGTTCAAGACCTCCGGTATCGACAAGCTGACAGACGTATTCGACCATGATATACAGTCTGCAAAATCGAGGATAGATATGATGTCAGACCTTGGGAAGAATTATAAATCCTTTGCCGGAATCAAAGAGGGAATGAACGGAAGCACCAAATTCATCATAGAGACAGAAGGCGTCAAGTAGAACGGTTGAAAATCCATTTCCAGTGCACAGGAAGTTGGGAGACGCCCTTCCTATAAGCAGACATTAAGGAGCGTTGCCCAGTCTGTGTTAGGAAGGGCGTCTCCCAACTTCCGTCCCTTGAACAACATTTCAACCGTACAGGTGGAAAGTTTTTGTAATGGTAAAACGTACCCATCCAGTTATACTGAACGGCATTGGTGCTCAGTATAAGCACAAAAAAACAGCCACTGACGGTATATGGCTGTTTCTTGCGCAGTTTTTATCTATTACAAGCAATCACTTATGTCCTTATGTCCCCTTATGCGATGCCGTTCACGGCTTTAGCGAGACGGGAAATCTTTCTGGAACATGTATTCTTGTGATATACGCCCTTGGTTCCTGCCTTGTTGATCTCAACAGTCGCAACCTTGAGTGCGGCAGTGGCAGCTTCTGCATCTTTGTTCGCAACAGCTGTCTCAACCTTCTTCACGCAAGTCTTAACCTTAGACTTGATTGCCTTATTCCTTGCAGCCTTTGTTTCGTTCACTAAGATTCTCTTCTTTGCAGATTTGATATTAGCCAATTTGTCCACCTCCAATATCTTGTATTTCGATTCAATGTTATCGATTCTGACTTCGTTAGAGCCGGACACGGACGTTCTAACGAAACATACGAA
>CAMSTW010000098.1 GCA_947063855.1 uncultured Dorea sp.
TCTGTTCCGTTTCATTGGTATAATATACGGAATGATTCTCAGTATTCGTGAGAGTAATAATATTCATGTCGCCCAGGATATTGACATTTTCCGGGTCAAAGAGCATAGGGGAACAGTCCAGTACAATGACTCCAAGGAATTTGCGTGTGTCGATATCAATGATGGACTGGGCGAAAAAAATGCTGGGATCTGTTGTCTGGAACATGGGATGGACATCCAGTTTGCTTGCATAGAGTCGTCCATTAAGCGCCAGCGTATCCTGATACCAGTCGTCAGATTGTGGGTCATAGTGCTGGTCGATGGAGCCATTTCCAAAGGTCGTATAGGAAAGAAGACCTTTGGACGGGGTAAATATGTATGCGCCTTTGAGATAATCATAGGTATCAAACACGTTCTGGCTCATATTTGTGAGCTTCAAAGATGCCTGATAGACTTCATAACCGCTCATGGGCTCGTCTGGGTCTGAATAAGGACGCAGAATATTGACAATGGAATAAGCGCCGTTGTTGGTAAATGTCAGAAGCTTCATTGCCTGTCTGACGGACGCATAGTCTTCAGTTACTTCTTGAATGATATTTGCCTCCTGTTCATGGGCAATATCGGTAATGCGCTGAGTGGTCAGGCTGATGTACTGATGGGTGGAAAAGATGGTCAGTAACACCATCGGAAGAATGGCAATAACAGAAAATATAAGAAACATTTTATTTTTTAACTTCATAATCTCACCTTAAGAAAACGGCATTATCGGGATATAGTAACGCTGGGGGTTGTAAAAATATAACAAATGTATACTCGAACACACAACCAAAGTATACTATTTTTATAGTAAAATGTAAAGTGATAAAAAGAACGGAGGAAGTGAAACAGTTTAGCAATTAGCTAAACTGTAACATGGAATCGAAGATAAGACAAAGGAGGACACAGTTTATGAAAAGGAAAGCATTGGCAGCATTGCTTGCCGCAAGTATGGTATTGACACTTGGAGCCTGCGGCTCGGCAGGAGGAGATACAGGCAGCAGTTCATCCGGCTCGTCAGAGGATTCGGAGGGCAAGGCCTTTAGCGGAGTATCCATAGAAGTGGATATCGAGGATTCCATTCAGGGAAGTAAAGAAACACTGGAGTATTTCAACAAAGAGGTGGAAGCTTTTTGTGATGAGACAGGAGCTGAGATTGAAGTGGTACAGAACGGAGGCGATCATGAAAATATATTGAAGACACGGATGGCTTCCCAGGATATGCCGGATATGTGGATTACCCACGGATGGGCATCCCTGCGTTACAGTGATTTCTGCGAGGATCTGAGCGGGGAAGAATGGGTAGGACGTGTGGATGAAGCTGTAAAATCAGTTATAACAGATAAGAACGGGAAGATCTGTACAGCGCCTCTGACGCAGTGGGTATACGGAATCATCTACAATGCAGATGTGATGGAGGACAATGAGATTGATCCTCAGACATTTAAGTCCTGGGATGATGTATTTGCTGCATGTGAGAAATTAAAATCCAATAATATCACACCGTGCGTGATTGGTGGAAAGAATGGAGGCGGACTTCCAGGCCATATGGAACAATTAAATTCTTTCTACAGTGCGGAGAAAGCGCCGTATGAGGACAGAGAGGCACTTCTGGACGGAAGCTTCGACTGGACGAAGAACACACAGTTCCTTGATATGTACGCGAAGATTTACGACAATGGATGGCTTAATGACGACATCTTTACAGCAGATACAACGACTGCCCAGAAGTATCTGGGAACAGGAGAGTATGGGTTCATGCTCTGGGGTTCACCGGATACAATCGCGACGGTTAAATCCTATTCACCGGAAGCCAACTTCGGCATCATCCCAGTGCCCGCTGTAGAGGAAGGTGCGAATGCAGCCTATACGGTAGGTGAAGGAACTTGTTTTGCGATATCGAATGCCACTGAGAACAAAGACTGCTGTAAGGCCTTTTTGAACTATCTGCTTGACAAGGATCATCTGACCGAATACTGCGAGATCAACGGCGGGATGCCGGGACTTACGGATATTGAACCGGAGGACAGCGCGACCTTGAAGCTGTATCAGACTTCCGTGGAAAATGCAGAGGACCATCTTGTCTATACTAATTTTTTTGACAGAGAGTATCTGCCAAGTGGCATGTGGAATATCATGCAGGAGACGATGTCCAAGCTGTTTAACGGCGACGTGGGAAGCGCAAAAGACAGGGTAAAAGAAGCAGCTGAATATTTCCAGGAAAATTATGAGGCATTATCAGAAGCCAGTGCATCATAAAAACTATTGATTATAGGTAAGGGAGCTGTTATATTTTATGTATAATCAGCTCCCTTTTGACAAATAAGGAGAAACAATATGTCAAAAAGATATCGAAGAATGAATCTGTTATATGTGCCTGCACTGGCGCTTGTTCTGATCTTCGTGCTGGTTCCGCTGATTCGCTCCATTCAGACTTCATTCTACAACTGGAACGGATATTCACCGGTAAAAACATTTATTGGATTTCAGAACTATCTGGATCTTATGAAGGACGAGAATTTCAAGATGTCCTTCTGTAATACGGTTTTATATGGATTTGGGAGCACGATCCTGCAGAATGTAATCGGACTTGCCCTGGCGCTGTTTCTGAATACGAAATTTGCGGGCCATAAGGCAGTCCGTACGATCGTCTATCTTCCGGTAATGATCTCTGGTCTCATCATGGGGTATATCATGTACTTTGTTGTGCAGAACAATGGTGCAATCAATGAGATACTCGGATGGTTCGGTATGGAAGGAGCGGACTGGATGGCCTCCGGAGCGGTTGGGAGGATATTTATTACATTGATTAATTCGTGGCAGTTCTGCGGAATCTGTATGGTTCTCTACATGGCGGGATTACAGAACATTTCCCGGATGTATTATGAGGCTGCGGCGATTGACGGGGCAAAACCCTTCGAGTGTTTCCGATATATCACGCTTCCCCTGCTGATCCCGGCAATGTCATCGGCATTCATCATTAACCTGATTGGCGGATTGAAATTATATGATGTTGTAGTATCGCTTTCCGGCGGCGGCCCGGGCTTTGAGACGTCATCACTCTCATTTTACATTGATAACCGGTATTTTAAAGCAGAGAAGGCCGGATATGCATCTGCAGTCGGCGTAATTATGTTCATATTTATTCTGATCTGTTCGATGCTTTTGAATAAATATTTCCGCAAGAAGGAGGTTGAGATGTGATGAGCAGGGAAAAGAAGAACAGATTCAAGGAAGAAGGGCAGCATTATTATGCAGGCCAGAAGAAGGGGTACTGGTGGAAGTATCTTCTTGCTTTCCTGGTAGTCGCAGTCTATATGATTCCATTGTATGTGCTGGTTCTGCAGTCCTTCAAAGGAATCTCCGATGCGTCCAGTGCACTGGGGATGCCGGAGGTATTCAGGCTTGACAACTATACCTCCATCATCAAAGACGGAACAATCTTTCGGGCTTTCAAGAATTCCGGAATCGTGGCGGTATGCACGACGGTCATTGAGATCATACTTGCCTGTATGGCGGCATATCCACTGGCGAGAAATGACAGTAAGTTTAACCGGTTTATCCGGACAGTCTTCATGGGAGTTATGATGATTCCGCCTCTGACGATACTGGTGGGGGTATATAATTTCCTGGTGGGTGCGAAGGCCATCAATACATACTGGGGACTAATATCGGTGCTGGTTGCTTTCGGACTTCCCATGGCGGTGTTTATATTCTCAAACTTCATCTCGTCCATACCCAAGTCGCTGGACGAGGCAAGTATCATAGACGGGGCGAATATTATGCAGACATTTTTCTATATCATCCTGCCGCAGCTAAAGCCGGTCATCGCAACGGTAACTATCCTTCATGGTGTGTCTGCGTGGAATGAATATGCATACTCCATGTATGTCCTGCAGAAACCGGAGATGCTGACAATTACACTGACCATCAAGAAATATTTCTCAAGTGTCGGGAATAATTACGGCGGAGCGGCAGCGGCGGCTGTACTGGCAATTCTTCCGATTACAGTTGTATATCTGGTCCTTCAGGATGCATTTGTACAGGGGCAGGTGGACAGTGCGATAAAGTAAGCTTCGCGGTGGTTCCTTATGCTGGAGCGAAAGAATTAGATTTGGATGAAACAACAGAATGGATTAGGAAAGAAGGTGTAAGAAAATGGCTTTGATTCATGTAGACTTTTTCTCAGAGGTGCTGGGGATGAGTTCACAGCTTGACGTGATTCTGCCCCAGAAGACGCACGGTGAGATTGGAATCAGCAGTGCGGGGAAGAGGGACAGATACCCGGTCCTGTATCTTCTGCACGGCATGACGGACAACCAGACGACCTGGCAGAGGAACACGTCCATCGAGAGATATGCGGCGGAGAAGGGGATCGCGGTGGTCATGCCCACCTGCCATCTTGGATGGTATACGGATATGAAATGCGGGTTTCGGTATTACACGTATATTGCGAAGGAAGTTCCGGACATATGCAGGCGGTTCTTCCCGTGTATCTCGGACCGGAGAGAGGATACCTTCACGGCCGGGAATTCCATGGGCGGATATGGTGCAATGAAGCTTGCATTGTCCAGACCGGATTATTTTGGGGCGGCGGCAAGCCTGTCGGGAGGTCTGGATGCGTCCACCTGTGCGAAGAGGAACGGAGATGCGTTCTATCCGACTCTGTGGGAGGATATATTCGGCGATCAGGAGAATATTAAGGGAAGCGAAAACGACCTGTTTGCTCTGGCGGGGAAGATTGAACCCGGGAGACGGCCAAGGCTATACATGTGGTGCGGGACGGAAGATTTCCTGTATGACCAGAATGTGGCTATGAGGGAGCACCTTGAGATGCTTTCTTATGACCTGACTTATAAGGAATGTCCCGGCGACCACAGCTGGAAATACTGGGATGCCCGGATTAAGGATGTCCTTGACTGGCTGATACCGGATGAGAAGGAGGGTGAATGATATGGCTTTCATGCAGGTTCAGTTTTTCAGTGAAGTGTTACATATGGCGGTATCGGCGGATGTCATCATCCCTCAGGCTGTGACGAAGGAGATCGGGCAGGAGTCAAGGGAGAGCCGGAAGGGAGAGCATCCGGTTCTGTGGCTTCTGCACGGCGCTACGGACGACCATACGACCTGGCAGAGGCGGACGTCCATTGAGAGATATGCGGCAAGCCTTGGACTCGCGGTGGTCATGCCGGCGGCACATTTAAGCGCTTATACAGATATGGCGCACGGAGGGGATTTTTATCATTATATTGCCGAGGAACTGCCGGAGATCATGCGGGGATTCTTCCCATTTTCACGCAAAAGAGAGGATAACTTTATCGCGGGGAATTCCATGGGAGGATACGGCGCCTTGAAGATCGGGATTAATTATCCCGACAGGTATGAAGCCATCGGCTGCTTCTCTTCGGCGGCCAACAGGGGACGGGCGATTACCAATAGCGGCGGGCTGTTCGAAGAGGAGACCTGGAATATGCGAAACTATATGCAGTACGGCGGTCAGGATTTTGCGGGGACATATGAGGATACATTCTATATGGCCGAAAAGAACAAGAGCCTGCCGGTGCTTCCAAGGATCTTCCATACCTGTGGGAAGGATGATTTTCTGATTGATAAGGCCAGGGAGACAAGGGACTTCTTCATGAAGCTTGAGGGTAATCCATACCGGTATGTATACGAAGAGCATGAAGGAATCCACGGCTGGGATTACTGGGATGAGCATATTCGGGATTTTCTGGACTGGATTATACCAGAAGCTCCCCAAACTGAGATTGTTAATTGAAAATGTAAAAATTCCTGTTATCATATATGATAGTGGGAATTTTTAACTTTTGCCCGGCACTTGCATGATTAGGCAGTCTGTTCGCCGATTTCTGGTTGAATGGCGCATCAGGGCACATTCTGAATAGATAAGGGGGATGTTATATGGGAGAAAAAGCAGTGGATATGACGGAAGGCAGAATCCTGCCGCAGATGATGAGATTCGGGCTTCCGGTTTTGCTGGGGATGTTGTTTCAGAGGATTTATAATTTTGTGGATGTCTACATAGTCGGAAGGTATCTTGGGGACAACGCCTTGGCCGCAGTAAGCATTGCCGGCACGGCGATGTATCTTCTGGCGTCTGTCATGATGGGGCTGACGACGGGCGTCAGCGTTGTGATATCCAGATATTATGGGGCGAAGGAGACGGAGAATGTAGTGGATGCTTACGTGACGTCTATCTACGTGGCAATTGTGTCGGCAATATTGATCACTGTGCTGGGAATGACATGCACCAGGCCGCTGCTTCGTCTTCTGCAGACATCAGAGGAACTGCTGCCGGATGCGTCGGAGTATCTGCTCTGGATCTTTGCAGGCTGCGCTGGAACGATGTTGTACAACTGGATCTCATCGGTACTGCGTTCACTTGGCAATTCGGTAGTTCCGCTGATCTTCCTGATCGTATCCAGTGTTCTTAACGTAATCCTGGATCTTGCGTTCGTTGTCTGGATTCCCATGGGAGTGAAGGGAGCGGCGCTTGCGACAGTGCTGGCGCAGGTGCTTTCGGGAATTCTGTGTGTCATATATGCCCTTAAGATTCTGCCGTTTCTTCGAATCAAGAGAGAGCAGTTTCACTGCAGAAAGGACCTGGTTCGGGAAATCCTGATCTACGGAGTGCCGACCGGGCTTCAGATGAGCATCATTTCCATATCGGACCTGACACTGCAGGCGGTGATCAATACTTACGAGACGGCGCTGATCGTGGCTTACGGAGTATGTCTTAAGGTGGAAGGACTGGGATTTCAGATGGCGGATGCGATCGGCACTTCTCTTGGAACCTTTGTAGGCCAGAATGTGGGCGCGAAGAAGTATGACCGGGTGAAGAAGGGAGTCCGCTGTGCATATCTGATCAATGGTATCTGCTATGGGATCTTCTGCCCGTGTATCTATTTCTTTGCAGAACCCATCATGCGGGCGTTCACAAAGAATGCGGCGTCTGTCGGATACGGGATGGAGTATCTTCATGTCATGGCGGTATTTTTCGTGACAGGAGGACTTCTGGTGATATACCATAATGTTCTCAGGCCTTCCGGCGATGTGGCGGTCACGATCCTGATGGGTGTAAGTGAAGTAGTCACAAGGATCAGTTTTGCGTTTCTTCTCTCGGCGTGGTTTGGTTACCGAGGGCTTTGGTGGGTGTCGCCAATCACATGGGTATGCGCGGCCGGTGTAGGAGCGGTGCGGTATTATTCCGGAAAATGGGAGGAGAAGGCGAGACAGACGCATGCAGATGCAATGCAGCCCGAAAAGGGACAAAAGCTCACGGGGAATTGAGAGGGGGATGCACAAGAAGTCTTATATAAAGGGAGGATGCCGGGTCACCGCTATTCGCAGTGCCCGGCATGTATTATGAAAAAGTTTATTCTGGAGATATTGGTTTAGAAGGGTATAAAGCAACGTATTTTAGGCGTTTTCGGAGATTCAGAATTTATTCAGGTTATAGGAATTTCATGGAGAGTGGTGTAAAAGTGGTGTACAAGCAGGAGTCAGATAAGTATTTTTGTGAAAGGGGTGTTAAAAAATCTTTTTATCAAGTATACTATAAGATGAAGCTTTGTCAATGAGATTATCAGAGGTAAAAGGTATGACCTAAAGAAAGGTTTCTAAGAAATAAAAGTAAAATAATGTATTGTATAGAGTGGAGGCGGTTGCAATCAGTTATATTCAGTTTCTATCCGATTTGAGAAAAAAAGAGAGAGTAAAAAAAAGCTGCAGATTTAATGGATGAATTCCAGTCAATAATTGGAGAAGATAGAGGGTGGGATTCTGAGGGGGCAATGCTGGAGGATATGAGCAGATTCAGAAAGGAACGTGTAATTGAAACTTATAGAGGCAAATCATAAAGGATAGGTTTCAGATGGGTGTAGATTTGAAAAGTGGGGAGGGTTCTTCTGTATGACACAGGAAGGGAGAAACAAAAAATATCCAAGGGATAGAAAAATCGTCTAACCCTTGGATTTTATTATATGCAGCTTCAATTGACACAAGTGTGATTATGTAGAAATATGATTACGGATGGCTCTGGGATATCACATAATTGATGAAGGCTTGTTTTGGAATCTTCCAGTCCTTTCCTTCTTTGTACCCTTTTAAATTGCCTGAGTGCACAATCCGGTATGCCTGAGTCATGCCAATACGGAGCAGTTCAGCAACTTCTTCTATCGTCAGGATATCATCATACTGTTCAAACATTCTTATCCCTTCTTTTCCTGAAATTGTAAGGCTGGAGTCATGTTTGGATACATGGCTGACAGCTTATTCTGAATATGTATTAAGCAGTTATGCATAATCTCAGCTGTAAGGACAGAGGCTTCTGGATGATAGCTGAATGCGTTGATAGCAAAATGCAGATGCTGGACATTCCCTTTTGAGTTTTCAGACGGATAATGATATTTGCCCGTAGGTGAATAGGGATGTCCGTGCTCAGTTTAAACGGTTCTATTTATCAAGCTGTTCATGAATTGATTTTCCTTTAGAGAGTGTTCATTATATGATGGTTTTCAGATTATCATGATGCATTATGTAAAAGGTAAGCCTCAGAGATAGTATGTCTCTGAGGATTTTTTTTGTTGTTCTTTAATGTGTTCTTTTATAGATTACTTTTT
>CAMSTW010000099.1 GCA_947063855.1 uncultured Dorea sp.
AAAATAATAGATAAATATCATGACCAAAACATGTTCTTTTGAATACTTCTTCTTCACCGGAGGAGGAAGAAGATTGTTCTTGGCATAATTGTTAATCATCGTCTTGGTCAGGATCTTATCCCCGGCGTGGCGCTTGGTGGAATGCAGCTGCTCCTCCATAAAGGTAGTCACCTGATCCATATAGAGATCTATGTTCGGGATATCTCCGGGTCTTACATATTCGATCCGTGATATGCTGGACAGGATGCTCTTCAGCATATCCTTCGTGTCAATTGTCATTTTATCACCTCAATGCAATTATTATATAGTTTTTAAAACTATATGACAAGGATTTTTTAAATACTATAGGAAAAATTTATTTTTTATGTTATAACAGTAATTAAGGTATGTCGAATGCTTCCGGGGATGGGTTCTTCCGGCAGTATTCGCGGTTAGGAGGGAGTATATGAATGCACTGAAAAAACTATTTGCCCCGGTAGATATGACCGTGGGAAAGCCCTGGGAAGATATTCTTCTGTTTACGGTGCCGATGCTGATCGGGAATATCGCCCAGCAGTTGTACAATACGGTGGACAGTGTGGTGGTAGGGAATTATGTAGGGGATAATGCCCTGGCCGCCGTAGGGAGCGCCGGTCCTATACTGAATCTGCTGATCGTGCTCTTTATCGGGATCAGCGTTGGGGCCAGTATCATGGTATCCCAGTTTTTTGGCGCGCGCCGGAGAGAGGATTTGTCTATCGCCATTGCGAACAGTATCGTACTGACTGCAATCTCGTCGGTCATCATCATGGTTCTAGCGACAGTGGTTGCAAGACCGCTTCTGGTACTTCTGAAGACGCCGGAGAGTATCCTTGATTGGTGTACGTCTTATCTTCATATCCTGTTTCTGGGGGTATCGGGACTTGCGTTTTATAATATCCTGAGCGGAATCCTGAGAGGGCTTGGCGATTCGATCTCGGCGCTTCTGTATCTGATTGTGTCAAGCGTATTGAACATCATCCTGGATTTGTTATTCGTGATCCGGTTCGATATGGGAGTTGCCGGCGTGGCTCTTGCGACGGTAATTGCCCAGGCGGTTTCAGCGGTCTTATGCCTCTTGAAGCTGATGCAGATGAAGGAACTGTTTGACTTTAAAAAGTCATATTTCAAACTGACGAACCGACACGGGATGAGTATCATACGGTTAGGGGTTCCGTCCGGAGTGACCCAGGCGATCATGTCCATGGCGATGCTGGTGGTGCAGTCTTTAACCAACAGCTTCGGGGAACAGTTTATCGCTTCTAATGTTATCGTTATGCGTGTGGACGGTTTTGCCATGCTGCCGAATTTCTCCTTTGGAACGGCGATGACGACTTACGCGGGGCAGAATGTGGGTGCAAGAGCCTATGACCGCGTGGCGCAGGGAGCGAAGCAGGGTACTCTGATGGCTATTGGATTCTCGGCGACGATCACAGGGCTGATCCTGGTGTTCGGAAGACATCTGATGGCGATTTTTACGAATACTGCGGATCTGGTGACCCTCAGCATGAACATGATGCGGATCCTGGCAGTGGGATATATCGCGATGGCCATTATCCAGAGTCTGTCCGGGGTCATGCGCGGGGCGGGAGATACGGTGACGCCGATGTGGATTTCTATTGTGATGACGATCTTTCTCCGGGTGCCGATTGCGTACGGGCTGGTCTATCTAACCAGGAGCGAACAGTTCCCGGGCGGACGTAAGGAGAGTATCTACATATCACTGCTGATCTCATGGGTGCTGGGCGCGGTCATTACAAGTTTCTTCTATAAAAGAGGAAAATGGAGAGAGAAGGCAATCTGAAAATACCGCAAAAGAGGAAAATGGAAAGAGAAGGCAATCTGAAAATACCGTAGAAGAGGAAAATGGAAAGAGAAGGCGATCTGAAAATACCGTACGGATAGAAAAAGTTCTTGTATTTGAGGATGCATAGAGTTATAATAATGCATAGAGAAGAGATCTTCAGGGCAGGGTGCAAGTCCCTACCGGCGGTACAGCCCGCGAGCCGTAAGGAACAGGCAGGATTTTCCGGCAGTTTCCAAGGCCGATTCGGTGAGATTCCGAAGCCGACAGTATAGTCTGGATGAGAGAAGATAACTGGTATATCACCGTTTATTTGTTTTGTCATGTATGCTCTGGAATGTTATCTGCATTTCAGAGCTTTTATTCTGTCAGACAGGCGTAAGCGGTCCCGGGTGACGGTATATGTTCAGAAAGGTATTATTTATACGAGACGGCACTTACGGGAAAGTTTATAGAGATATGTGTATGCCGGTTTCTGATTGAGAAAAAGTCCCTGCGGATAATCCGCGGGGTTTTTGTTTTTACAGGTTGTTCCAACTGTTTTCTGCAAAATGTGCATTTTGACTGCAGAGGATTGATCTTCAAAGCAATCGAGCAGCAGGAAAAGCAGATGGCCGGCAAATAACATGTGATCTTTAAGGAGCCTTTGTAAGATTGACGGGCAGTCTGCCGGGATGGGATGAGAGACTGTGGATCAGAGATAAGAGGAGAGATAATCAGGAAAGGAAGGGATGAATATGACAGACCGGGATTATATGAGCCGTGCCATAGAGCTTGCGAAGCTGGGAATAGGGTGGACGAATCCGAATCCCATGGTGGGCGCGGTGATCGTAAAGGACGGGCGGATCATAGGTGAAGGATATCACCGGCGCTGCGGGGAGCTGCATGCGGAGCGCAATGCGATTGCCTCGCTTACGGAACCGGCTGACGGCGCGTCCATCTACGTAACGCTGGAGCCATGCTGCCATTACGGGAGAACGCCTCCATGTACGGAGGCAATTCTTGAGCAGGGAATCACCCGTGTGGTTATCGGTTCAAGAGATCCGAATCCCAAAGTGGCAGGGAGAGGCGCCCGGATCCTGCGGGAGGCAGGGATTCAGGTGGAAGAGGACTTTATGCGGGAGGAATGTGACCGCTTAAATCCGGTGTTTTTCCATTATATTACCAGTAAGACTCCGTATGTAATCATGAAATATGCGATGACAGCGGACGGGAAGATTGCGACCAGGACAGGAGCTTCCAAATGGATTACCGGGGAGGAGGCGCGCATGGAGGTGCAGAGACTCAGACACCGCTGTATGGGAATCATGGCAGGAATCGGGACGGTGCTGGCAGACGATCCTATGCTGAATGTCCGTATAGAGGGCGGGAAGAGTCCGGTACGGATCATCTGTGACAGCGGCCTGCGGATTCCCTTGGACTGCCGCATCTGCCGGACGGCAAAGGAGTATCCGACGATCGTGGCATGTGCGGCAGATGTTCTGCGGGACGAAGTGAGAGCAGATGGTTCTGACGGCAAATCTGCCGAATCGAATAAGCGCAGGGAGCTTGAAGCGCTTGGAATCCAGGTGGTCAGGACTTCCGGCTGCGGCGGCAGGGTGGACCTTAAGGAGCTTATGGAGATACTTGGCGGACAGGGGATTGACAGCATCCTTCTGGAAGGCGGCGGTACGCTCAATGACAGCGCGCTGCGTGCGGGGATTGTCCGGGAGATTCAGGCCTTTGTCGCGCCGAAGATATTCGGAGGAAAAGAAGCGAAGACGCCGGTAGCCGGAATCGGAGCGGGGATTCCCGATGAAGCGGTTCCTCTGACGCTTGGGAAGATATCGCAGATTGGTGAAGACTTGTTGTTGGAATACAGATGTGTTTGAAAAGTAAGGCGGGTGAAGAGATGTTTACAGGAATCGTAGAAGAGGTGGGGAAGATCCGGCATATCGCTCTGGGCGGGCAGTCCGGTAAGATTGCGGTACGTGCAAAGAAGGTGCTGGAAGGCACGAAGATCGGAGACAGTATCGCGGTAAATGGTGTGTGTCTGACGGTTGTTTCCATGCAGCCGGACGGATTTACCGCGGATATCATGGCTGAGACTTGCCGCAGGAGTAACCTCGGACGGGGAAAACCGGGGGATTGTGTGAATCTGGAACGGGCAATGGCGGCCGGTGAAAGGTTCGGCGGCCATATCATGTCCGGCCATATCGACGGGACAGGAATAATAAGGGAGTACCGGCGGGAAGAGAACGCCGTGTGGGTGACGGTTGGGACCCCGCCGGAGATACTCCGCCTGATTGTAGAGAAAGGCTCGATCGGGATTGACGGGATCAGCCTGACGGTGGCGAAGGTAGAGGAGAACGGATTTCAGGTGTCGGTGATTCCTCATACAGGGGAGGAGACGACGCTGCTGGGAAAAGAGGTTGGAGATCAGGTGAATCTGGAGAATGACATCGTGGGGAAATATGTGGAGAAGCTTCTGGGACTTGGAAATCGGGAGGAATCACGGGAATCCACTCTTACGATGGATTTTCTTAAAGAATATGGGATTTAGCCGCTGTTAAGCGTACAGGCAGGTTTGACAAATGCAGGTAGTGCCGTCAGGCAGCAAAATACCAGATACGAGAAGGAGAAGAGCAATATGGAACAGGAATATCAGTACCATTCGATCGAGGAAGCCCTCGAAGACTTGAAAGCCGGGAAGATCATCCTGGCAACGGATGATCCGGACCGGGAGAACGAGGGGGATATGATCTGTGCGGCGCAGTTTGCCACACAGGAGAATATCAATTTTATGGCAAGTTATGCAAAAGGGTTGATCTGCACCCCCATGAGTGCGGGCGTTGCGGCCGCTTTGGGGCTTCCGCCGATGGTGGCGGAGAATACAGACAACCATTGTACGGCGTTCACGGTTTCTATCGACCATGTGGACACGACGACGGGAATCTCGGCTGCGGAACGGTCTTATACGATGATGAAATGTGCAGAAGAAGGAACGAAACCGGGGGATCTTAGAAGACCGGGACATGTATTTCCGTTGATTGCAAGGGCAGGCGGCGTTCTGGTGCGCAACGGACATACAGAGGCGACGGTCGATCTGATGCGCCTGGCGGGGCTTAAGGAATGCGGGGTGTGCTGTGAGATCATGGAGGACGACGGTACGATGATGCGTACGCCGAACCTGTGGAAGCTTGCCAGGGAGCATGGACTGAAGTTTATCACAATCAAGGAACTGCAGGATTACTGCCGGATTCATGAGAAGCATGTGGTAAAAGAGGCGTGCGCCGATATGCCGACGCAGTATGGACATTTCCGTATCCATGGATACGTCAACGATATCACGGGAGAGCATCATCTGGCGCTGGTCAAGGGGGAGATTGGGGACGGGAAGGACGTACTCTGCCGGGTGCATTCGGAATGTCTGACCGGCGATACCTTTGGGTCTATGCGGTGCGACTGCGGGAATCAGTTAAAGGAGGCCATGCGGAGGATTGAAGAAGAAGGCAGGGGGATTGTCCTCTATATGCGCCAGGAAGGCAGGGGGATCGGCCTGATCAACAAACTGAAGGCCTATGAGCTGCAGGAGCAGGGGCTGGATACGGTGGAGGCCAATATCCGGCTGGGATTCGCGCCGGATCTCAGGGAATACTGGGTCGGGGCGCAGATTCTGTCAGATCTTGGCGTGAAGTCATTAAGGCTTCTGACAAACAATCCGGAGAAGGTATATGGCCTGAGTGACTTCGGGCTGGAGATTAAGGAGCGTGTTCCAATAGAGATCGCACCTCAGAAATACGACATCGTGTATATGAAGACGAAGCAGGAGAAGATGGGACATATATTTAACAAGATAGCGTTATAAAAAGGAAGGAGATTCAGATGAGACAGATTCAGGTATTGGAAGGAAAAGTAGTAGCGCCGGAGGGAATGAAGGTCGGGATCGTGGCGTCCAGGTTCAATGAGATTATCGTGAATAAGCTGTTAGGAGGCGCAGTAGACGGTCTGGTCCGTCACGGTGTGGAGGATGAGAATATCACGGCGGCCTGGGTGCCGGGCGCATTCGAAATCCCGGTTACGGCGCAGAAAATGGCGCAGTCGGGCAGGTACGATGCGGTCATCTGTGTGGGTGCGGTCATCCGCGGGGATACGTCTCACTATGATTATGTATGCAGCGAGGTGTCGAAGGGCGTCGCTCAGGTGGGACTTTCGACCGGCGTGCCGGTACTGTTTGGGGTGGTAACCACAGAGAATATCGAGCAGGCGATTGCGCGTGCCGGAAGCAAGGCGGGCAATAAAGGGTATGACTGCGCACTGTCGGCCATAGAGATGGTGAATCTGCTTGGGCAGCTGTAAAGTTATTTGTTCTTGCAATTCTCTTATAAAGTTCCTATAATAGAGTCATGGTATCAGAACAGAAGGATGAAGTTTGCGGATATCATTGCTGTAGGTAATTATGACGGAACGGGGAAGAGAAAGGAAATCAAAGAATTGAGCATATATGATACGTTAAATGAACAACAGAAAGAGGCGGTGCTTCATACAGAAGGACCGCTTTTGATACTTGCCGGGGCGGGCTCAGGCAAGACGAGGGTACTGACGCACCGGATTGCATACCTGATTGATGAATTAGGGGTGAATCCGTGGAATATCCTTGCGATTACATTTACCAACAAGGCGGCGTCGGAGATGCGGGAGCGTGTGGACCGACTGGTGGGCTTCGGATCAGAGAGCATCTGGGTCAGTACCTTTCATTCAAGCTGCGCGAGGATACTGCGGAGACATATTCCGCTTTTGGGGTATGATTCCAATTTTACCATCTATGACAGTGACGATCAGAAGTCGCTTATGAAGGATGTCTGTAAATTGTTGAAGATTGACACCAAGGTGTACAGGGAGCGTGCCCTTCTGGGGGCGATCTCCCATGCGAAGGAAGAGCTGGTTTCGCCTCTGGAGTTCAGGCGGCGTGCGGAGGGGGATTTTGCCAGGCAGAAGATCGCGGAGGTATACGAGGAGTACGAGAAGCAGTTAAGGTCGAATAATGCGCTTGATTTTGACGATCTTCTGGTGAAGACGGTGCAGCTGTTCGAGACACAGGCAGATGTGCTGGATTATTATCAGGAACGTTTCCGTTATATCATGGTAGATGAGTATCAGGATACGAATACGGTGCAGTTTGAGATGATCCGGCTGCTGTCTTCCAAGTACCGGAACCTCTGCGTGGTAGGCGATGACGACCAGTCCATCTACAAGTTCCGGGGAGCGAATATTAAGAATATCCTGAACTTTGAAGATTTTTTTGAGGATGCCAGGGTCATCAAGCTTGAGCAGAATTATCGTTCTACCGGCAATATCCTGAATGCGGCCAACGCGGTGATCAGCCATAATTACGGCAGAAAGGACAAGACGCTGTGGACGGCCAACGGAGAGGGCAGTAAGCTTTCACTCCGGCAGTTTGACTCGGGCTATGACGAGGCGGAATATATCGTGGATGATATCAGGAGCCGTGTGAACCGGGGCGAGGGTACATATAATCATCACGCGGTCCTGTACCGGACCAATGCGCAGTCCCGTCTGTTTGAAGAGAAATTCGTGACGGCGAATATTCCCTACCGGATCGTCGGCGGCGTGAACTTCTATGCGAGGCGTGAGATCAAGGATGTACTGAGCTATCTTAAGACCGTGGATAACGGCAGGGACGATCTTGCGGTCCGCAGGATTGTGAATGTGCCAAAGCGCGGGATTGGGCTGACCAGTATCAACCGTGTTCAGGAATACGCTTCCGCAAAGGAGATCGGCTTCTATGAGGCGCTCAGGGCAGTGGATCTGATTCCGGGTATCGGCAGGGGCGCGTCGAAGCTTGAGTCCTTTGTGGCGTTGATCGAGCATTTTAAAGTGGATGCGCAGGAGATGCGCGTATCGGAGCTGATGCAGGAGATTCTGGATGAGACAGGATATGTGGAGAGCCTGAAGGCAGAGGGGGACGAAGAGGCGGAGGCAAGGATCGAGAACATCGACGAATTGATGAGCAAGATCGTAGCTTATGAGGAGACCTGTGAGGAGATGAACGAACCGGCGTCCTTGAGCGGGTTCTTAGAGGAGGTCGCGCTTGTGGCGGACATCGACAGTCTGGATGCGGGCAGTGATTATGTGGTGCTGATGACGCTGCACAGTGCAAAGGGGCTCGAGTTTTCGCACGTGTATCTGGCAGGCATGGAGGATGGTATCTTTCCGAGTTATATGACGATTGTCTCCGAGGACATGGAGGACTTAGAAGAGGAGCGGCGACTCTGTTATGTGGGAATCACAAGGGCCGAGAAGGAACTTACCCTGACCTGTGCAAGGCGCAGGATGGTCCGCGGCGAGACGCAGTTTAATCGGATGTCGCGGTTCCTTAAGGAGATTCCGGTGGAACTGGTATCGACGGGAAATGCATTTGCGCGTGAGACGGAAGAAGAGATTCCGAAGAAGAGCGCATATATGCAGGCGAAGCAGGCGTTCCAGACGAAGGTCTATGCGGCGCAGAAGCCGGTGAAGCAGTTTGGGAATCCCGCGGGAGGGAAACTGGCGTATGGGATGGGAGACCGTGTAAGCCATGTGAAATTCGGCGAAGGGACGGTCACTGCGATCGTGGAAGGCGGCCGGGATTATGAGGTTACGGTAGATTTCGACAAAGCGGGGACGAAGAAGATGTTCGCCGCATTTGCGAAGCTTAAGAAGGTCTGAGGATTATTTTGATATTTTTTCATAAAGATGTAGTAATCTTAAAATGTTAGTGTTATAATCCCGTCTTTAACAGTTTAGAGATTAAAAAATCGCTGTATCCCTCATATT
>CAMSTW010000100.1 GCA_947063855.1 uncultured Dorea sp.
TCGCGGACGGCAAAGGCAGCCTTGCCTACAGCACTTTCCTTGGATACGAGAAAGGCGAGGACGGAAGCCTGAGAGTGAATCCGGAGCAGGCGGAAACGGTAAAACTGATATACCAGCTTTTCCTGCAAGGATTGAGCCCGTATGCCATCGGTAAGAAGCTGACGGGGCTTGGCATCAAAAGCCCCGCAGGGAAGGATACCTGGCACCAGAGTTCGGTCAAGAGCATCCTCACCAACGAGAAGTACAAAGGAGACGCGCTCCTGCAGAAGCAGTACACGGCGGACTTCCTTACGAAGAAGCGGAAGAAGAACCAGGGGGAAATCCCGCAGTATTATGTGGAGGGGAACCACGAGGCGATCATCCCTCCCGAAACATGGGAACTGGTGCAGGAGGAAATGGAGCGGCGGAAAAGTATGGACGCAAGGTACAGCAGTGCGAGCATATTTTCCTCAAAGATTAAGTGTTCCGAGTGCGGGAACTGGTACGGCTCCAAGGTATGGCACTCGCAGGACAAATACCGCAGGGTGATCTTCCAGTGCAACCGCAAGTTCAAAAACGATAAGAAATGCCAGACGCCGCACCTTACCGAGGACGAGATAAAGGATGCCTTCGTGAAAGCCGTCAATGCGGTCATCCCGGAAAAGGATGAGCTGATAGCGAACACCAAGGTGATGATGCGGACATTATGCGACACCACGGAGTTGGAGGTGGAGCAGAGCCGGTTTCTGACTGAGACGAAGATGGTGGCGGAAATGGTAAAAAGGATTGTGGCGGAAAACAAGGCTGCACCCATGGACCAGGAGGAATACCAGAGACGCCGCAATGAACTGGTCGCAAGGTACGAGGCGGCCAGGGACGGGTACGAAAAAGCATCCGGGGAGATTTCCGACAGGCAGGGGAAAAGAAAAACCTATATGCGGTTTATCGGAGGGCTGCAAAAGCTGGACGGCTTCTGCGGAAAGTTTGATGAGGAGCTTTGGACGGCGCTCCTTGACTACGCCACGGTTTATGCCGAGGGTGACATCCGCTTCACTTTCAAGGCAGGGAACGAAGTGAAAGTTGATGGATAGGTAAAAATGTGTAAATTTTGCTATTTAATATAGAAAGAAAATTTTTTATGGGCCGGAATAATCAGTTTCCGGCCCGCATTTTTTAGGTTTAGGGGGAGGTGCATTTAGGGGGTGCATCGTTGAATTGTATCAATTTCGTTGTACCGATGAATCCCTGTCCGTGCGGGAATTATCCGGATTTCAACAAGTGTACCTGCACGCCGGCACAGATACGGCAGTATCTTGGGAAGATCAGCCAGCCGTTCCTGGACCGGCTTGATATCTGTGCGGAAGCCCCGCGGATCCGGTATGAGGCGCTCACGAAAGACGTCAGACAGGAGAGCTCTGCCGCAATCCGGGCCAGGGTATGTAAGGCAAGAGTGATACAGCAGGAAAGGTATGTGGGAAGAAGGATCCGGACGAATTCGATGCTTGGGGTTAATGAACTGAAGGAGTTCTGCAGCCTTGGCAGATCAGAGGAACGGCTGATGCGGCAGGCCTTTTCGTCTCTGGGGCTTACCGCAAGGACGTACCACAAGATTCTGAAGGTGGCAAGGACAATCGCAGATCTTGACGGGAGTGGGAGAATCATGGAATCTCATCTGAGAGAGGCGATCGGATATCGGACGATGGACAAGAAATATTGGGGAAGGTGACAGAATATGATGTATGAATATTGGCTTGCGTCGATTACGGCAGTATCGGGACGGAAAAAAAGATTGCTGAGAGAAGAATACGGAACGGGGAAAGCCGTATATTATATAGAAGAGATACAGCTTCGGTTTCTTGAGTATCTTGAGGATAAGGATGTGGAGGCCATCTTATATGCAAGGAAGAAGAAGCAGGTAGAGCAGGAGTGGGAGGAACTGTCAAAGAAGAAGATCTGTTTCGTCCCGTATTTTTCCGAGCGCTATCCGGCCAGACTCCGGCAGGTGGACGACGCACCTTATGCATTGTATGTGAAGGGCTGCCTTCCGGAGGAAGACGGCGTCAGCGCGGCGATTGTGGGAGCGCGGAGGTGTACGCCTTATGGGGAGGAGATGGCGCTTGAATACGGAGAATACCTTGCGGTGAACGGCATACAGGTCATAAGCGGGATGGCGAGAGGCATAGACGGCGCCGGCCAGCGGGGAGCGTTGAACGGGGGCGGTATGACGTACGGCGTGCTGGGGTGCGGCGCGGATGTCTGTTATCCCAGAGAGCATATCGGACTGTACATGGATATTCAGGAGAAGGGAGGGATCCTGTCGGAGCAGCCTCCCGGATGTCCGCCGCTGCCTATGTACTTTCCGCTCAGGAACAGGATTATCAGCGGACTGGCTGATGTGATTCTTGTGATGGAGGCAAGGGAGAGAAGCGGGTCTCTTATCACGGCCGACATGGCGCTGGAGCAGGGAAAGGATGTATACGCCCTGCCCGGACCGGTGACAAGCCAGTTAAGCCGGGGATGTCACCGGCTGATCCGGCAGGGGGCGGGAATCCTGATTTCGCCGGAGGATCTGCTTGTAGAAATGGGAATCAGTGAGAAGGAATCCATACAAAAATCAGACAAAATTGAAAAAACGCTTGAAAATGAAGAAAATGTGGTGTATAGTTGTCTCGGTTTCTTCCCCAAAGGAATCAGTCAGTTGATAGAAGAAACAGGTCTCAGGGCGTCTGAACTGCTTCAGAGACTGATTGCGTTAGAACTCAAAGGATGTATACGGGAAGTATCGAAGAATTACTATATTAAGGTCCGGTGATAAGACGGCCATTGACGACAGGCAGATACTTCGGAAAACGTCGGTGCGGGTCTTTTGACGGGACAAATGCTGGATATATTGGAGGAAGCAAGTGTATGGCACGTTATCTTGTAATCGTGGAGTCACCTGCCAAGGTGAAGACAATTAAGAAGTTTTTAGGGAGTAATTATGTGGTGACCGCATCCAACGGACATGTAAGAGATCTGCCTAAGAGTCAGCTGGGAGTTGATGTGGAGCATGATTATGAGCCGAAGTATATTACGATCCGGGGGAAGGGGGATATCCTTGCTGGACTTCGGAAGGAAGTCAAGAAGGCAGACAAGGTATACCTTGCAACCGACCCGGACCGCGAGGGAGAGGCGATATCGTGGCATCTGAGCCAGGCGTTGAAGCTTGAGGATAAGAAGACATACCGGATCAGCTTCAATGAGATTACCAAGAATGCGGTGAAGGCGTCGCTTAAGAATGCAAGAGAGATCGACATGGATCTGGTGGATGCCCAGCAGGCGCGGAGGATTCTTGACAGAGTAGTGGGATACCGGATCAGCCCGCTTCTGTGGGCCAAGGTCAAGAGGGGCTTAAGCGCCGGCCGTGTGCAGTCGGTGGCCCTTCGGATCATAGCCGACAGGGAAGAAGAGATCAATGCGTTCATACCAGAGGAGTATTGGACACTTGAGGCCAATCTTAAGGTAGAGGGAGAGAAGCGGACCCTGACGGCAAGGTTCTACGGAACAGAGAAGAAGAAGATGACGATCCACTCCAAAGAGGAGCTTGACGGGATACTTAAGGAAGTAGAAGCGGCAGAATATACGATAGAGGATATCAGGAAAAGCGAAAGGACCAAGAAGGCTCCGGTGCCCTTTACGACCAGTACGCTGCAGCAGGAGGCGTCCAAGGCGCTGAATTTCGCCACGTCCAAGACGATGCGTATCGCCCAGCAGCTCTACGAGGGTATCGACATTAAGGGAAATGGTACTGTAGGTCTTATCACTTATCTGCGTACGGATTCAACCAGGATATCAGAGGAAGCGGATGCCAGTGCGAGAAGCTATATCGCACAGAATTACGGACAGGAATATGCCGCCGAAGGAGAAGCCAAAAGCGGCGACGGACACAAGAACATCCAGGATGCCCATGAGGCGATCCGGCCAACCGATATCAGCCGTACGCCGGCATCGGTGAAGGAGTCCTTAAGCCGGGATCAGTTCCGTCTGTATCAGCTGATCTGGAGGCGGTTTACAGCCAGCAGGATGCAGCCGGCGAGATATGAGACGACTTCCGTCAGAATCGCTGCAGGGAAGTACCGGTTCACGGTAGCGGCTTCGAAGATTGTATTCGAAGGTTTCCGGTCCGTGTATACGGAAGCAGGTGAAGAGAAGGAAGAGAACAACGTGCTTCTTAAGAGCCTTGATAAGGATTCGAAGCTGACCAGGACGGATTTTGACGCGAAACAGCATTTTACACAGCCCCCGGCGCATTACACGGAGGCGGCGCTGGTGAAGACGCTGGAGGAACTGGGGATCGGCCGGCCAAGTACCTATGCTCCTACGATCTCGACGATCATTGCCAGACGCTATGTGGCGAAGGAGAATAAGAACCTCTATCTCACCGAGATTGGCGAGGTGGTCAACAACATCATGAAGCAGTCCTTCCCAAGCATTGTGGACGTGAACTTTACCGCGAATATGGAGAGTCTCCTTGACGGCGTCGCCGAAGGGAAGGTCAGGTGGCGGACGATCATAGAGAACTTCTATCCGGATCTTGAAGAGGCTGTGGAGAAGGCGGAGAAGGAACAGGAGCAGGTGAAGATAGAGGATGAGGTGACCGATGTGGTCTGTGACCAGTGCGGCAGGAACATGGTGATCAAATACGGACCGCACGGTCGTTTTCTTGCCTGTCCGGGATTCCCGGAGTGCAGGAACACGAAGCCTTATCTTGAGAAGATCGGCGTCCCGTGCCCGGTATGCGGTAAGGATATCGTGCTGCGCAAGACGAAAAAGGGCAGGAAATATTACGGCTGCGAGGATAATCCGGAATGTGATTTCATGTCCTGGCAGAAGCCTTCCCTGAAGAAATGTCCGCGGTGTAAAAGCTACATGGTTGAGAAGGGGAATAAGCTTCTGTGCAGCGACGAGCAGTGCGGATATGTAGAAAATAAAGAAAACAGTAAGGAATAGTAAGAATTGCAAAAATAATTTGGATATTCATTGAAAAAAAAGGAATTGTATGATAATATAACTTGCAAAGGATGGAGGTATGTCAATGAGTGTACAATTATTAGATAAGACCAGAAAGATCAATAAATTACTGCACAATAATAATTCAAGTAAGGTAGTATTTAATGATATCTGTGAAGTACTTACTGAAATCTTGGATTCCAACGTGTTAGTAGTCAGCAGGAAGGGAAAAGTATTAGGAGGAAGCAAATGCAGTAATGTGCCGTATATCAAGGAGCTGATCGAGCAGGAGGTCGGCAGGCACATTGATAAGATGCTCAATGAGCGGCTGCTTGGGATCTTGTCGACCAAGGAGAATGTGAACCTGCAGACGTTAGGGTTCTCGGAGAGCGCCGTACAGGGCTATCAGGCGATCATCACGCCTATCAACATCGCGGGAGAGCGTCTGGGTACGCTGTTCATCTACAAGAGGGAGCAGGCGTATGAGATTGACGACATTATCCTGTGCGAGTACGGGACGACGGTTGTGGGCCTGGAGATGCTGCGGTCTGTGAACGAGGAGAATGCAGAGGAGACCAGGAAGGAACACATTGTCCAGTCGGCGATCAGTACGCTCTCATATTCAGAACTAGAAGCGATCATTCATATTTTCGAAGAGCTGGACGGGACGGAAGGGATCCTGGTGGCCAGTAAGATTGCCGACAGGGTGGGGATTACCCGGTCAGTCATCGTCAATGCTCTCCGCAAGTTTGAGAGTGCAGGGGTGATCGAGTCGCGTTCCTCCGGAATGAAGGGAACTTACATCAAGGTCGTGAATGATTATGTATTCACGGAACTGGAACACATCAAGGCAGAACGTATGAAATAAAGGGATAAGATTATGACGGGAAGGGTATCGGGGAACTGATACCCTTATCTC
Organism: uncultured Dorea sp.; assembly: GCA_947063855.1. Lineage (GTDB taxonomy): Bacteria > Bacillota > Clostridia > Lachnospirales > Lachnospiraceae > Sporofaciens. Next base: position 5,888 of record CAMSTW010000100.1, read on the forward strand.
TGCCGCCTGTACAGTTGGAAGATTGTTCAAGGGACGGAAGTGGATTTTTGGAGAGAAAGGGATACAGACTATGTATGAAGGATGTCGGGCAGATATCAGGATGAGCCGGATGGTGCTTAAGGAAGGCCGGTTTGATGCAAAGGTCCACCATTGCACGATTATCACGTATAGACCGGAGGAAGAATGCATATACTTGATAGCGGAGGACGCGGATATTACAGAATTCTCGCTGGACGGCAACTATGAATGCAGGATCAGCGAGGCGCAGGGCGAGACTGCGTGTATCGGCGCGGTCAGGGAACGCTACTGGAATAAGGCCGGCAGAGTGTTAAAATTCCAGATCAAGAATGGATTTTATAAAAATCTTGTAAACTAAATATAAAGTGTGTTGACAAAGTCGGAAGAGAGTGCTATTTTATATCTAGAGTCTTTTAGCACTCTCTTTTTATGAGTGCTAACAACTTGCAATAATTTGCAGATAGCAGAGTTTATCAAAGGAGGCATAAATCTATGAAGTTAGTACCATTAGGAGACAGAGTTGTATTAAAGCAGCTGATTGCAGAAGAAACTACCAAGTCAGGAATCGTGATTCCGGGACAGTCCAAGGAGAAGCCGCAGCAGGCAGAGGTGATTGCGGTCGGACCCGGAGGAACCGTAGACGGGAAAGAAGTCAGGATGAATGTCGAAGTCGGACAGAAGGTCATCTATTCCAAGTATTCCGGAACGACCGTAGAGATTGATGATGAAGAATACATCATCGTAAAGCAGGACGATATCCTTGCAATCTGCGAGTAAGAGATCCGGACAGAGCTCGAAGCATAAGGATACCGCAGGGTATGAAGAGAATAATATAATTTATATTTAGGAGGCATATGATCATGGCAAAGGAAATCAAATACGGCGCTGAAGCCAGAAGCGCATTGGAATCAGGAGTGAACCAGCTGGCAGATACAGTAAGAGTAACGCTTGGACCTAAGGGACGTAATGTTGTACTTGACAAGTCTTTTGGCGCACCGCTGATCACGAACGACGGCGTGACCATCGCGAAAGAGATCGAGCTTGAGGATGCGTTCGAGAACATGGGAGCGCAGCTGATCAAGGAGGTTGCATCTAAGACGAATGATGTTGCCGGAGACGGAACAACTACTGCAACTGTACTTGCGCAGGCTATGGTGCATGAGGGTATGAAGAATCTGGCGGCAGGCGCGAACCCGATTATTCTCCGCAAGGGTATGAAGAAGGCCACAGATGTGGCAGTAGAGGCCATTGCGAAGATGTCAAGCAAGTTAAAGGACAAGGATCAGATTGCAAGAGTTGCGGCGATTTCGGCCGGTGACGACGAAGTAGGCGAGATGGTGGCAGACGCGATGGAGAAGGTTTCCAACGACGGTGTTATCACGATCGAGGAATCCAAGACCATGAAGACAGAGCTTGACCTTGTGGAAGGTATGCAGTTTGACCGTGGATATGTATCTGCTTATATGGCGACGGATATGGATAAGATGGAGGCAGTTCTGGAAGATCCGTATATACTGATTACAGACAAGAAGATTTCCAACATTCAGGATATCCTTCCTCTGTTAGAGCAGATCGTACAGTCCGGCGCAAGATTACTGATCATTGCAGAAGATGTGGAAGGAGAGGCTCTTACGACACTGATCGTCAACAAGCTTCGCGGGACCTTTAACGTAGCGGCAGTGAAGGCTCCGGGATATGGCGACAGAAGAAAAGAGATGCTTAAGGATATCGCGATTCTGACAGGCGGCCAGGTTGTATCTGACGAGCTTGGAATGGATCTGAAGGAGACGACCCTGGATCAGCTTGGACGCGCGAAGTCTGTTAAGATCCAGAAGGAGAACACGGTTATCGTTGACGGTCTGGGAGATAAGAAGGAGATTTCTGACCGTGTGGCGCAGATCAAGATGCAGATCGAGGAGACGACCTCTGATTTTGACAGAGAGAAGCTTCAGGAGAGACTTGCGAAGCTTGCAGGCGGAGTTGCTGTTATCCGTGTAGGCGCCGCCACAGAGACAGAGATGAAGGAAGCGAAGCTTCGCATGGAGGATGCTCTCGCAGCGACAAGAGCAGCGGTAGAAGAAGGAATTATCGCCGGAGGCGGTTCTGCTTATATCCACGCTGCCAAGGAGGTTGCTTCTTTCGCAGAGAACTTAAGCGGAGATGAGAAGACAGGCGCGAACGTAGTTCTGAAGGCTCTGGAGTCTCCGTTGTTCCACATTGCGATGAACGCAGGTCTGGAAGGCTCCGTTATCATCAATAAGGTAAAAGAGTCTGCGCCCGGAGCAGGATTCGACGTGCTGACCGAGAACTATGTAGATATGGTTGAGAGCGGAATTCTTGATCCTGCCAAGGTTACAAGAAGCGCTCTGCAGAATGCGACAAGTGTTGCGTCCACATTGCTGACGACAGAGTCCGTGGTTGCCAATATTAAGGAAGAGACCCCTGCAATGCCGGCAGGCGCAGGCGGCGGAATGGGTATGATGTAAGATATACAGGCCATACGGCGTGGTATCGTCTTTAGGGAACTCCTCGTTTGAGGAGTTCTTTTTGTGATACAGGCGCAGATTCTTTGTTCGAGAGAAGATGGGCGGTTGCGCTGTCCCAAAAGGTATGATACAATCCCGTCTTTAACAGTTTAGAGATTAAAAAATCGCTGTATCCCTCATATTTACTGAGGTTACAGCGATTTTTTAATCTCTAAACTGTTAAAGACGGGATTATACAAAAAATCGA
>CAMSTW010000101.1 GCA_947063855.1 uncultured Dorea sp.
AAGCGGCTCCGTGAGCCGGTGCTGCTCCATGTGATTACGGAGAAGGGCAAGGGATATGAGCCGGCAGAGAAGCATCCGGACAAGTTCCACGGTATCGGGCCGTTCCGGATCGAGACGGGAGAACCGGAGGCGCCCAAGAAGAAGGATACCTACACAGATGTGTTTGGCAAGGTTCTGTGTGATGAGGCAGGGAAACGTCCGGAGGTGGTTGCCATCACGGCGGCGATGGCGGACGGGACAGGCCTTACGAGATTCGCGAAGCTGTATCCGGAGCGTTTCTTTGACGTGGGGATTGCGGAGGCACACGGCGTGACCTTCGCGGCAGGACTGGCGGCAGGAGGCGTCCGTCCGGTATTCGCGGTGTATTCTTCCTTCCTTCAGCGTGCATATGACCAGATGATTCATGATGTGGCGCTGCAGAACCTGCCTGTGGTACTGGCGGTGGACCGGGCGGGACTGGTAGGGAGCGACGGCGAGACCCATCAGGGGATCTTCGACCTGTCGTATCTAAGTATCATACCCAACATGGTCGTCATGTCCCCAAAGCATAAGTGGGAACTTGCGGATATGCTGCGGTTCGCGCTGTCCTGTCAGGGACCGGTTGCCCTGCGTTATCCAAGAGGCGAGGCCTATGACGGATATGAGGAATTCCGTGCGCCCGTCGAGTTTGGAAAGAGTGAGATGCTGTATCCGGAATCTGTTATCGCACTTATCAGTGTCGGGCATATGTTCGAGACGGCGCTTAAGGTCCGGGAAGCATTGAAGGAGACCGGATATCATTGCACCCTTGTGAACGCCCGGTTCATTAAGCCTATCGACGAAGAGATGTTGGACGAGCTTGCCAAGACGCATAGGATGCTTGTGACCATCGAGGAGAATGTACAGACGGGCGGTTATGGAGAGCATGTAATGGAATATATCTGCAGGAAGGACCGGAATGTGAAGGTGCTGCCTCTGGCGCTCCCGGATGATTATGTAGAGCATGGGAATGTGGGGACACTCCGGAAAGAGACCGGACTTGATGCGGATACGATCGTCAGAAGGATCCGGGATGTGTATGACCGGTTATAACAGGGACTCATTCCCTGCAAATCGGGACGCACATCTTGCGGAAAGCAGCTTCGGGACAGGATGCAAAAGCAGAATATAGGAGCAGTTATGAAGGAACGTTTGGATGTATTATTAGTAAAAAGGAATCTGGCGCCCTCCCGTGAGAAGGCAAAGGCGGTCATCATGTCGGGCAATGTATTTGTCGACGGCCAGAGAGAGGATAAGGCGGGGACGGCTTTTCCAGAGGAGGCTGTGATCGAGGTAAGAGGGCATACGCTCCCTTACGTGAGCCGGGGAGGATTAAAATTAGAGAAGGCTCTTTCCGTATTTGACCTGACAGTTGCCGGAAAGGTTTGTACGGATGTGGGAGCATCTACCGGGGGATTTACCGACTGTATGCTCCAGAACGGAGCGGTGAAGGTATACGCGATTGACGTAGGCCGGGGGCAGCTTGACTGGAAGCTTCGTCAGGACGGGCGGGTGGTCTGTATGGAGAAGACCAATATCCGTTATGTTACGCCGGAAGATATCGGAGAGCCTGTAGATTTCTCTTCCATCGACGTATCCTTTATCTCTCTGTCCAAGGTACTGCCTGCCGTCTGTGGATATCTGCGTGACGGAGGAGAGGTGGTGGCTCTCATCAAGCCGCAGTTTGAGGCAGGCAGGGAGAAGGTCGGCAAGAAGGGCGTTGTCAGGGAGAAGAGCACGCATATTTCCGTGATCGAGGCTGTGTGCGGATATGCCCACGAGGCGGGCTTTGCTGTTCTTGAACTGGATTTCTCGCCGATCAAGGGACCGGAGGGGAATATCGAGTATCTGATTCATCTCAGGAAGTGCAGAGAACAAGGCGTAACGTCGGATGCGGTGGATATCCGGGAGACGGTTGCGCGGGCATTTACTGTGCTTTAATCAATAAGAGGGATTCATTTGAAAATGTTGTTTAAAGGAATAAACAGGATATGGATAGTTTTTTGATTGTTACAAACGACGGAAAGGATACAGACCAGTCGGTGACTAGGAAGGTGACCGGCCTTCTTGAGGCTTCGGGACGGCGGTGTGTGTTATGTCAGAAGGATGAGCACAAGAAGATTATCAGGGATTCTGTACCGGAAGATATTGCATGTGCCATCGTGATCGGCGGGGACGGAAGCCTGATAGAGGTGGCAAGATTATTCTGGGGGAAGGATATCCCCATCATAGGGATCAATATGGGAACGCTGGGATACTTAACGGAGGTTGAGGTCGGACATATTGAAGAAGCCATAGAGCAGATCATAGCGGGAGATTATGCGCTGGAGAAGCGGATGATGCTTAAAGGAACCTTTGAGAACGGGGATTTTGACATCTCTCTCAATGATATTGTCGTATCAAGGAAGGGTGAACTGCATATCATACATTTCCGCGTCTATGTCAACGGCGAGCTGCTGAATGACTATGAAGCGGACGGCGTGGTCATATCTACGCCTACGGGATCTACGGCCTATAATCTGTCGGCGGGCGGACCCATCGTGGAACCAACGGCGTCGCTGATCGTGATTACGCCGATCTGTTCTCATGGGTTGAATGTAAGAAGCATCGTCCTGTCGTCGGAGGATGAGATTGTGATTGAGATCGGGCCGGGACGCAACGGGTCGAAGGAGCAGGTATACGTGGCCTTTGACGGGGCGGACGCCGTCGTTCTCAAGACAGGCGATAAGGTAACGGTATGCAGGGCAAAGGATTACGCCACGCTGATGAAGTTAAGCAAAGTCAGTTTCTTGGAGACATTGCGCAGAAAGATGAAAGGAAATTAACGGCATGAAGGGAAACAGACATGCGAAGATCATTGAGCTGATCCAGAAGAACCGGATAGAGACACAGGATGAGCTGGCCGAGTATCTGAACTTAGAAGGATTCAAGGTGACACAGGCGACGGTATCAAGGGATATCCGGGACCTGAAGCTTACAAAGGTGCCGGATGAGAACGGGAAGCAGCGGTATGCCGTCGCGCCCATTGACGGAAATGAGATGAGCGAGAAGTATATCCGCGTATTGAGGGATGGTTTCGTATCTATGGATATGGCACAGAACATTCTGGTCATCAAGACCGTATCCGGAATGGCGATGGCGGTATGTGCGGCGATTGACGCCATGAGGTGGAACGAGGTGGTCGGCAGCATCGCCGGCGACGATACGATCATGTGCGCGATCCGCAGTGTGGAGGATACGGCGAAGGTGATGGAGAAGATCAGCAGGATTGTGCTTTAAATCAATAGAGTGCGGCGACTATGAGAGTAATAAATAGGAGGCAGAATGTTACAGAATTTACATGTGAAGAATCTGGCGTTGATTGACGAGATAGAGGTGGAATTCGGGGACGGACTGAATATCCTGACCGGTGAGACCGGCGCGGGCAAGTCTATCATTCTGGGTTCTGTGAACCTTGCCCTTGGCGGGCGTTATACGAAAGATATCTTAAGACAGGGCGCGGAGTATGGGTTTGTGGAACTGACTTTCCAGGTGGAGAACGAGCGGCAGGTGAAGAAGCTTAAGGAGCTTGAGATCTTCCCGGAGGAGGGGGCTGTGACCTTAAGCCGGAGGCTGATGGAGAAGAGAAGCGTCAGCCGGATCAACGGGGAGACGGTGCAGATCGCCCTTCTTAAGGAGGCCGCCGCCATATTGATCGATATCCACGGCCAGCATGAGCATCAATCGCTGCTGTATAAGAAGAACCATCTGGGGATTGTGGATGCATTTGCAAGAGAGAGCATCGTTGATGTGAAGCAGAAGGTTCTTAAGGCTTACAAGGAATATAAGGCGTGTGTAAAGGAGCTTGGCGAGACACAGACAGACGAGACCCAGCGGGCGAAGGAGCTGTCCTTCTTAAAGTTCGAGATTGATGAGATTCACGAAGCGGATCTTAAGCCGGGGGAAGATGAGGATCTGGAAGAACTCTACCGCCGGATTGTGAACAGCAAGGAGATTGCAGAGGGCGTGGGCGAAGCCTATCTTTATACCAGCGATGGAAATGAGAGTGCAAGCGAGAACTTAAGCCGGGCGATCCGGGCGATCTCGGCGATTTCGGAATATGACGAGAAGGCGTCGGAACTGTATGATCAGCTGGTGGAGATTGACAGCCTGCTGAATGATTTCAACCGGGAGCTGGCCGGATATGCGGATGAATGTGAGTTCTCGGATGAGGAATACCACGAGACCGAGAACCGGCTCAATGAGATCAACCACTTAAAGACCAAATACGGCAATTCGATTGAAGAGATCCTTGCGTATTGCAAGAAGCAGGAGAAGCGTCTTCTGGTCCTTGAGGATTATGACAGCTACATAGAAGAACTAAGGGCGAAGGCCGCAAGATCCGAGGAGGAGCTTAAGAAGCAGGCAGGGAAGCTGACTGCGCTTCGCAAGAAGCAGGGGAAGATTCTGGAGAAAGCGATCGAAGACGGGCTTAAGGATCTGAATTTCGAGAACGTGCAGTTTGAGATTCGGTTTGAGAAGGCCGGGGGGTATACGGCGGAAGGAATGGACGATGTGGAGTTTATGATATCTTTGAATCCCGGACAGCCCTTAAAGCCTCTCGCCAGTGTTGCATCCGGCGGTGAACTCTCAAGGATCATGCTGGCGATCAAGACGGTGATGGCAAGCAGGGACGATATCGAGACGCTGATCTTCGACGAGATAGACGTGGGAATCAGCGGAAGGACGGCACAGAAGGTCTCGGAGAAGATGGCGGTGATCGGCAAGGGGCATCAGGTCATCTGTATCACTCATCTGGCACAGATTGCGGCTATGGCAGACCACCATTATCTGATAGAGAAGGCAACCCTTGACGGCGATACCCGGACGGATATCCGCAGACTTGAGGAGGAGGAGTCGGTCCGGGAGCTGGCAAGGATCTTAGGCGGCGCGAAGATTACGGATACAGTGCTCAAGAGCGCGGTGGAGATGAAGGAGCTGGCGAGACAGCTTGGTAAATGATAAGGCAGGGAGGAAGCAAAGATGACGAATGCAGAATTAATCCTGGAAGCGAAAAAGGCCAGAGCGCGTGCATATGTTCCCTATTCGCATCACAGTGTAGGCGCCGCCCTTATGACGAAGAGCGGCAGGATCTATCACGGATGTAACATCGAAAACGCCGCGTACGGACCGTCGAACTGTGCGGAGAGAACCGCATTTTTCAGGGCCGTATATGACGGTGAGAAGGAATTTGACAAGATTGCCGTCGTCGGAGGACTGGACGGAACCGATGGAAATACGCCCTGCGCCCCCTGCGGCGTCTGCCGTCAGGTGATGATGGAGTTCTGTGATCCGGAGACATTCAGGATCATTCTGGCAGACGGGGAAGACAGACAGTTGGAATATACATTAAGAGAACTGCTGCCGCTTGGTTTCGGGCCGGATAATCTTGCTATAAAAAAACCGTATGATTGTTTCTGATTTCAAAAGGAGTAATTTTTTATAAATCATCACATAATAAGATAGGTATCCAGACGGGTATCTATCTTTTTTATTATGGTATCCGGAGCGGCAGCCGCTCGTACATCTCTGCATTCATTCCTGAGTATCGAGCACTATTACTTCAAGATGAATGCAATGACGTATGAGCAAAAGCTTCGGAGTGAAAGGCGGGGTTTATAAAAATGAGAAAATACTGGTATCGAAGAATCCTGATCATGATTGTTGTGTTTCTGATCGCCGTAAGCGGCGGTTACTACCTCATCGAATATCAGCAGAGCAGGCTTCAGGCAGAGGTGAATGCGAAGACGGCTTCCGAGAATATGGTGATTCCGGGAGGGATGCCCATTGGCATCTATCTTGAGACGGAGGGCGTTATGGTATTGGGGACAGATTCCATAACGGGAGAGGACGGGATGGATTATGAGCCGGCCGCGCATCTTGTTAAGGCAGGCGATTATATCGTTGCGTTAAACGATCAGGAGATTCACAACAAATCAGAACTGATCGAGGCTGTAACAAAGCTTGGAGACGAAGAGATCATACTGAGAGTATGCAGGGCGGAGCAGTATATGAACATACGGATGAAGCCTGTCAGACAGAACGCGAAGGAATGTAAGCTTGGAATATGGGTCAGGGATAACGCACAGGGACTTGGAACGATTACATTTCTTAACACGGACAGCCGTTTTGGGGCGCTTGGACATGGGATTCATGACGTGGATACCAATGATCTGCTCAAGATCCATGAGGGACGGGTCTACGAGACCAGCATCAAGGATATACAAAAAGGACAGGACGGCTCGCCGGGGGGAATGGAAGGGATCATCGTCTATAACAATTACAATGTGCTGGGCAATATCACGAAGAATACGGACTGCGGCATCTTTGGGAGGATCGAGCGGATCGACTCTCTGTTTGCGGACCAGACGCCCATAGAGACCGCCGTCAAAGAAGAGATCGTAGAAGGGCCCGCGGTCATAAGATGTGCCGTAGAGGGAAACGTATCGGATTATGATATACGCGTGACAAAAATCGACAAGAATACCAGTGAAGTAAACAAGGGAATCGTGATAGAAGTGACGGATCCGGACCTTCTGAGAGTGACAGGCGGAATCGTGCAGGGCATGAGCGGAAGCCCGATTATACAGAATGGAAAGCTTATCGGCGCAGTCACCCATGTCTTTGTTCATGATTCTACCAGGGGCTACGGAATATTTATAGAAGATATGATGAAAAATGTCGAATTATAAGGAAAAACAAGGAATATGTCGATTTGAGTCAGAATTTTACGACAATTTTTTCTTGCTTTACGAGGTGCCAGACTATATAATCAATCTCGACAGCTTTTGATGTAGGGAAAGGAGGCATTGCGTAATATGAGAGAGATAAATGTGGCTATAGCCGACGACAATGAAAGAATTCTGGATCTGCTTGGCGAAATCATAAGCAGTGATCAGGAGTTAAGACTGGTTGGAAAAGCAAACAATGGAGAGGACATGTATCAGCTGATCAAAGACAAACAGCCGGACGTGGTTCTGCTGGATCTGATCATGCCTAAGATGGATGGCCTAAGTGTGATGGAGATGGTCGGCAATGATAAGGGACTGAAGAAGCATCCTGATTTTATCATCGTAACAGCGGTGGGGCAGGAGAGAATTACAGAAGATGCCTTCAAGAAGGGTGCAAGTTACTATATTATGAAACCTTTCAACAATGAAGTTGTACTGAACCGGATCAAGCATGCGAACCAGGTGATCCGGCACGAGATAAGGACACAGGCTCCTGCGGGTATATCCATGGAGCTTGAGTCGCAGCAGAACCTGGAAGGACGTGTGACAGACATGATTCATGAGATCGGGATACCGGCGCATATCAAGGGATACCACTATCTGCGGGACGCAATCATCATGGCGGTGGAGGATATGGACGTGCTCAACGCCATCACGAAGGTCCTGTATCCGACTGTCGCGAAAAAACACCAGACCACGGCGAGCAGGGTGGAACGTGCGATCCGCCACGCCATCGAAGTTGCATGGAGCAGGGGCAAGCTGGATACGCTGGACGACCTGTTCGGATATACGGTCAGCAATGGAAAAGGGAAGCCGACGAACTCGGAATTTATCGCGCTGATCGCGGATACAATCAGATTAGAATACAAAAACAGCAGATAAATACTTTTCTTCTGAGCAAAAGTAGGGTATAATAAGAATATTCTATGTGAGGTTTGGAGGAAAAACTATGAAGAAAATACTTTTTGCAGCATCAGAATCAGTGCCTTTTATCAAGACAGGCGGATTGGCAGATGTAGTCGGATCGTTACCCAAGTATTTTGACAAAGAAAAATACGACGTCCGCGTTATGCTGCCCAAATATATGTGCATGAAGGAAGAGTGGAAGGAGAAACTTACATACTATACACATTTTTACATGGATCTTAACTGGAGAAAGCAATATGTAGGCGTACTGACATACGAATACGAAGGAATCACATTCTATTTCATAGATAATGAGTATTATTTCAACGGTTTTGCGCCATATGGCGATATGTATGCCGATATCGAGAAGTTTGCATTCTTCTCCAAGGCGGTCTTAAGCGCGCTGCCGGTGATTGATTTCCGGCCGGATATCATCCACTGTCATGACTGGCAGACCGGTCTGATTCCGATCTATCTTGATAATTTCCGCTTTGGTACGGAGTATTACCGCGGGATCAA
>CAMSTW010000102.1 GCA_947063855.1 uncultured Dorea sp.
CATGCTCCGCATCATTCTCCTTCCTTACCGCATCCGTAAGATAGGTCTGTCTTCCAATGAATTTCTCCCGGTCAACCTCCCGGAAGAAATCAAACTGCCGGTCTATTCTTGCATCACTCATCTCTCTGTCCATCTTCCTTATATCCCCCTTACCAGTTCAGCATTACATTAATTCCTGAGTATCAGGCTCTTCTTTATTATTCTCCTCTATCCGGCGCTCTATCCGGTCAGAGAATGCATTCCTCCTGATTCTTGTCTTCCTATTCAATCTGCCAGTCTACCGGCGTGGTCCCATGCTCTTCAAGAAACGCATTCGTCTGACTGAACGGTTTGCTCCCAAAGAATCCCCTGTAGGCAGATAACGGACTTGGATGAGGCGCCTTCAGTATCAGATGGTTGGGATTCGTCAGCATCTTCGCCTTCCGCTGGGCCGGAGAGCCCCATAAGATAAACACGATCGGTCGGTCCTGACCGTTACAGGCCATAATCGCCGCATCCGTGAACTCTTCCCATCCGATCCCCCTGTGGGAATTCGCCTGGTGCGCCCGGACCGTAAGCACCGTATTCAGCATCAACACACCCTGTTCTGCCCACTTGGTCAGACATCCATGTCCGGGAATCTTGCATCCCAGATCATCATGCAGCTCCTGATAGATATTTACAAGAGACGGCGGAATCTCTACCCCCTTTTTCACAGAAAAACACAACCCATGCGCCTGCCCGTGGTTGTGATAGGGATCCTGCCCCAAGATCACCACCTTCACCTTATGCAGCGGAGTCAGATGGAAGGCATTAAAGATATCGTCCGCCGGCGGAAAGATAAGCCTCGTCTTATACTCCTGGTTTACGGTTTCAAATAATTGCTTGTAATAGGGCTTACGAAACTCATCTTTCAGGGCTTCCAGCCAGTCGTTGTTGATTGCAGCCATCTCTTCTTACCTCATCCTTATCTTTCTGTATCATATTCTGTGCCATCAGACGCCTGATCGCAGCCATACCTTCTTACTTCACCTTTATCTTTCTGCATCGTATCCTGTGCAGCCAGACGCCTGATTGCAGCCATATCTACCTTACTTCGTCCTCATCTTTATGCCGCATATTCTACAAAATCAGATGCGTACCGCCATGCCTTCCCCGCGCAGCTTCGACCTCGTCCTCATCTTTATCTTTATGCAGCATATCCTGCGAGATCAGATGCGTACCGCCACGCCTTCCCCACGCAGATACTCCTTCACTTCCCGTATCGTAAGCTCCTTATAGTGGAAAAGCGAGGCCGCCAGAGCCGCATCCGCGCCGCCCTCCGTAAGCGCCTCATGGAAATGTCTAAGCGTCCCCGCACCGCCGGATGCAATAACCGGGATCGAGACCGCGTCCGCCACGGCCCGCGTAAGCGCCAGATCATAGCCCGCTTTCGTACCGTCGCAGTCCATACTGGTAAGCAGGATCTCTCCCGCACCCAGCCGCTCGACTCTTGCCACCCATTCCAGCGCGTCCACGCCCACGTCGACACGGCCGCCGTTCTTATAGATATTCCATCCGCTCCCGTCTGCCCTGCGCTTCGCGTCAATGGCCACTACCACGCACTGGCTGCCGAACTTATCCGCCGCGTCACTGATCAGTCCCGGCGTATTAATCGCAGAGGAATTGATGGATATCTTATCTGCTCCTTCTCTTAATAATACCTTGAAATCATCAACCGTCCGGATACCGCCGCCCACCGTAAACGGAATAAACACCGTCTCTGCCACCTTGCGGACCATATCCACCACGGTTCCCCGGGCGTCCGACGACGCCGTGATATCCAGGAACACCAGCTCGTCCGCACCGGCTTTGTCGTAAGCCTGTCCAATCTGCACGGGATCTCCCGCGTCCTTAAGGTCTACGAAATTCACACCCTTGACCACCCGTCCGCCGTTCACGTCCAGACAGGGGATAATTCTTTTCGTATGCATTCTTTTCCTCCATTTTCACGAACCTGTGACAAATAAGCTTACCATAATTATATGGCAACAAAATTCCTGAGTATCTGAATTCCCACATCGCTGCTCTTCTCCGGATGGAACTGGCACGCGAACACATTATCCCGCTCGACAGACGCATGAATCTGTGTGCCATATTCCGTAACCGCCGTCACGATCCCTTCGTCCGCCGCTTTCAGATAATAGGAATGCACGAAATATACGTAAGACTCCTGCGGCAGATTGCAAAACAGCCTGCCATGATTCCGAAATTCGAGAGAGTTCCATCCCATATGCGGAATCTTAAGTCCCGGCGTCTCGGGAATACGTAAGATCTCTCCCTTAAGCACCCCAAGTCCCTCCACTCCCGGCGACTCTTCGCTGCGCTCAAACAGAAGCTGCAGTCCCAGACAGATCCCAAGAAACGGAGTTCCCTTATCTACTACTTCATGGATTACCTCATATAAACCATACTGCCAGATCTTCCCCATCGCATCACCAAAGGCTCCGACCCCCGGGAGTATCACCTTGCCGGCCTTAAGGATGACCGCTCTGTCTCTTGTGACCGTGACCTCCTGCCCCAACAATTGCATGGCCTTCTCCACACTCTTAATATTGCCTGCATCATAATCCAATATCGCTATCATCTTATATCTATCCCTTCTTTATCATAAAACCGATACTCTGCCGGCATGTATTATTATTGTACATCAAGTTCAAACCAGAATTCAACACCATTGTCGTAATTATTTACCCCGTACTTCTGATGGAAGGATTCCATAATCGCCTTCACGATGGACAGCCCGATACCGTTGCCTCCGTACTCACGGCTGTGCGCCTTATCTGCCTTATAGAACTTCTCCCATATATGTTCCACATCCTCATCCGCGATCGGCGAACCTGTATTGAACACGGCCGTCCTGGCTTTTCCTTCCTCAGAGATGCAGATCTTAATCTCAACCACCTTCTCTTCGCCGGCATGATGAAACGCATTGCTTACATAATTGCGGACCACCTGTTCTACCTTGAATTCATCCGCCCACACATAGACAGGCTCTTCCTGACGGAAGATGACGTGAATCTCTTCCTGCTCCGCCAGAATCTCCATGCTCTGCAGAACTCCCCTCACAAGCTCGGCCAGGTCAAACCGCTCAAATACAATGTCCTGATCCCCGAATTCCAGCTGGTTCAGAGTCAGCAGATTCTTCACCATCTGGTTCATCTTCGCCGCCTCATCCATGATCACATCACAGTAGAACTCCCTGCTCTCCGGATCATCGCTGATTCCTTCCTTAAGCCCCTCTGCATACCCCTGGATCAGTGCAATCGGCGTCTTGAGCTCATGAGAAACATTTCCCAGGAACTCATTGCGCATCTTCTCCAACTGCTCCTTCTGTTCAATATCCTCCTTCAGTCTGTTATTCGCGCTTTTCAGTTCGGATATAGTACTCTCAAGCTTCTCCGACATCCGGTTGAAATTCGCTCCCAGCTCTCCGATCTCATTACTGCCGCCGCTTTTGTACTTTGCGTTGAAATCCAGATCCGCCATCTGCTCCGACAGCAGGGCAAGCTCCAGAATCGGGTCGGTCAGACGCTTGGAAAAATACCAGACAGAAGCCACGGAAATCAAGATCAGAATACTCCCTATCGAGAGCAGAAACCGGTTGGAGATCTTCGCGCTCTCCTTAATGCCCTCCACCGGACTTCTTAACAGGAACTGGCTCTCATCCTCAAGCACTCCCCACATCTCAATATAATCCGTATGATTCCAGGGATTCCATGACTTCGTAATCTGGTAGGCTTCTGTACTGGCAAGAACCCTGCTGTCTTTTTGCGCCTGGTTCAGAAGATACCCAAGAAGCTGGTTATTCAGCTGTTCCTTGTCATGCACATTGGTCAGATATCCGCCCCTGTCATCGGCAATCAGAAAGGAGATGTTATTCTTCTCGGCCATATACGCGAGCCTTCCCGACACCTCTGTGTTCCTCAGCATTCCGTTCTTTAACACTCCGTCCCGGATTGCCTGATTCAGTTCCTCATACATCTCGATAAACTGGGTCTCCTTATTACCAATATAATAGGGTTCAAGGAAGTGTATGTTAATCATAAAAAGCGCCGCCACAAAGCTTAACAGAAGTCCAAGAAACACCACGATCATCTGCCGCTTAATCGAATGTCTCATCTTATTCCACCTCGAACTTATAGCCCATTCCCCAGATGGTCCTGATATAGTTGCCCTTCTCTCCAAGCTTGCTTCTCAGCTTCTTCACATGTGTGTCAATGGTCCTTGCATCGCCGAAGTAATCATAGTTCCACACATTGTTCAGAATCTTCTCTCTGGACAGAGCAATCCCCTGATTCTCAATAAAATATGACAAAAGTTCGAATTCCTTATAGCTGAGTTCAATCTCCTTGTCATCTATCTTCACCTGATGCGCCGCTTTGTCTATGCTGATTCCTCCCGCATGGACGGTCTGCCCCGCATCCAGCGCATTCGCACGTCTCAGGAGCGCGGTTACCCTTGCCACAAGAATCTTTGGGCTGAATGGTTTGGAGATATATTCATCCACGCCAAGTTCGAATCCCTGCAGCTCGTCCCGTTCTTCCGAGCGGGCCGTAAGCATGATGATCGGGATCCTGGAACTCTGGCGCACCTCCCGGCATACCTGCCATCCGTCCATATGAGGCATCATGACATCCAGGATCAGAAGCGCGATGTCCTTGTCTTCATAGAACCGTTCCATTGCTTCCGCGCCGTCTGCCGCTTCTATTACACGGAATCCCTCCCGCTCCAGAAAGTCCCTGACTAGTTTACGCATCCTGCTCTCGTCGTCTACTACCAATATCTTGATTCTGTCCATAGCTTATGACCTCCGTCCAAACTGAAATTATTAGGAACTGTATGTAAATAACTTGTGACAGTTTAGCATATATATACAGTTCTCAATATGCTTTCAAGCAGTATAACAGACAAATATGACTATTGTGTGTCTTATATTGTGATTAAGTGTCAAAGGATAATGTCTGTCACTTCATCAGCTTCCAACCCTTCTGTTAAAGTGGTCAACCACAGACCTTTGGAAAATGACCGCAATCTCCCGATTCGGAATCCGAAGTTCCACTTCCCTGATTCCCCCGGCTTCATCTTCTGCGGACTCTCCTGCGCGGACGGGTAAATAACGTAACTTCGTTCGGCATCTCCTCAACAAGCTCATACAATATCTCTGTTTTATCGACATAGTATCCGTTGCTTTTGATTAGTTTATCGAAGATATCTGTGCCTACTAATAACTTTTTAGCCATTCTAACGCCTCCTTTCACAGGAATGGATGACTACATCCTCTCAATCGCACAGGTATGCTTACCTGTCTTCTCGTCATAGTTAATCCCCGCCAGCAGAATATTACCGGCAAATGGTTCCAATGCGGCTGTGTATTTCCTGTTCTTAATCTGCGCAATGGCGCCGCCCGACGTCTTGTTCCACTTTAACTCGATTACCATTGCCGGAAGGCGGGACAACGAAGCCGGAATGAAGACAACATCTGCAATCCCCTTCCCCGACGGCATCTCTTCGACCTTAACATACTGTCCGAACGCGGCAAAATACGCATACTTGACGACCGCTCTTAACGCCTGTTCGTTGTTATAGAACTGCGGTGCATACTGCTCCTCTCTTATTTCCTCAAGAGCCGCCGCCACAGCCTCGCCATTTCCCGCAATCGTATCGTCAAGCAGCTTCTGGGAGCGGCGAATCAGCTTAATCCACCCTGTGTTCACCCTCTTTTGGGAAAGAAATTGCCTAAACTCTATCCGGACCTCTTCGTTTGGGATCTGAACGGCCTGTTCCTCCTCGTCATAAGTCAGATATCCCAGATGAATCAGCAGGGTAAGTACATCATCAGCACTCTCAAATGTCTCAAAATCATTCTGGAAACTGTCCGCATTGACCGGAATCCTCTCTCCGGCAATCAGACGGGCAACCGTAGCCTGCATGCCTTCAAAATCCATGTTAATGTAATTTTTCAGCGACTCCGCAGCCGACGTCTTCCTCCAATAGGAACGGCATTTCCCCGTTCTTAAAGCATTCATGACAGAATATGGGTTGTACACAGACCCAACTGCCGGGAATTCATACCCGTCATACCATGCTTTGACTTCCTCATAGTCCATGTCCTTTTCCGTACAACGATCCATAACTTCCTTTTCTGTAAATCCCACATACTCCGCAAAATCGAATGGATCAAGCATAGTAAACTCATCAAATTCTGATACAGCCGATTGTCTCCCGTCCTTTTTAATCGGCAGGATTCCTGTCATGTAAGCTGCCGCCACAACCTTGGGGGTAAAATTCCCGTTCTTGAACCACTCCCGCAGCAGATCCAGATATATTTTCTGTGCAGTCTCATCATCCTTCGCCTCACGGATCAATGCATCCCATTCATCAATAATAAAGACAAACGGCTCTCCTCCATTTTGCTCTACACAGCGGATTAACAGGTCAGTCAGGCTCTTCTCCTTTGGAAACTCCGGACGCATGGACACCAGCTCGTCATGCAGAGTATTGACAATCATATTGGGGACTTCACGAAGCGAAACCGACTGCCTGTTCGCTGCTGACACGAAGCTTGTTACCTCCAGATAGATTACATTGTAGTGGTTCAGATATGTCAAATATGACTCTGAACGCGCGATGTTCTTATTATCGAACAATTCATGAGAATCACAGGAGCAATCATAGTAGGCGCACAGCATCTTTGCCGCATAAGATTTCCCAAAACGGCGGGGCCTGCTGATACATGTGAGCTTGTTCCTCTTTCTGACTGTTCGATTAATCAATTCAATCAGCATCGTCTTATCCACATAATCCGCATCGTCAATTTCGGCAAAGCCGCTGTTTCCGGGATTAAGATAAATTCCCATCCTGTCATCTCCTTCCTATACATCATCTTTGCCTGATCTATTCGTCACATTGATGAGATGCTGTCCGGAACATATTCTTTCCGGATTCACATATACGTATATCTCGAACCTGTCTTCCAAAACTACATTCTCTCAATCGCACAGGTATGCTTACCTGTCTTCTCATCATAGTTAATCCCTGCCAGCAGAACCTCTCCGTCATAATCCTTAATGACTTCCTGATATCCCTTCTCCTTTATCTGGCTGATTGCCCCGCCGGACGTCTTATTCCATTTCAATTCGATGACTATTGCAGGAGAATGATATAATCTTTTTGGGATAAATACGACGTCCGCAATCCCCTTCCCGGACGGCATCTCTTCAATCTTCATATACCGGCCGAAAGCTGCAATGTATGCAAACTTTACCACTGATCTGAGCGCCTGCTCATTATTATAGTACTGTGGTGCATACTGCTCCTTTCGTATCTCCCCGATAGCGTCTGCGACTGCTTCTTCGTCCCCTGCGATTGTGTCGTCCAGAAGCTTCTGGGAACGACGGATCAGCTCCATCCATTTATGGTTTACATCTTTTCTCTCTAAGAAATTCCGGAATTCACCGCGCACCTCTTCATTCGGAATCCGTACTGTATGATCCAATCTCTTATATGTCAGATACCCCAGATGGATAAGCAGCGTAAGGATATCATCCCTGCTTCGAAACGTTTCAAAATCATTTTCAAAACTCTCGGTATATACCTCGATCTCTTCCCCGGTAATCAGACGGGAAATCATCTCCTGCATACCGTCGAAATCCATATTTATATATGTTTTCAGGGATTCTGCAGCTGATGATTCCCTCCAGAAAGAACGGCAGTCTCCCTCCTCCATCGCCCTTGTGACGGAAAATGGATTGTAGACCGAACCTGTCTCTGCAAAATCGTAACCATCATACCAGGACTTCACTTCTTCGAAATCCATTTTCTTCTTTTTGCAGAGTTTCCTGACCTCTCTTTCTGTAAATCCGGTAAACTCTGCAAA
>CAMSTW010000103.1 GCA_947063855.1 uncultured Dorea sp.
CAGGCTGATTGCCGGTATATTCTTGGCTTCGGATATGTGGATGAATCAGCCTGAGGCATACGGACAAGTTTAGGTCTCATTGCTGTGGTGATGAGGCGCAGAAGGAGGAAGAGTGAACATCATTTATCCACAGTAAATAGGGACAAGTCAGTGAAACCTGGTAAAATGCGGGGTGCTGGCTTGTCCTTTTTTGTCCTCAAAAAGCTGGGTATAATCCCGGAATAGCGGGCTGAACTGGTAAGAAAGTCCTTTTGTTTTTTATTTGGAAATGCCTTAAATGTTTAGTAAAAATAAAAGAATTTTATTAATGTATAACTGCATAAAGAATGATGAATTATGAAATCTATTGTAAAATATCCACAAAATAATTGTGCAAAAAATGTGAAAAACATAAAAAATGAATTTTTTATCTAGTAAATATTGACTTTTTAACCATTCGATAATAGAATAATTTTATCAAGTAAATAACTAAGTAAAACAGGAGGATTTTTATTATGAAGAGAAAATTAGCTGCTATGTTGATTCTGGCAATGACAGGAACCATGATGCTTAGCGCCTGCGGTTCGAAGGAAGAGGACGGCAAGACGAGCGACGGTAAGGTGAAGATCCGTTTCGCTTCCTGGGACGAGGCAGAGGATGTAGACGCACAGCAGGCGACGGTTGACAAGTTTAATGCAGAGCACGACGATATCGAGGTTACCTTAGAGGCGTACGGCGGTGAATTCGACACGAAGATCAGCGCGGGGATGGGCTCGAACGATATGCCGGACGTCATGTATATGTGGAACTATCCTGCATACGCCGGAGGACTTGAGCCGCTGGATTCTTATATCGAAGGAGAGGGCGCGGACTACAAGGAGAATTTCTATGACACACTGTGGAACTATAATTCCTATGACGGAAGTACATACGGTATCCCGATCGGGTTCACAACCCACGCGCTGTTCTACAACAAGGACATTTTCAAAGAAGCGGGAATCGCCGAGCCGACGAATGACTGGACCTGGGATGATGTGAAGACAGCGGCGAAGACGATCACAGAGAAGTGCGACGGCAAGAAGGGCTTTTCCTTCCAGATGAAGCCAGACCCGTACGACTATGAGATGTACCTGTGGAGCAACGGAACCGCATATGTGAATGAGGACGGCGAGCTGGACGGCAGCCTGAATTCCGATGAGGCGAAGGAAGTATTCTCCATGTTCCAGGAGATGGAGAAGGACGAGATCGCGGTTGCGACAGAGAAGAGCGGTACAGATGAGTTCCGTTCAGGAAGTACGGCGATGTATGTATATGGTTCCTGGTCCATCAATACCCTCAAGGAAGACGGCGTGAACTTCGGCGTTGTGAATATTCCTTCCTTTGGAAAGCAGTCATCCGTCAGCATCTTAAGTTCTTCGGGAATCTCTATGTCGAAGGACAGCAAGAACAAGGAAGCGGCCTGGGAATTCATCAAGTTCTGGACAAGCGAGGAGATGAACAAGGAAAGAATCGGTATGGAACTTCCGGTACTTTATTCCGTAGTCGAGTCAGAAGGTATCATGGAGCAGCCGGAATATGCACCGTTCTACACCATGCTTGAGCAGAGCTCCGATTATACGCCTGCAAGCTTTATCTATGAGAGCTGGTCAGAGTTATCAGAGAACCTTTCACTTTCTTTTGAGAGAGTATTCAACCCAAGCGCCATGGAAGACCCGGCAGAAGTATTGGACGAGGCGGCGCAGCAGTAAATGACGGACCCTGACAGGAGGGATGAAGGAATGAAGCAGAAAAAAGTGCTAAAAAGAGCAACGCCGTATCTTTTCATATTACCATGGATCATCGGCTTTCTCGTATTTACAATCGGCCCGTTGATATTCTCGCTCATAATGAGCTTCTTCAACTGGCCGCTGGCGGCAGACCCAGAGTTCGTAGGGTTTGGCAACTATCTGGAAATGTTTACAAGTGATAAGCAGTTTTTCAAATCACTGACCATCAGTTTAAAATATGCGGCGATCTTCGTACCGCTTAACATGATCATCGCATTGTTCCTTGCGATGCTGATCACGCAGCCGGTAAGGGGCGTCAAGGTGTTCCGGACGATTTTCTACATTCCGACCGTTATCTCAGGCGTAGCAGTATCCATCCTCTGGGGATGGATACTGAACGGAGATTACGGCGTGCTGAACTACCTGCTGTCCCTGATCGGAATCGAGGGACCCAAATGGCTGGTCGACCCGGCGTGGGCGATCCTGGCGGTTATCATAGCCAGCGCCTTTGGAGTCGGAAGTATGATGCTCATCTTCTACACCGATATCAAGAATATCCCGATTGACGTGTATGAGGCCGCCGCCATTGACGGCGCGAACCCGGCAAGGCAGTTTTTCAGTATTACGCTGCCGATCATCACGCCGACGATTTTGTTCAACCTGATAACCTCTATCATCAGTTCCTTCCAGCAGGTAACGCTGGTCATGCTGCTGACGGGAGGCGGCCCGCTGAAATCAACCTATTTCTACGGCCTTTATACATACAACAACGCATTTAAGCACCACAAGCTGGGATACGCAAGCGCCAACGCATGGGTAATGTTTGTAATCATCCTGTGTCTGACCGCGCTGGTATTCAAGTCCTCTTCCGCATGGGTATTCTATGAGTCAGAGGCAGGCGGCGCGCAGAAAAAGAAGAAGAGGGGGTAGGCAGTAATGAAGATGTCTAAAGTATCAAAAGTTGTTATATATATCCTGCTGGGGCTGATGGCGCTTTATTTCCTGTCACCGTTTGTCTACATGCTGTTCACGGCGTTCAAGACAGAGGCGGAGGCCATCGCTTACCCGCCGAAGCTCTTCCCGGCCAAATGGCTCTGGCAGAACTTCACGGATGCATGGAACGCGCAGCCTTTTGGAACCTTCTTATGGAATTCCATCCTTGTGACGGTTGGAACGACCGTGGGGCAGGTGCTCTCCTGTTCCCTGGTGGCGTATGGATTTGCACGGTTTAACTTCAAGGGCAAGAATATCCTGTTCATGATCCTTTTGTCCACGATGATGATTCCCTGGGATGTAACCATGATCCCGCAGTACATGGAATTTAAGATGTTCGGGTGGATCAACACCCTGAAGCCCCTTATCATTCCGGCGTGGTTTGGATCTGCGTATTACATTTTCCTGATGCGTCAGTTCCTGATGGGCGTGCCAAGAGATTTTGAAGAAGCGGCGCGCATCGACGGAGCGAACGCGTTCCAGATCTACTGGAAGATATTTATGCCCATATTGAAGCCTTCCCTGATTCTGGTAGGCGTACTGAATATGATCAGCGTATGGAACGATTACCTCGGACCGTTGATCTTCTTACAGGACAGAAGCAAGTATACGCTGGCTCTGGGGCTTGCGGCCTTCAAGGGCGTTCATGAGACGCAGATCATCCCGATGCTGTGTATCACGATCATCATGATCATCCCGCCGATCATCATATTCATCATAGCCCAGAAGTACATCGTAGAGGGCACCAGCGGCTCTATCAAGTAAGGCGTTAAAATATTAGGACGGGGACGGAGGAATATAAAGCCACGGGCGGGACGTACCGTCTCCGTATAAGCGAAGTTCATGAAAGGAGAAATAATATGGCACGGGTGAAAAAAAGATGGGAGGACCATCTACTGGAACAAATAGGCAGAAGAGAAGCTCGTACTTCGTTTTATCGGGATTCTTCCGCGAGACTTACGCTTAACGGCGAATGGAAATTTTTATACAGGGAAGCTCCCGAACTTTCTCCGGATGGGTTTATGAATAAGCAGGCAGACATAGACGGATGGGACACCATAGATGTCCCATCCGTCTGGCAGTTAAGGGGATATGACCGGATGCATTATACAGATGTACTGTATCTGTTTCCGGTGAATCCGCCCTATGTGCCTACGGAGAATCCAACGGGAATCTATAAAAGAACCTTTGAGCTCACAGAAGAATGGCTTAGGAATGATACGATTTTAAAATTTCACGGAGTAGACAGCGCATATGACGTGTGGGTCAACGGCACGCATGCAGGTTATGGCAAGGTAAGCCGGCTTGCGGCAGAGTATGATATCACCGGTCTGGTCTGTGAGGGAGAGAACGATATTACAGTCCGCGTATACAAGTGGTCCGACGGAACCTATCTGGAGGATCAGGACATGTGGTGGATGTCCGGTATTTACCGTGACGTCGAGCTGATCAACGAGCCGAAAGATGCTGTTCTGGATGTTCAGGCAGATGGAGATCTGGATGCAGATTATATAAATGGAATACTGAAGATAAGGATACACACAAAGCAGGAGAGGTGCACGGGCGTATGGAGACTGTGCAGGGATGGAAAAGACCTGGCCGGAGGAGATTTCAGGACAGAAGGTGGCGCGGCTTATATAGAGAAGGAGCTTGCGGCTGTGCAGAAGTGGACGGCGGAGACGCCAGAGCTTTATGAACTGCACGTGTCCGCGGGGGAGCAGGAAGTATGCGTTCGTACCGGGTTCCGTAAGGTGGAGATCATCGATGACAATTTCTGTGTAAATGGAAAGGCGCTCCTCATAAACGGAGTCAACCACCACGACTATAACCCCAGGGAGGGACGCACAGTCACCTATGAGCAGATGAAGGACGATATCATCCTGATGAAGCAGCACAATATCAATGCGGTGCGCTGTTCCCATTATCCGGCAAATGCGTATTTTTATGATCTGTGCGACGAGTACGGTCTCTATGTGATCGACGAGGCGGATCTTGAGTGCCACGGATTCGAGTGGGTGGAGAATTATACCTGGATCACGGACGATCCGGGATGGGAGAAGGCCTATGTGGACCGGAGCGTGCGCATGGTGAAGCAGGACCGGAACCACCCCAGCATCATCATGTGGTCTATGGGAAATGAGTCGGCCTTTGGCTGCAATTTCCGCAGCGCGGCCAAAGCGATCCGGGAACTTGACGGCACCAGGCTTATCCATTATGAAGGTGATTTTGAGGCAGAGGTGACGGATGTGTATTCTACCATGTACACCAGGCTTGCGCCTCTTGAGAAGATAGCAGTCACAGACGTCAATGGAAACAAGCCCCATGTGATGTGTGAGTACGGGCACGCCATGGGCAACGGACCGGGAGGACTTACAGAGTATCAGAAGCTGTACCGGAAGTATAAGCGTCTGCAGGGCGGGTTCTTATGGGAATGGTACGACCACGGAATCTACGACCAGAAGGACGGCAAGACCTATTACCGTTACGGCGGTAATTACGGGGATTTCCCGACCAATGGGAACTTCTGTATTGACGGCGTACTGATGCCGGACCGCACGCCGTCTCCGGCGCTTCTGGAGTATAAACAGGTGATCGCTCCGGTTGAGGTTACCCGGGTGGAAGGAAGAAACCGTGAGATACGGCTTAAGAACTATTATACCTTCCGTTCCCTTGAAGGGTTGTATCTTGCATGGCAGATAGAAGGCGGCGGCCGGGTGATCCGGGAAGGAAAGATCGAAGACCTCTGTGCAGAGCCGGGCGAAAGCCAGCGGGTAGTCATCCCTTATGAGGAATTCGAACCGGAGGCGAATATCAGCTATTACCTGAATCTTTCGGTAAGGGAGAAGGAGGCGGTTCCTTACGCCGAAAAGGGACATGAGATCTCCTGCGTGCAGTTTGAACTTCAGGAGAAGAAGGTCAGGTTCACCAGACGCCCTGGGGGAGAGAAGCTTAAGGTTTCAGAAGAGGGCGGCGTCCTTACCGTGGAGAATGCGAAACTCTGTGTGAAGTTCCATACGGTATTTGGCAGGCTCTTGTCGGTATCCGCGCAAGGAGAGGAGTATCTGACAGAAGGGCCGCAGATGACGGTTTACCGCGCGACGATAGATAACGACATGTACAAGAAGGAGGACTGGATGAACAAATACTTTATCCAGAAATCCAGCGAGCAGAACGCAGGATTTTCCTGTGAAGAGCAGGCAGACAGGGTGGTCGTCTCCATATGCAAGTATTTCGGATGTCTGAACCAGTCCTGGGGATTTGACTGCACCTACGAGTACGTTATCTATCCCTGCGGTCAGCTGGAGGTGCGTCTGGACGCAAGGGAGGTTCAGAGAGGAAAGCTTGAGCCGGAATTTCTGCCGCGGCTTGGAATCAAGATGCGGGGGAACAAGAAGCTTCAGAACACCGTCTGGGAGGGCTTGGGGCCCGGAGAGAATTATCCGGACAGCCGCAAGGCGTGCCGGATGGGCGTATACAGGAGCAATGTGGACGCTATGGGCACAGATTACGTCTATCCGCAGGAGAACGGCCACCGGGAGAAGGTCTGCTGGTTCGGCATAGGAGACGGCAGGAAGAGTCTTCTGTGTACCATGGAGCGTTCCCTTGGACTGAATCTCTCCAACTATACGGATGAAAGCATTGAGAAGGCGGCCCATTCCTTCGAGCTTGAAGCGGCAGAGGATGTGATCATTCATCTGGATTACAGGCATTCCGGGCTTGGCAGCAACAGCTGCGGGGAAGAACAGCTTGAAAAGTATAAGGTAAAGCGGGAGGACTTTGCGATGGCTTTCAGGCTTCAGATTGTGGAAGCTGGCCGTGAGCAGGAGGAAGCCGCTCTTAAATATCAAGACTAATCGGTTTTTGAAAGCAGGAATAAAGGAGTCGAAAGAGAGGTATAGGATGAAGAATCATTTTTCAGAGAAATTGCAGGAATTTCTTAGCAGTGACGAGTGGCTGATCATGCAGGAGGAATATAAGCCGGAGGAGAATCTAAGATACGAGAGTCTGTTCTGCCTGACCAACGGTTATCTTGGCACCAGGGGGAGCCATGAGGAGGGCACGGCAAGAAGCATTCCCTGCACTTATATTAACGGCGTGTTTGACAAGTCGGAGACATTTATGCGGGAACTTGCCAACATGCCCAACTGGCTTACACTCAGGCTTTATGTGGAGAAGGAACTGATCGGGATAGAGAACTGCGAGATCCGCTCCTATGCGCGCGCGCTTGATATGCGGCGCGCGGCTCTCGTAAGAAGCGTCTGCCTGCGCGACCGGAAAGGGCGGGAGACGCTGGTTGAGAGCATCCGCTTTATAAGCAGGGAGCATGTGCACCGGATGGCTTTTCGGATGTATGTGACGCCCTTAAACTACAGCGGGATCATTGAGGTGGAAAACATCATTGACGGTACGGTCATTAATTTCTGCGACGCGCCGAGATTCAAGGTGAAGCATACGTACCTGACGGCCAATGAAGCGCTTGGGGAAAGAGGAGCCTATCTTGAGGTGGCGACGAGGGATAACCATCTCCACGAGGGGTGCGGCACGTTCGTCCAGGCCGTGCGGGAAGAAGCGGATGTCATTAAGACAAACGTGTTCCATGACTTTGGCGAGCAGGCGGTGGAATTCCTTGATTTTGACGTAAGCGAGGGGGAGACCACAGAGCTTACGAAATACGCCGTGATCTATACGGAACGCGAGGTGGAGAAGGAAGTTATCAAGAAGGCTGTACAAAAGGAGATGGAGGATTTCCTTGAGAAAGGGTTCGCAGAAGAGTTCGCAGAACACAGGAAATGCTATGAAGAACTCTGGAAGGAAGCGGACATTCGAATCGACGGAGATGAGGAGCTTAATAAGGCGGTCCGCTTCAATGTGTTCCATCTGATGAGTACGGCAAGTGAGTCGGACGATCGTG
>CAMSTW010000104.1 GCA_947063855.1 uncultured Dorea sp.
GGGAAAAGTTCAGCGAGAGCTGTGACCACATTGGCCACAGCTCTCGCTATTTTGGGCTAGTCATTTCCCGACAGCCCCTTTTAGAATTTTATTGCATGGTCCCGGTATGAGGTGTATACTGTTAAGGGGAAAGGAAGACAGGAGGAAGAAAAGTATGGTAGATATCTTATTTTACACGGTTGCAGGGATTGCGATTGTAAGTGCACTCATTAAGATCGTTAAGTCTAAGAAGGATAATGACAAGAAGGACGGCAAATAATCTATATCTGACTGTGCGGTTATATTAATATAAGAAGGGACACGAATAAGTTCCGGCTGTTTGGTTGGATTGGGACAGATTGATTTTGTCATGAGAGGATAACTGTATGATGACCGGAGATTTTGAGTTGTTGGCGGGGCTGCTGTGGGTTCGGGTGACAATTCGGGGTCTCCGGTCTTTTTAAAAATCGGCTTTCCTGCAGTTTGCAGGGGGGGGGAGTTTCGCCGGCGGACAGAGTAATGCTGGTTTGAAGAAATCTGTATACTATATCTTGTGGTTGGTCAGAAAAGTATCCATAATTTACAAAAAGTTCATAAAATTGTTAATTTTAACGTTAATTTTTGTTGATGATAAGACGATATCTATGATATATTTATGTTGGGGAGCAGGGCAGAAGTCTGCCCGGATAAACCAATAAATATAAAAATAAGGGGAGCAGAGAAAGGAGAGGAACATGAAGCGGATAGTTTCATTATTGCTGGCAGCGGTGTTGGTGCTTGCGCCCTGTGTACAGGGATTTGCGACAGATACAGAAGCGCCGGCAGAGCAAGTGGCCGCCAGTCCGGATGAACCGGTATTGGATGGTCCTGCGGCGAGAGAAGGCGCGGAGCCAGAGAGCGGTCCGGCCGTGACAGAGCCGGAAGACAAAGCGGCGGACGGTGAGAATGCAGAGGATGAGAACGGGGAAGGACCTTCAGATCATCAGACCGATGCAGGAACGGCCGAAGGAGAAGACGGCGCTTTGGAAGATGGTCAGGATGTTATTGCGGAAGATGATCCGGAGACTATGGATGACAGTAAGAACGTAAAGGGTCAGATTGACGTGTGCATTATGCAGGCGTTGACATTCAAGTCTGATATAACATTTACGGTTACGCTTGAAGGTCCGGGGGATTCGAAGGCTGCAGCGACCAAAGAGATAGAATTTAAGAGAGAAAAGCCTGAGGTATTGCAGGAGAGTGTAACTTTTTTGGATCTTGAGAAAGGAAATTACACACTTTCGATCTCAGCGCCGGGATATCGTACACGTACCCGGAGTATTGAAGTGGATGGTCTGGCGTATAAGCTGACGTATTCGACCGGTTTTCTGGGAGGGTTTACATATACGACGGAACATAAGCATCCGGGAGTTCTGCGGATCGGAGATGTGAACAAGGATGGAGAGATTGACGATACAGATAAGGCGATGCTTGTTGACAAGATTGATTCCATGCTGGAAGATGCTGCTGCAAAAGGGGCAAATGAGGATTTGAATCTTGACGAGAAGGTCGATCTCGCAGATCTGAATTACTTTGTGCAGGGATACTTCAAAGAGGGAGAGACTCCGGATGCCAGCGCATGTATCGAGACGAATGTGCCGGCTTCTGTTATCAAGCATGAAGCGGACACAAATACGAAGGCCGAGGGACTGGAGAATCTTTCAAAGGGCGAAGGGACTGTTGAACTTAGCCGGGCAGACGGGAAAGAGATCTCAGAGAAGAATCCGGTTTCTGTGGATTTTGCGTTCGATAAGGACGTACAGACGGATGGGATTGTAATAGATTCCAGTGAATTGAATCCGATTGATACTGGAAAGGTAGAGGTTTACTATTCCTATAAAGATGAAGCGGGAAATGTGATTGAACCTGCCAAACCGGTTGAGATACCTCTTATACAGAAAGGTATTGAGACTTTGCTTTCTTATGAAGGTGTGAAGGTAGAGAAGGATGACTATGGTAATATTGTGATCGATCTTGGAAGCCAGATTGCGGTAAAGAGAGTTACGCTTACCATTACCGGCATGAAGAAGAACAACAATCTTGCCGAGATATCCCGTGTAGAATTCGTGAACGGTATGGAGAACCGGATTCCGGAGCCTGAGAGAGATATTCCGAAGAAGCTGTCGGCGGTTGCGGGGAACAAGACATTCACGGTTTCATGGGAGCCGTGCGTGAATGTCATGGGATATGAAGTGCGGATCAGAGGAAAGGTCGGAGAAGGCGATAATACAAAAGATGCGGAAGCAGTTATTTCCGTAAAAGGTAATTCTCTTTCTGTATCATCACTAAATGAAGAGAAGCTTATCAATAATTCTCCATACGAGGTAAGCGTACAGTCAGTGAACGGCGCATGGAGGAGCGGTTACTGTGAGCCGATTTCCGTTACCACGAAGGTAGATAAGGCTCCGGATCCGCCGGATTATGTCAATGCGATCGGTAAGTATAAGGCGATCGACGTATCCTGGAAGAAGATGAAGGATACGGATTACTTCAATGTATATTACAGAGAAGACGGTACGGAACAGTACACGAAGGTCGAGAAGATAGAGGACAGCAAGGTCACGATTCCTGATCTGAAGGATAAGACAGATTACGAGATCTATGTGACTGGCGTGAACGAGATCGGCGAGAGTAAGCCGTCAAAAACCAGCGTGGCTTCGACGACAGATCAGAATCCGGCTCAGATGCCGAAGTACAGGTTGATAAACAGGGCAGAGAAGGGGAAGGTAAGCGAACTTATTAAGAGTGCGACCCTTGGAAGCGGCGAGATGCAGGACAGCCCGTTAGATACGGAAAAGGGTACTGCATGGGGAACGGTAGATAATTCTCCGACTTCGCATTACTTCATGAATACCTGGGATGGCGGCGGATTCAATCCTATGGGCAACAGAGGTCTTACCTTCGAGTTTGACAAGGAGTATACCATGGATCGGCTTGCATTGCAGGAAGTGTCTCCTCAGAGCCAGAATTATGGCTATGCGCAGGTAAGATACTGGGATGCAAAAGGGAATGCGTATACAATTCCAAGAGGTTCCATAAGGGTTCTGAAGAAGACAGATGCAGAAGGCAGAGTCTATTACATGCTCCGCTTCCCGGGACCAATCGTGGCGAAGAAGATCCAATTTGCACTTTCACGTGTCTATGTATACGGGACCATCTCGATCTCAGAGGTATATTTCTATGAGTATGATTCTCTGGAAGAGGATATCATGGCGCTCTATACGGATGATCTCCATACCGTGCTGAGAGAGGATGTAACGCAGGCAACGATTGATGGGCTGAAGAAGAGGATCAATACGGTAGATCCGGTGAGCAAGGAATACCATCCGGATAAGAAGTATCTGGAGCAGGAGCTTCAGACGGCACAGGATATTCTGGACGCCAAGAATCTTGGGAATACGGTAGAAGTCCATAATACGATTAACACAAGAGACGTAGGGCGCGGATTCGGCGGACTGAATGCATGGCAGCCTCTGGGCGTGACTGCGGCAGCCGGCGAGGAGATTACGGTCTATGTCGGCCACAATACCAAGAGAACCGGAGACGGCACGAATCTGCAGCTGGTAAGCACGCAGTATCATTCGGAAGCGGCGTCTATGTTCAAGGTAGTGGCAACGCTGAAGATTGGAAAGAATACGATTACCATACCAAAGCTCTGGTCACAGAAGGCGGAAACGGGCGGAGCGCTGTATGTCCAGTATACAGGCAATAACGCGAACGACAGATACGCCGTACGTGTGAACGGCGGTACGCAGGTGCCAAGGCTGGATCTCTATGGTATGATGGGATCGGATGAGGCAAGTGCGGCAGAGCGTCAGAGAAGGGCCGAGACATATATTAAAGAACTGGAAACCTATGTGGACGGAATCGAGGCGAAGCATAACGAGATACATAAGAATTCGGATAATAAGCTGGTAGACTACGACTATAAGGCTAACGAATGTATCTTAGGAGCCTCCGATATTATGCTGGAGACAATGATGTTCTCGCTTCCTGCACAGCAGATTCTTGCCGGATGCGGAAGTGGAAGCACGCAGGAGAAGGCGAAGAAGCTGGTAACCTCCATGGAGGCTATGGAGAACATGATGTATCTGTTCTACCAGCATAAGGGATTGACCAAGAATGATAAGTATATCGGCGCTGACGGTAAGGAAGTGGCTGTCGATATCAAAGACCGTTTCCCGGCAAACCATCTGAATATCCGGTATCAGACGATGTTCGCGGGCGCATTCATGTATGCATCCGGCAACCATATCGGGATCGAGTGGGGTTCGGCGCCGGGTATGATGAGCGGCGTGACCGTAGAACATAACGATGGGAAATATGTAAGCGGCCGGTATTACGGCTGGGGAATCGCCCATGAGATCGGACATTGTATCAATCAGGGCACATATGCGGTTGCAGAGATTACGAATAACTATTTTGCAGTGCTTGCCCAGGCGCAGGATACGAATGGTTCCGTGCGGTTCCAGTATCCGAATGTATACGACAAGGTGACGTCGGGAACCAAGGGACGCGCCACGAATGTATTTACACAGCTTGGTATGTACTGGCAGCTGCATCTGGCGTATGATAATGGATTGAATTATAAGACCTATGCGGATTATAACCAGCAGCTTGCGAACCTGTTCTTCGCGAGAGTGGATACCTACTCAAGGAATCCGGGAAGAGCGCCGACGCCAAAGGATATCGTCCTGGCGCTTTGCGGTGATAAGGATCAGGATCTGATGCGTCTGGCCTGTGCCGCAGCAGAGAAGGATATTCTTGAATTCTTTGAACGCTGGGGTATGACGCCGAATGCGGATACGATTAATTACGCAAGCCAGTTCCCGAAAGAGACAAGGGCGATCTATTATGTGAATGATGATTCCAGAGTATACCGTCTTGCGAACCCGGCGGCGCCGTTTGCTGTGGCAGGGACAGCGGCTCTGGATAGTACGGCTACAACGGCGTCGGTAGATCCGAACGCTGCAAACAAGGTGAATCTGAACTTCGGTCTGGTTTCCGGAATGAATCAGTCGGATATCCTTGGATACGAGGTTGTACGATGCATTACTTCGAACGGAGATGAAGAGCGGGAAGTAGCCGGATTTGCTACTGCGAATACATTTACAGACACGATTACGACCATGAATAACCGTGTAGTGACCTATGAGGTGACGGCGATTGACCAGCATCTGAACCGTTCCGAGGCTCTGCGTCTGGCTCCTGTGAAGATCAAGCATGAAGGAAACCTTGACAAGACCTACTGGAGCGTGAGTACGAACGATATAGACGCTACCAGCAAGATAACTGGTGATAAAGTAGAGGAAGAGTATATACCATGCGGTCCGGAAGAAGAAGATCCGATCAAGGCTGCAGTTGATAATGATACTTCCACTACTTACACAGGCAAGGCCAAGGCGAATGCAGAGGTTGTCATCGAATTGAACCAGGAGGTAACGGTATCCGGGTTCAAGTATACGGCAAGCAGCGGTACGCCAATCAAGGATTACACCATCTTTGTCCGCAATGAGAAGGATGAGTGGGTCGAGGCGGCGAGCGGAGCATTCGATAAGGGCACGAATACTGTGAACTTCGGGATTAAGGACAGCGCTAATATCGCGTTATACCAGACGTCGGCAGTCAAACTGGCGATCAAGAACCAGGCGGGTACGGAGATTGCCATATCCGAGCTGGATGTATTGGGCGTGACAGGAGACGACGTGGAATTCCGCAAGACATCCGGCGACGGTACGGCGGCAATCGGCAAGCTGGCTGAGGATTACAAGTACGGAGACCAGGCAGCGGATGTGATTGAGGCAGGCTCTATCGTATTTACCGGAAGGTATAAGGGCAACGCTGCATACAATGTCGTGATACTGTACGATCAGAAGGGTGATATTGTCGGCGGTCTGAATACGAATAATGAGCTGAAGTCATACCAGATACTCTTATCAGATGTGGATGATTCAGACACAGAGATTCAGGACAGCTTTGACGGGACATGGATCTACTGGATCGACCCGAAGGATGCGGATCTGGCGAATCTGAAGGCAGTAAGGGCTGAGTTGTACCGTGTGGACGAAGCTACGACGAATAAGGGACAGCGTCTGGTCAGTGATTGTATATTCGAGACCATGCCGGCAGAACTTCCGAACATAACTTTGAGTGGCAAGAAGAATTAACGCGATAAAAGGAGTAGAACATGAAGAAATATAGATTAGGTATGATAATGGCAGTGTTCGCATTTATCGCAATGCTGCCGCTGCGGGCAACCGCTGCAGAGACAAAAGAGGTGGGCGTAACCTGTACGCCCACCAATGATAGCAAGACAGAGTATTCCATGGAGCTGTATATCCCGAATGCGGCGAAGGAAGAGATTGCGACATTGAGTCTGAAGCTTGATGTGAATGTAGATGCTTCGGCGCCGGGAAATGGGTTTAATGATCCGGTGGTGAATTTTAGCAAAGATGTAACGAGCAAGGCGAAGGTGTATGAGACTCGCTATCACAGCACCCTGAATATCTATATCGCGGGAGTGGAGGCACTCTTTGGCACGGGAGATACCCTCAATATCGGTACGGTATCCATGAGTACGGTGTCCGGCGAGCCGGTGGCGTTATCCGGAGTCACCTTGTCAGACGACGAGGATGCGATCATGGTTGTACGGGGATGGGGAGACGCCGAGGCTGTCGCAACAGAGAACTGGGTACAGAACCCGGATGAACCGGGAGGCCCGGACATTCCGGAGAACCCGGATACAGAATCGAAGTCAGAATTTACGATGCCTGATTCGAATGTGGCCGTGATCTCGAAAGAAGACGCGTCCGTGATCGAGAAGAGTGCGCTTGCGTATGTCAAGGCCAATTACGGAGCGCTGTTAGGTGAATTGGGCGAGGATTATAAGGTTATCTCCAGGCTGGACGTATCTGACTGGTCAGAGGCGGATGTACCGCAGGATGTGAAGGATGCTTTTGCAGCCCGTTTAAACGGCATGAAAGTCGGGAAATATTACGATATCTCCATCTATGCGGATATTGTACGGAAGAATGGAGAGGTAGTAGAGTCTGGTGCCGATATACCGATTACGGAGCTGGAAAGTGAGATTAGGATGAGTTTGTCAATCCCTGATGAGCTTAGAAAAGACAAGCGCGTCTATCAGATGTTCCATTGCAGGGCCGACCTGATGGCGGAAGGTCTTGCTTCCGAGGTTAAGGACGGTGTGATTTCATTCCGTTCGAAATCCTTCTCTCCATATGCGCTGGCTTATACAGATAAAGCTGGAAATGCAGGAGGGGGCGCAAGTCCGGATAACGGGACTACCAGCAGAGCGCGGTCAGCAAGGACCGGGGACGCTGCGAATGTGACGTTATACCTGATACTGGCGCTGGTTTCCGGCGGAGCAGTAGTGATTGCAAGGAAGAAGAGAACGGTTTAACGTTAAGCAGGATATGAACCAGTAGAGAAGATGCGGCATGAATCTGATGATTTATGCCGCATCTTTTTGAGTTTTTGGAAAGATACGTCATGTTTTTTATGGATATTTCCGGAGAATTTACGTAAACGGTAAATAGCGAGTACCTCGACTAAAGGCACAAAATATGTGACAATA
>CAMSTW010000105.1 GCA_947063855.1 uncultured Dorea sp.
TACCCAGGATCATGAAGGAGATGATCAGTCCGTACAGACACACACCTTCCGCAAGACCTACGAAGATCAGGGACTTACCAAGAGCGCTTGAGTCCTCGCTGATCGCGCCAAGCGCGGCGCTCGCGGCGCTCGCTACGGCAATACCACCGCCGACACAGGAAAGACCGGTTGACAGCGCAGCGGCAAGATAGCCGAATCCGACAGCGTTCGAAGCAGTCTCTGCGGCGCCCTCGGCGGCCTCTGCCACAGGCGCCCCGCCGAACATCATGATCGCCGCCACGGCAAATGCTCCGAAATAGAAGAAGGCATTCGCCCCGATCGCTCTCTTATACCGTTTCTTTGTCTTCTCTCCGATCAGATAATATCCGAATGGAATGATGATACTGAGTACCAACGCTGTGATGAGTAATAATTTCACTGTTAATGACATGATTGATATCCTCCTCTTACTTTATCCTTATAATTATATATTAACTTCCAAAGCTTGAACCATCCGCTTTTATTACTGCTTACTTTGCTTATTAAAAGGCTTGAACTCCCGGCCGCTGCCCTTATAGAACCGGCTGAACATCTCGTAGTACTCAAGACGCAGCACCTGGATCCCGACGATCAGTCCCTCCAGCGCGCACACAACCACATTGCCAAGTATAATCCCGAACAGGTTCGGCGCTCCGTCCTCCGCGCCTGAGAGCATCAGCACCACTTCCATGATCGCCGCATGGCTGACCGCAAATGCGCCGATACGCACATAGGAAAGCGTATTGGAGAAGTAACTTAAAAGTGTCTCGAATAACTCGAAGAAGCCCTGCACCAGGAACATCGCCTTGCTCTCTTCCATCTTCTTGTGGTTGTGCTCCACCAGGTTCGTAAGCGGCTCCTTGAACACAAACAGAAGAATCGGGATGCCCAGGAACACCGCCATCAGGATATTCCCCGGAACCTTGTGGCCGGTCATGTACAGCACGATCGTCAGTACAAGGAAACCGTAGAACACAAGCCCCGCCACACCGTTCGTCGAGAACCACAGGTTCCCCGTATCATGCGCCTTCGCCGCGTTGGCGATCTGAAAGATCATCACCAGGATGTTGAGCGCCATTCCAAATGCGATCGCTATGATAAATACCGTGTTAAGCTGCCCGATAAACGGCAGATCCGTCATCGCCTCCACCGGCCTGAGCCATATCGCCGGAATGATGTCTTCGAATCCGAAGATGCTTCCAAACATGAAGCCGAAGATCATCGAGAAGATACCCGCGATGGACACGATACCCGCCAGGTTCATCTTCTTCTTCAGATAGATGAGCCCGCCAATCGCGAACAGGCAGAAGCCCTGTCCCACATCTCCGAACATCGCCCCGAAGATGAAGGTATACGTAAGCGCCACAAACATGGTCGGATCCATCTCGTCATGCGCCGGAAGTCCGTACATCTGGATGAACAGCTCGAAGGGCTTGAAGAATCTTGGATTCTTAAGCTTGGTCGGAGGCTCCCCAAAGAACTTCTCCCGGTCCTCCTCCACGACGATAAACACCCTGTCGTCATCCTTCGATTCTTCCAGAAGCGCCGCCACATCAGCTTCTCCCATCCAGCCGCAGAGGATATAGTAGTCTTCCTTCGACTCTCCTTCGTCTGTCCTTGCCGCCATCTTACGGACGTCAAAATTATTCGACAGCTCCTCCAGCCGCTTCCTGGTTCCCAAAAGCTTCGCCGAACAGCCGCTCACCAGTTCCTCGATCTTCTTGTCGATCTCTTCCATCTGCTTTCTGGTATCCTCGATATCCTTCTGCATACCGACACAGGCGTCCTTAGGCGTCCCGATATACTCTGAGGGAATCGCAATCCGCTCAAAATGCAGCGAATTAAAGGCTGAGTCCACCTTGCTCATATCTGCGTTCGCCACGAAATAACAGCCGTAGACGTAGTTCTCATTTCTCGTCCCCTCAAGGAACACCGCATTAAGATCTCCGAACAGATACTTCTCAAGCTTCTTGTAGTAATCAAGACTGATCCTTCCAAAACGGATCTTCATATACTTATACCGCATCGTCTTATGCAGATCCAGGTTCAGCGGGGCAAAAGGCTCTAAGACATGCAGTTTCTCCTTCGTCTCTGTCTCCTTCTTGCCGAGCAGCTCCTTCGTCTCCTGCAGATCCAGATAATCATGGTTCAGTTCCCTTATAAAGGCAAGCATCTCATCCTTCCCCATCGTCTGGTCCATCTTATCCGCACCCTCCGGCAGAAGTTCGGCAAACTGCTCTGCCTTCGCCAGTGCGTCTTTATAGGGGTTCACCTCTATAAAGGGCAGAAGGTTATCTGTCGTCTTCAGTTCTGTAACCGCATTCTCAAGCTGCATCTCATATTTCGACAGATATTTCTCGCATACGCGGTCAATATCGGTTCTGGGACCGCTGATGCTTAAGAATTTCATCTTTACAATCATTGAATCACACCTCCTAAGTATCCTAACGTCTCTCTTGAAGTTAAGCCGTAACGGATACATTCAAGGGCCGTAGTTAATTTGTAGATCTCTTCTTCCTTCAAGAACAGGTATGTGTTCACCGTCGCGATGGAATAAGGATTGCGTCTCCGGTCGCTGATATACTGGCGCCCCAGACACTCCTTGTACGTGGCTTCCAGCGTCTTCCCGCTGACATCCGCGTATTTCCTTGCATAATAGGTATCCTCCAGACGCTTCTCGAACTCTTCCACTGTCGGCGCCTCCACCAGATTCTTGAACTCTTCGAGTCCTAACCTGTACTGGATCGGAATCGTCAGCGAATAGATATCCGGCGCAAGCATGTTGTAATACTTCTTCGCACGGTAGATCCACTGTATATTCAGAAGATCGATCTTCGTACCGAAGTCCCGGATATACATCTTACGCTCCTCTCCCTTAAGGAGCCGCCGGTTCTTCCTCCACATCTCGGAGAAATAATACAGATCCAGCGCCAGGTCATAGTCAAAAAGCGTCGTACTCTCCGATTCGATAAGGGGCTTTAGCGGTTCATAATATTCCGTATCCTTCAGATTGTCGATCAGTTCTGTGATATTCCTCGACGTGGCAAGCTTATCAATGGATATCTGGGAATATTTATCAAAAAATACCTTCTTATACTCTATATCAAACGGCATATCATAGTGGTTAAATACAATACGCAGGCAGTAATTGATCAGGTCGATCTCATACCTTTTCCAGTAGAGCTTAAGGAACTTCTTCTGCTCCATTCCCGCAAACCGGAAGATGCGCGTGTAGTCGTCGAACAGGGATTGATACAGTATCTTCTCCATGTTCCCTCTGTGATACAGCGATATATCCATCTGTTCCACGTATCTTGCGTAGGCCGGTTTGCCCTTCAGATATTCAATCGCCTCCGGGACACTCCTTAAGCCTGCGATATTCTCGAAATCCTTCCTGCTAAGGAGCTTCGCCTGCATCGCCCGAACCTTTGTGGTGAGCCCGCTGTATGTCATTACATTTCCCATACCCTACACCTCTGCTATATGCGCCAGGATCTCCCTGGCGTACGCAGTATGATTCTCATCGAATTCTTTCTTAAGATCATCAATCGCCGTGCGGTTCTTCTCCCGCTGCTCGCTTAAGATCCGTTCCATCTTCTCCTGCGCGTCCCGCCTGATCCTCTCTAACTGCTTCCGGGTCTCATCCTCAATCGCCGCGTCAAACCGGTCCCGCTGATTCTGGATCTTCTTCTCAATCTCACTCTTCTGGGCCTGTGCATGCTCCACAATCGCTTCCGCCGTTTCCTCGATATCCGCTATCTTCTTGACAACTGTGTTCACCTGGCCACCTCCATTCCTCCACTATTCCTGTCCGCCGGCGTAATATGCCGGCCGTATCTGATACAACTTGCACGCAGGTTCTCCAACCATACGATATGCATATATGCACCTGTATCCGATGCAATCTGCATATGGGCTTTCCACCCATACGATATCCCGGCTGTATCTAATGCAATCTGCATACAAGCTTTCCATGTGCAATACCATATTATATCACATAGAAATCATATCTTTTCCCGTCATTTTGCACACAATTATAATATACACCGATTTTTCCAAATTTCCATAGTCAAATTTACCAAAAAAACGACTCATTGTTACGGATTTCACACACTTATATGGAATTGACTTTTCCGCCCTCTCATTATAAACTATGAAACATACGGAAACGCTTGAAAACAGGGAGGAATCGCATATGCGGCTAAGGAATATACCCCGCGCCGGCCACGTGCTGGACGCATGTAAAGAAGTTGTTAAAAATGAAGCAGAATACCGCGGAAGGTGGCGGGAAGTGTTCGGTAATTCCAATCCCATCCACATAGAGATCGGGATGGGGAAAGGACAATTCCTGCTGACCCTCGCCGCCAGGAACCCGGACATTAATTATATCGGAATCGAACGGTATTCAAGCGTACTGCTTCGGGCGGTGGAGAAGTTCCAGGCCAAAGACGGTTCCCGGTCCGTACAGGGAGAAGCCTGCGTCTTTGCCAATAACCATGGCGAACGGCCGGATGACACGAAAGCCGCCGGCAAAGAGACGCGCACACCTTCTAATATACGCTTCATCTGCATGGATGCGCGCAACATTGCGGACGTGTTTGCACCGGGCGAGATCTGCCGGATCTACCTGAACTTCTCCGATCCCTGGCCCAAGGCAAGACACGCCTCAAGACGGCTTACCTCCGGGGAATTTCTGGCGCGTTACCACCGGATCCTGGCAGACGGCGGCAGCATCGAGTTCAAGACGGATAACCGGGCGCTCTTTGATTTCTCCGTGGCGGAAGTACAGGCATGCCCGTTCTTTGAAATGGACGGCCGCACCTTCGACCTGCACCGGGACGCGGCGATGAATCAGGGGAATATCATGACAGAATATGAGGCAAAATTCTCTTCTCTTGGGAATCCAATCTGCAAATTGACAGCCAGGCGGAAATCATAAGATCTCTGCCTGGATCTTTTTTTCATTCACATAACCACATGCCCCTGCATATATAGTATAGAAGAAATAATGTCCTGAGGTACGCACATGGGATGCAGAAAAAGAAAGAAAAGCTTACGGCAGAAAATCTGCGAATTCACCTATCACAGAAAAGGACTCCACAAGAAACTCTCCTGTCTTAGAAAATCCATGGACGAAGTATGCCGCATATTAAATCCCGACTGCTGATCTTAAGACCAAGAGAGGTAAATGTTATGCAACATCTGACATCCAAAAATTTTTCCGCCGAGACAGGGCGCGGTCCCCTTCCGGTCGTTGTCATGTTCTATGCCGTGTGGTGCGGCAAATGCGCCATGATGAAACCGATTGTAGAAGAAATAGAGAAAAAATACCGCGGACGAATCCGATTCTGCGAAGTAGAGATTGACGAATCGCCCCTCCTTGCAGCTGAATATGAAGCCGACATCGTCCCGACCTTTGTCTTCTTTAGGGGCGGACGGTTCCACGGCAGCATGCATGGAATCATAGACGAACACATATTTGAGCGCCGTCTACAAAAAATCTTTATAAATAGTTAAGGTATATTTTATTTGCTTCCATTATAGAATATGTTATATTAGGTAAGACTCTAGTAAGGAACGGTCATGGAAGTTTATTTCAGGACATTTCCTGAAAAATTGTCGCAAAATATACAGATGAACAGGAGGATAGGTGAACATACACCGACTATTATGAAGAACATGAAAAGATTTGTACCTGCCATGATGGCTGCCGCACTTGTCTGCACAAGCCTTCCTATGACCGCCCGGGCCGACGGTGCAAAGATTGTCACCATCGGCGCTAACCTGACAGATGAGCAGAAGCAGTCCATGTATCAATACTTTGGCACTACTGCCGACGCTGTAGATACTATAGAAGTAACGAACGCAGATGAGCGTAAGTATATGGAAGGGATTGCATCCGAAGCGCAGATCGGAACCCGCACATACAGCTGTTCTTATGTGGAACCAACCACCAGCGGCGGCATACAGGTTAAGGTAGGCAACCTCACCTTCGTCACAAGTTCTATGATTGCAAGTACCCTGCTGACATCCGGTGTAGAGAATTGTAATGTCGTTGCCGCCGCTCCGATGGAAGTTTCCGGCACAGGCGCATTAACCGGGATCATGATGGCATACGAGAAGGCCAGCGGCAAGACTCTAAGCGAAGAGCAGAAGGCCGCCGCCACAGAAGAACTCATAACCACCGGCGAGATTGCCGACACGATTGGCCAGGAAGATGCAACCGGCCTGATCAATGAAGTGAAACAGGAAGTCATCAAGGAAGGTCTGACCGATGAAGGAGAGATCAAAGAAGCCGTCAATGACGCCGTCAAGAGTTACAACCTGTCACTGACAGACGACCAGCTGGCGAAGATCAACTCCCTGATGCAGAATATTTCCCAATATGATTATGATGTCAATGCATTGAAGAAGACGCTGGATAACTTAGATGGCAAGAGCGACGGGTTCTTCTCTAATCTGTGGACTTCTGTCAAGGGCTTCTTTACGGGTGACAAAAGCAGTGACGGCGGTATCATTAACGACACGAACGACGATGTCCTTGGTGCGGACGCGGTGATCGACAGTACACTGGACGCATTGGGCAAAGATTCCAAAGAAGACGGCGGGTTCTGGGATAAGGTAACCGGATTCTTCAAGAATCTCTTTGGCGGTGATGATGATGCAGATGACACCGATAACGATGCAGCCGACAGCGCTGATGATAATGCTGAAGATTCCACAGATCCGGAAGATGGAACAGCAGACGGCAAAAACCCGGATGAATCCATTGATCCTGAGACTGGTCAGACGATTGATCCCGAGACCGGCCTGCCCATTGATCCTGAGACCGGCCTGCCTGTGGAAGCTACGGATGGTTCAGCCCCCGCATCCACAGACAGCGGAAGCGCTCCGGACAGCCAGACCGACGGGGCAAACGGCGGAATGAACGGCAACACAAATAACGATACGGGCGGCAATGCCTCCTTGCAGGAGAACAATACGGCAAATGACGCCGGTCAGACTGCGCAATAGTATAAGGCGCAATGGCGCAGAACAGGCAATCCAGATGGAAATATACGTAAAAAGCAGCCAGGAAATGATATCCGATTTTTCCCGGCTGCTTCTTTCATTTCAGACCTCTACTTGAACAAATACCTCCCCCTCAAACACATTAGGCTATTTATTTCCCGACAGCCCCATATCAATATGATTTTCTCCTTATATTAACAAGTCTTTTACACCGGCACTATCATGAAAGCATGCCGGCGGAATGTACCGTTATATACAAGAAAGTGCAAAGTCTCCTGAAAGACTCTGCACCTCCATAACATTTTATCCTCTGCCTTTGTCCAGTCATACTAGTGTACTGACCGCATTATATTCAGGCAAACCTCCTTGCCTAAATTTCCATCAGACTGCGTTGTCGGCGGTCAACGATGCCGCCGCATCGC
>CAMSTW010000106.1 GCA_947063855.1 uncultured Dorea sp.
GCCAATCTGACTAGTACAGCGTTACATAATTACCAGTGAATAATGTATTTCACCACATATTATTACGCATTCAGCCAGTCATATGTCAGCTTAACTCAATCTTAGCCGCCTCGTCCGGCTTGAATTCATTCTCCAGATCATAGATATTATGTCCGGTAGACTCGCCTAATACTCTTCCCTCCAGAGAATAGCAGCGGATAAATCTCTTCACGTCGATACTGGACCAGTGCTCCACATCCCAGCTCATGTAGCCGTCCGCATCTGTCTTCTTTTCCTTCAGATAGAGATCCACCTGACGGCCGTCCCGCATGATGTCGATGAGCCCCTTGGTTCCATTCACTTCTACTTCTTCCTTCTTTACTGTGTCGTACACTTTCATCTTATATTCCCTCCTATATGACTTCTGACGTACCCCGCGGCCTCAAGGCCTGGTTCTTTGACTTCTGATGTACCCCGCGGCCTTAAGACCTGGCTCTCCATATATACGCCATCCCAAAGCAGACTGCCGGATATCCCGGCCTGTTTCAACACTTTTCAGGCTGCCGGAATGAACCAGTACGTATACGAAGGTCCCGGATACGTCATCTATGCTTCGATTATACTCTCCCGGAACCCAAATGTCTATCTTTTCCGCTATCGTCATTACTTTAACAATCTTTCAACCGTCCGAACTCAGGCCGCTCTTACCAGATATCAGTCTGTGGGATTTCTCTTCCGCCCGGACAGATACTCCATCCACTCCCCGATCTTCTTCTCATATCCGTTCTCCCCGGGTCTGTAGAAGCTTGCATCCTTAATCTCATCCGGCAGATATTGCTGTTCTACATAATGATCCGGATAATCATGGGCGTACTTATACCCGACTCCGTGCCCAAGCTTTCCTGCGCCTTTATAGTGGGCGTCCTGAAGGTGGGCAGGAACCGTCGTCTTATAATTTCTCACATTCTCAAGCGCCGCAAATACTGCATTACATGCCGAATTACTCTTGGGCGCCGTCGCCACGTACAGCACGGCCTGCGACAGGATGATCTGTGCCTCCGGCATACCGATCCGTTCCACCGCCTGCGCGGCAGATACGGCGACCGTCAGGGCCATCGGATCCGCATTTCCCACATCCTCAGATGCACAGATCATGATCCTCCTCGCTATGAACTTGATGTCCTCGCCCGCATAGAGCATCTTCGCCAGATAGTAGACTGCCGCATCCGGATCTGAGCCCCGCATGCTCTTGATAAAAGCCGAGATGGTATCGTAATGGTTGTCCCCGGTCTTATCGTAACGCACCACCCTCTTCTGAATGCATTCCGATGCTATGTCAAGTGTGATATGTATCTTGCCGTCGCCGCTCCGGTCGGTTGTCAGGACGCCAAGTTCAACTGCATTCAGCGCGTTCCTTGCGTCGCCGCCGGAAATATCCGCAAGGAATTCGAGCGCATCCTCGTCGATGACCGCGTCATAACTCCCCATTCCCTTCTCCACATCACAGACCGCCCGTCTGATAACAGTCTTGATGTCTTCTTTATCCAACGGATGCAGTTCGAAGATACTGGATCTTGAGATCAGCGCTCCATTCACTTCAAAATACGGATTCTCTGTCGTCGCACCGATCAGGATGATGGTTCCGTCCTCCACAAACGGAAGCAGATAATCCTGCTGCCCTTTGTTGAACCTGTGGATCTCATCTACGAAAAGAATGGTCTTCTTCTGGTACATGCCCAGCGTCTCCTTCGCCTGTCCTACGACCGCCTCCATATCCTTCTTCCCGGCAACCGTGGCGTTGATCTGGGTAAATTCCGCGCTTGTGGTATTGGCAATCACCTTCGCAAGCGTCGTCTTCCCCGTCCCGGGCGGACCGTAGAAAATAACCGAACTGAGCTTGTCCGCCTTGATGGCGCGGTAAAGAAGCTTCCCTTTACCGATAATATGCCGCTGTCCCACCACCTCGTCCAGTGTCGTGGGACGCAACCTTGAAGCCAGCGGCGCCTCCCTGTCCATATTCTTCGCTCTTGCATATTCAAATAAATCCATGTCTGTCCTTCTCTCCTAACATAATCCTCAGGAGTTATAGAAAATAACTCCTTAACCAATCCCCGCGATCTCCCGTATCACCTCGCCGGCAATCAGAAGTCCTGCTGCCGGCGGAACGAATGAGATACTGCCGGGTATCGACCGTCTGCCGCCTTCTATGACCTTCGCCGCTACCTTCACCGGCTGTTCCTTTGAGTAAAGGACCTTCAGATGTTCAATCCCCCTGGCCTTAATTTCCCTTCTCATCACCCGGCACAGCGGACACACGCTCGTCCGGCTGATGTCCGTAATCTCAAAAAGCTCTGCATGGAGCTTATTACCGGTTCCCATGCTGCTGATGAGCGGAATCCCGGACGCAGCCGCCTTCCCGGCCACCGCAAGCTTTGCAGTCACCGTGTCAATCGCGTCTACGATATAATCCGGCCTCTCCTTAAATACCTGGTCCAGATTCTCCGGCAGTACAAACACCTCGTGGGTGACCACCTCTGTCTGCGGACTGATGTCTGCAATCTTCTCTGCCATGACCCTGGTCTTATATCTTCCCACCGTACTGTGAAGGGCAATCGACTGCCGGTTGATATTCGTAAGCGATACCTTATCGTGATCCACAAGAACCAGCCTTCCTACTCCGCCCCTTGCCAGCGCTTCAATACAGTGGGAGCCCACGCCTCCCACACCCAGCACCATGACACAGGCTTCCTTAAGCCTCCTCATCCCCTCTGATCCAATCAGCAATTCCGTCCTTGAAAATTCATGTTCCATTTTCCCTGGCTTCCCCCGGCAGACTGTCCTAAAACTGCTCTCCGCAAGATGTGCGTCCCACTTTGCAGAGAATAAGTCTGCCGCCCTTTCCTAATCTGTCCATCCACAACCTGCCATTTCACGATCTGTCCGCCGCCTTTGTGTCCCGCTCATCTATAGTACATTTACAATACACACTTCCCTGCTCCGCCGCTTAGTATCCTTTGCTTTGCCTAATCCATGATCAGTTCATCAGCCGTCACGAATTCAAACCCTTTCTTCCTAAGGATATCTACAATCCGAAGCGCGGCGTCCACGCTTGAGTCATAGCAGTCATGTAATAGAATGATATCATTTTCTTTGGCCTGCGTCACTACCTTATTTACGATTTCATCCACATTCTTCGTCGTCCAGTCCAGCGGGTCGATACTCCACATGACAGGCATGACGTTAAGCTCCTTCTCCAGATTATCCTGCCACTGGCCAAAAGG
Organism: uncultured Dorea sp.; assembly: GCA_947063855.1. GTDB lineage: Bacteria > Bacillota > Clostridia > Lachnospirales > Lachnospiraceae > Sporofaciens. Next base: position 3,261 of record CAMSTW010000106.1, read on the forward strand.
CGGCCTCATATATTCCACATGCTTCCCGGTAATCTGGCTGATCACCTCATCTGTATCCATCAGTTCCTTTTTCGCCTCTTCATCCGAAAGTCTGGTAATCTCCACATGATTATAGGTGTGATTGCCTATGAGATGTCCCTCCGCGTCCAGACGCCTGACCAGGTCCGGATTCTCTTTGGCGTTCTTCCCGATCAGGAAAAACGTGGCCTTTATCCCTCTCTCCTTCAATCCGTCCAGCAGTCTTCCTGTACACTGGCTGCTGGGTCCGTCGTCAAAGGTGATGGCTATCTTCGGCGCTTCTCCCTCCACAGATGCACTGACATATTCCACCGCTTTGCTTACATCGCCTGCTGTTTTCGTTCCCTGCTCGTCCTCTCCGTGCCGGACGGATACTCCCAGAAGAGCGCACAGGCAGATCGTATACAGCAGCCCGCACAGCACACTGATCTTATGATATTTTGCTTCCTTCATATCGCATCACTCCTGTCCATACATACTTCTATCATTATATGCCGTGAGACAAATCCATATGTAATCCATTGCAATATAAAATTTATAGTGATATAATGACTCCTTAATCCAGCTACAAAAAATATAATGAAAGGATGAATGATATGACAGAAATACAATCAAAGACAACTCCCGCAAGGGAGAATAAGATGGGGACCATGCCTGTTCCCCGGTTATTGATCAGCATGTCTTTACCCATGATGATCTCCATGCTTGTACAGGCACTCTATAACATCGTCGACAGCATGTTTGTCGCGAAACTGAACGAAGACGCACTGACCGCCGTGTCTCTTGCATTTCCGATCCAGACGCTGATGATTGCAATCGCTTCCGGAACCGGCGTCGGTATCAATGCCCTGCTCTCACGCAGCCTTGGAGAGAAGAATTACGAGGGCGCAGATATGGCCGCCAGAAACGGCTTGTTTCTCAGTATCTTAAGCTGTATCCTCTTCGCCGTCATAGGAGGTTTCGGCTCACACCTGTTTTTTGCCATGCAGACTGACAACCAGACCATCGTTACATACGGCACACAGTACCTGTCCATCATCACCATATGCTCCGCCGGTATCTTTCTGCAGATTACATTTGAGCGACTGATGCAGTCTACCGGAAAGACCATCTATAATATGATCACACAGGGAACCGGCGCCATCATCAATATAATTCTGGATCCGGTATTGATCTTCGGCCTTTTCGGATTTCCCCGCCTGGAAGTCGCAGGCGCCGCACTTGCGACCGTCATCGGACAGATTGTGGCGGTACTGATGTCGCTTTATTTCAATATCAGGAAGAACACAGAGATCAGCATCAGCCTGAAGGGATTCCGTCCCCATCCAAGGACAATTGCCGTTATCTACGAGGTTGGCGTTCCGTCGATTATCATGCAGGCCATTGGTTCTGTCATGACCTTTGGCATGAACAGAATCCTTCTGATGTTCTCTTCTACCGCGGCGGCGGTATTCGGCGTATATTTTAAACTGCAGAGCTTCATATTCATGCCGGTATTCGGGCTGAACAACGGTATGATCCCCGTGATCGCCTTCAATTACGGAGCCAGGAACAGGAAACGGATCGTCCAGACCATCAAGCTCAGCGTCCTGATCGCCGTGATCATCATGCTCTTCGGACTGGCGGTCTTCCAGCTTCTTCCTGGTTTCCTGCTTGCAAACCTGTTCGACGCCTCCGAACATATGCTGGCAATCGGCGTGCCTGCACTTCGTATCATCAGTCTGAGCTTTTTATTCGCCGGATACTGTATCATCGTAGGTTCCGTATTCCAGGCGCTTGGGAACGGCGTCTACAGCCTGACCGTCTCCGCGGCAAGACAGCTTTTTGTCATACTGCCGGTTGCATATATATTCGCAAAAGTCTTCGGACTCTCCATGGTATGGTGGTCGATCCCTATCGCAGAGATCGTATCGCTGGCACTCTCGACCCTATTGCTCAAACGCATCTACCGCCTGAAGCTTAAGGATCTGTAGATCTGGTCTAGCTAAGTGGTCTAGCTAAGGCTTCGGAATCTGCGGTCCCGGCTTATGATTTGCCCCTATTATTATGAAGAGGCTGCAGGGAAATGTTGCATTTCCCCGCAGCCCTTCCTTTTTACGGTCTGCCTGTTCCTCATTCTGCCTGAAGCTAACATCCCCTGCCGGCTACCTCTTCTTCACACTCCATCCAAAGCTTCCAAGCTTCTTGCCAAGACTTATATACTCTCCGTGAGAATATGCCAGAAGTCCGGCGGAATTCAGCATAAACTTCCCGTTCTTCTTCATATATTTCTCATCGACCTGTACCGCCGTCACCTCTGCCAGAAACATATGGTGGGAACCAAGTTCTTTCACTTCCGCTACCCTGCATTCAATATTCACCGGGCTCTCCAGAATCACCGGCGCATACCTTAAGCTGCCACAACTCCCGGGAGTAAGCTTCATCTCCTGCCACTTGTCTACGTCCCTGCCGGATCTTACGCCGCACCAGTCCGCAGCATATGCAAGCTTCTCTGTCGTCAGATTGACCACGAACTCTCCGGTCTCTCTGATCATATGATAGGAATACCGCTCTGGCCTCACGGAGATATACAACATGGCCGGATCCGAACAGACGGTCCCTGTCCACGCCACCGTCAGGATGTTCGCATGCCCTTCCTTGTCCGCGGCGCTTACCAACACCGCCGGGAGCGGGTACAGCATATTCCCCGGCCTCCACATCTGCCTTCCTTCTGATACCTTCTTTTCTTTACTCACTCTTTTGTCTCCTTATCACGTTACTCTGGCACCGCATATAAAGCTGCGGCAAAAGCAGCTGTTTTCGCGCCGATGAATCAGCCACACTGTCATTGCTGCAGCGTTCCCACCAGTGTCGGGATCAGCTGCTTCTTCCTTGATACCACTCCCTTAAGGATCACCTTGTCTGTATCCTCATTCAGGTCAAACGCATCGACAATATATTCCTTCGCATTATTTCCCACACACAGAAGCTCCGTCGATTCATCCAGAATATCCGTCAGCATGAAGTATACCATCTGAAGACCGTTCGTCTTAAGCACCTCCGGCAGATGCGGCTTCAGCACCGCCTTGATCTCTTTTAGTTCGTCCTTGTTCATGGAATTGATCTGTCCCACGCCAAATACCACATCATTGACTGTGAACTGCTTGAAGTCCTGGAAACAGATCTCCTCCGCGCTCTTTCCGGCCAGGCTGCTACCCGCCTTGAACATCTCTCCCGCCATCTGGTTCAGTTCGATCCCGGCCAGCTTCGCAAGCTTCTTCGCCGCCTTCTCGTCCACCTTTGTACAGGTCGGCGAGCGGAACAGCAGCGTATCGGAGATGATCGCAGAACAGAGGAGTCCCGCAATCGTAGGCGTGATCTCCACCCCGTACTCCTCATACATCTGGAAAACGATGGTCGCAGTGCAGCCTACCGGCTGGTTCCGGAAGAATACAGGTCCCATGGTCTCAATATTCCCAAGTCTGTGGTGGTCTATGATCTCCACGATCTCCGCTTCCTCGATCCCGTCCACGGCCTGGGACTTCTCGTTATGATCTACCAGTATGACCCTCTTCTTGCTCACATCCAGGAACCGTCTTCTGGATATGAAACCCTTAAAATGCCCCTGCTTATCCAGAATCGGGAAATCTCTGAACTTCTTCTTGGTCATCGCCTCCTTGATATCATCCACATAATCTGTCATGCGAAATGTCGTAAGCGGCGCCTTCGTCATGAAATGCTTCACCGGAATGCTCTGGTTGATCAGTCTTGCCGCCGTATAGGTATCATGGGGCGTACTGATGATCACGATGCTCTGTTCCTCGGCTCTTTTGACCAGACGCCTGGAGACCTCTGCCCCCTGGCACACCACAAGGCAGCTTACGTCGATATCCACCGCGCATGCCTGGGACTCATAACGGTTACTTAAGATCACCAGATCGTCCTTCTCGATGCATTCCTCCATCAGTTCGGGGCTTGAAGCTCCCACATTCACCTTGCCCTTTGTAAAATACCCGTGCTCATTGCCGCAGATCAGTTTCCCGTCTAAGGTATCCACAATATTCTTATACTGCGTCTTAGCCTCCGACATAATACAGCTGTCGTACACATCCATATAAGAAGTAGCGATATCCCCTGTGGAGATCACGCCTACAAGCTCCTCATCCTTCAGGATCGGAAG
>CAMSTW010000107.1 GCA_947063855.1 uncultured Dorea sp.
CCCAAAGAACCTAGACTTAAGGATTTCTTATCGAAGATTTTATAAATACAGGCACGGCAGATTATACAGTCCGTGCGTATCAACAGAAGGCTGCCGGGAATGCGTAATTTCCACAGGCAGTCTTTTTTGTGTGCCTGGACTGTATAGAATATTCAATCAAGAATTTTCAATCAGGTACATAGTTGTTGCGAAATGCAGGGAATACCTCTATAATGGATGGTAAAGGATGTATTTCGTGTTTCAGCCGGTTTCTGAATGGATGGAACACCTTGTACGTAAGGACAAGAGAAGGAGGTTTTACAATTATGGAGATCAGGGAAGGGTATATGCCTTATCTGGAGTATAAGACATATTACCGTATTGTAGGAAAGAAGACGGGGAATAAGAAGCCGCTGGTGCTGCTGCACGGCGGGCCGGGTTCTACGCACAACTATTTCGAGGTGCTGGACCGTCTGGCAGAGGAGGACGGACGCGAGCTGGTGATGTACGACCAGATCGGCTGCGGAGAATCCTATGTGGAGAACCGGCCGGACCTGTGGAATGCGAAGACCTGGGTTGACGAGCTGATTGCGCTGCGGGAGCATCTTGGACTTGACGAGATCCACCTTCTGGGACAGTCCTGGGGCGGGATGCAGCTTCTGGAGTATGTCTGTAACCGGAAGCCTGCGGGGCTTAAGAGCCTGATCCTGTCCAGTACGCTTCCTGCTTCCTGGATGTGGGGGATCGAGCAGCACCGTATGATTAAGGAACTGCCCGCGCAGATGCAGGAAGCGATCGAGAAAGCGACAGAGACCAATGACTACAGCGATCCTGCCTATATTGCCGCGGAGACAGAGTATATGCTCCGCCATGCCGCGGGTGCGGTTACGGAAGAGTCGCCGGAGTGCCTGAGACGGCCTGTGAAAAAGGGCGGCGAGTCTTATGTGGTCGGGTGGGGACCCAACGAGTACACCCCCCAGGGGACTCTGAAGGACTATGATGTGACAGAACAGCTTAAGGACATCAAGGAGCCGACGCTGGTGATCAACGGGGGCAATGACCTGTGTACGCCTTATATAGCGAAATATATGTATGACAGGATCCCCAATTCCAGATGGGAGCTGTTCCGTACCTGCCGGCATATGTGCTTCGTGGAAGATACAGACAGGTATGTGGAACTGATGAAGGAGTGGCTGAATGCTTACGATTAGGAGCATTACAATTCATTCTCATCCTCGCGCATCCGGTATCCCACGCCGACTTCTGTAAACAGGAATCGGGGCTGCGAGGGATTCTGTTCGATCTTCCTGCGTATATTTGCCATATTCACCCGAAGGATCCGGTTGTTGTCTCCGGTAAACGGTCCCCATACGTTGGACATGATGGCGGAATAGGTCATGACCTTGCCGGAATTTCTGGCAAGAAAGGCGACGATTTTATACTCGATCTGTGTCAGGTGTATCTCGTCGCCGTTAAGAGTAAGCATCCGCTTATCAAAGTCCAGCACAAGCCCCTGACACTGGTAGGGGCGGATATACAGCGCCGAATTAGACTCCATGCGGTTGCTGTGCCGAAGAGACGCCCGGATCCTCGCCAGCATCTCGGGAGTACCAAAAGGCTTGGTGATATAATCATCCGCGCCCAGATCCAGGGCGGTTACCTTGTCCCGCTCGCCGGTGCGGGCAGATACTACGATGATGGGGCAGCTCGTCCAGCTGCGCACGGCAGTGATGATATCATTCCCTTCGATGTCCGGAAGGCCAAGATCCAGCAGTATGATGTCCGGGCACTGTGAACTGATCAGGGACAGGCCTGCTTTGCCCGAGAGGGCTGTGATGACGCGGTAGCCGTTGGATTTCAATGCTTTTGACATAAAGTCCGAGATGTTCTTCTCGTCTTCAATGATTAATACCGTATAGTTTGGTGTTGCCATAGCTTCTTCTCCTTTGCTCTGTAGAGTATCAGTTGGTTTTCATTTGTTGCTGTACGGTTTCTAATGCCGGAAGAGAGAATGCGAACTCGGCGCCGTCTTCGTGGTTCTGTGCCGTGATGATTCCTCCGTGAGCCTGTACGATGGTCCGGCAGATGGACAGGCCGATTCCCATGCCGCGCCTGGTATCTGAGGCGGGGGAGCTGTCGTATTTTCCGCTGAAAATGTCCGGAAGGGCGGACGCATCAATCCCTTTTCCGTGGTCGATGATGTGGAAGGTGACGGCGCCGCCGTCGTTGGTAATGATCAGATCTGCCCGGGGGCTTCCGGAATGGACCAGGGCATTTTCCAGAAGATTGATCAGGACCTGTTCGATCAGCAGGAAGTCCATGGGGATCATCAGCATCTCGTCAGGCGCGGTCACATGGATGGAAGCGCCGGGAAGACGCTTCTTCAGCCTGTCGATGGCTTCGGATACCACCTCTTCTACCAGTTCCGGTTCTTTGGCCACCGTATGCCCGTCGCTCTGTATCCTTGTGACGGACAGAAGATTCTCCACCATATTAAGAAGCCAGTTGGAATCGTCGTGGATGGAGGCGATCAGAGACAGCTTCTCGTCCGGATCGAGTTCATCGTGATTCTCAATATATGAGGCGGAGGAGCCGATGATGCTGGTCAGCGGGGTGCGTAAGTCATGGGAGACCGCCCGCAGGAGATTCGCCCGGATCCGCTCCTTCTCCGCTTCATTGAGCTTGCGTTCACGCTCCGCGATCATCTCGTCCTGCCGGGTGAGTTTCGTGGTCATGGCGCTGGTCGTGATGGTGATGATCAGCATACAGACGAAGGTGATCGGATATCCGGTCATAGAGAAATTGATCTCAAAGAACGGGTAAGTAAAGCATCCGTTGATGAAGACCACACAGAACAGGGAGGAGAAAATGCCGTACAGGTATCCTGTCGTCCATCTTGCGATGAGGATGAGGGCAAGGATATAGATCAGCGCGATATTAGCGGTGTTGTCCTTAACGAAATGAAAAAATATAAACGCCAGTCCGGTTGCCGTGGCAAGCATGATAAGCGTGTATGAAATATTACGAAGAAAGGTTCTCATAGATATCTGTATAAAGGGATGGTTCCCAGGCTCCTTTGTATAATGATTGTCTGCAGATATAAGCCATAGATCAGTCTGCGCCGGTATGCGGCAGAATATTGGCTGCATGGTTCTTAAGGTTAGTATACCATAGAATCCGTGATTTGGGACAGGGGGATATGCGAAAAGAAATATTTCTGCTTGTATGCTGCCCTGATAATAGATTTTCAGGCTTTTAGGTAAGGGGATGTTGTAGTATAATGAACTTAAAACAGGGAGGATTCCGGTTTCTGACAGGATGGAGCGTCAGCGGAGACAGGAGATTATGGAAGGAAGATATAAGGTAATAACGTTGTGCGGGAGTACCCGTTTCAAGGATGAATTCATGGAAGCACAGAAGCGCCTGACCCTGGCGGGGAATATTGTGATCAGCGTCGGCCTGTTCGGACATTCCGGGGATACAGAAGTCTGGGACGGCATGGATGAGGATACATTGTCCGAGACGAAGCTTATGCTGGATGATATGCATAAGAGGAAGATCGATATGGCGGATGAGATCTTTGTAGTCAATGCCGGAGGATATATCGGCGAGAGTACCCGGTCGGAGATTGCGTATGCTTTGCGTACAGGGAAGGCTGTGAGGTATCTGGAAGATATGGGAGCTTCGGATGAAGCCATGGTCAGGGAAGAGGAGGAGTGATATATGAGACTGTTGGAGGAACGTATCCGTAAGGACGGTATCGTGAAGGGAAATGACGTACTTAAGGTGGACAAGTTCCTGAACCACCAGATGGATGTGGAGCTGTTCACGGAGATCGGCCGGGAGTTCCAGAGACTTTTTGCAGGCGAGGAGATCACGAAGATCCTGACCATCGAAGCATCCGGGATCGGGATTGCCTGTGTGGCGGCGCAGTGCTTCAAGGTGCCGGTACTATTTGCCAAGAAGAATAAGACGAAGAATATCGCGGGGGATGTATATACCTCCAAGGTAGAATCCTTCACCCACGGAAGGGTCTATGATATCATCGTATCAAAGGAGTTCTTAAGACCGGAGGATAAGGTGCTCCTGATCGACGATTTCCTGGCAAACGGGGCGGCGCTCATGGGCCTGATCACGTTGGTCAGGGAAGCGGGGGCGACGCTGGTGGGGGCGGGCATCTGCGTGGAGAAGGCGTTCCAGCCGGGAGGACAGAGAATCCGGGATATGGGGATCCGGGTCGAGTCGCTGGCAAGGATTGCGGGTATGAGTGAGGAGAGCGGGATTACGTTTATCTGATGTGACCTGCGCAATGATTATTAAGAAGGGGATATCCATTATGACACGGGAAGAATTATATCAGTCTATCTACACGCACGATACCATCTATCTGCCGCCCCACGAGCAGGCGACCGCCGCTTTGGAGGTTTCGCTTGGCTGCAGCTGGCACAAGTGTACTTTCTGTGATTTTGCGAAGGACACGTTCCAGATCCATCCTTTAGAGAGGATCGAGCATGATCTTAAGATTCTTGGGAAGCTGCGTCCGGAGGATACGAGGCTGTTCTTTCTTGGGGAGAATGCGTTCTGCATGAGTACGGGCCAGCAGCTTGCCGTCATGGAGCTTGTGCACAGATATATGCCCGGAGTGAAGGAATACGCCATGTATTCCCGTATAGATGACATCTTAAGAAAGTCTGCCAAGGAACTTCTGGATCTTGCCGGGGCAGGGGTGCAGGCGCTTCATATTGGGGTGGAGAGCGGAAGTGACTCGATACTGGAGGCACGGAACAAGGGAGTGACGTCTTCTCAGATCGTAGAGGCGCTTAAGCGCCTGGATGAGACGGGCATCGACTATTATCTCACCGTTATTCCGGGACTTGGAGGCCGGAGCTTCTCGCGTCTTCACGCCATAGAGACGGCCCGGATGCTGAACCAGGTACATCCACGCAATATATGGTGCCTCAAATTAAAGCTGTGGGAGGATACGCCCCTCTGGCAGGAAGCAAAGGCGGGGACATTCGACGAGATGACGCCGGAGGAGATCTTAAGGGAGGAGAGACTTCTTATTGAGAATCTGAATGTCCGGGACTGCCTGTTCGAGGATACTACGGTCCTTGACCAGTTCACGATCCAGGGCGTGCTTCCCGGACAGAAGGAGGAGCTTCTGCGGGCGATCGATTATCTGCTGAGCCTGCGTGGCTAAATGCTGGCGGCATTTGTTTGGCACTTGTATTTTTATCTGGCGCTGTACTAGTGTACTGACCGCATTATATCTGGCGAAACTCCGCAGGATATCCGATTTCCGGTCGGATAAAGCATTAGAGTATGCTTGAAAAAGAGTCTGCCCGGCGAGGTGCTTTCCTCTTCGGGCGGACTCTTTTTGCGTTACAGTGATATTGTTATTGAATGACGGCGGTCCATTGTGCCTGTGTCTTGTGGTCAGTCAAATTAGCCGGCCTGCTTTATAACGAAGAGCAGTGAAGCGAAGTCCATGCTCTTTCTTTTTAATGCATCTCTGTCGATTGGGATGCCGGCGTACATTAGCTCTGCGCCGTAAGCCTGGAAGGTCTTTACCGGATTGTCGCCCAGCTTAATGCCATAGGCGGCCGCAAGTTCAGGAGCGAGAGGAACATCCGGCGTCGTATCATAGCTGATCTCATACAATGCATCCGGGCATAATCCCTGAAGCTTCAGGCGGCACCAAGAACCGTTCACCGTGTTCAGGCTCTGATAGAATCCGGCGACTGCGTTCTTCTTATCCTGGGAAACGACCATCCATGCGGTTTCATTTCCTTCGAACGGACTTAGGAGCCGATAGAAATCCCCATCCACCTGAATCAGTTCGCGATATTCCTTCATGAACTTTATCTGTTCCTTTACCTGTGCAATCTCCTTGTCCTCAAGCAGATTCAGATCCAGTTCGTAGCCAAATGTGCCAAAATAAGCGACGTTGGCACGGGTAGCCAGTGAGGTATCTCTGTGAAGCTGATGGTTCGGCACTGCAGAGACGTGAGATCCCATGCTGACGAGAGGATATACCATGGAAGTACCATACTGGATCTTGGTTCTCTCATTGGCGTCTGTGTCATCGCTTGTCCATGTCTGCGGAGCAAAATACAGCATGCCAGGATCAAATCTTGCACCGCCGCTTGCACAGGACTCGAAGAGGATGTCGGGGAATTCTGTTGTCAGCCGTGTATATAGGTCATATACGCCAAGGATATAGCGGTGCATGACCATTCCCTGCTCGGAAGGGGCGGCGCCTCTGCTGTACGGCTCGGTCATATACCGATTCATATCCCATTTGATATAGGAGATGGAGGACTCGCGGATCACCTTCGCAATCATCTCGTGGATATAGTCTACAACTTCCTTCCTTGAGAAATCAAGTACGTGCTGGTGGCGGGCGTGGCTTTCGAAACGTCCGGGAACGCTGATCAGCCAGTCCGGATGCGCACGGTATAAGTCGCTGTCCTTGTTCACCATCTCAAGCTCTACCCAGAGACCAAACTTAAGCCCCAGTTCTTCTACCTTCCGGGATAAGCCGGAGATACCGTCCGGCAGTTTCTCAAGATTCACGTACCAGTCTCCCAGACCTCTGTAATCGTCGTTACGCGCCCCAAACCAACCGTCGTCCAGTACGAACAGCTCTACGCCGACTTCCCTGGCCTTTCCGGCAATATTGAGGATCTTCTCCTCGTCGAAGTCAAAATAAGTAGCCTCCCAGTTGTTAAGGAGGATTGGGCGGGCGCAGTCTCTCCATTTACCGCGCATCAGACGCGTGCGGTACAACCTGTGGTATACCTGGCTCATCTTATTGAGTCCCTGGTCGCTGTATACCATTACAACCTCCGGCGTCTGGAAGGATTCACCCTGTTTTAATTCCCACGCAAAGCCTTCCGGGTTGATTCCCATGAGAACCCGCGTCAGGTCGAAGGTGGTAACCTCTGCCTGTGCAAGGAAGTTGCCGCTGTATACGAAGCTGAATCCATATACCTCGCCCTGGGACTCTGTAGTATGCGGCCGCTTAAGCGCAAGGAAAGGATTGAACTCTGCGCCACAGCAGGTCCCGTTCAGCCCTTGGATTCCTTGGATCCCCGTCGTAAGCTTCTGCGTTTTCACATAACGCTCTCTTGCCCACGCTCCGGAGAGATGCATCAGTTCGTAATCCTTGTCAATAAATTCAACACTGGCGCTTAAGGCACGCTCCAGTACAATCTTCTCTGCACCCTTCTGCAGGAAACGGGCGCTTCTGGTGATTACAGGATACGCTTCGAATATTGTGTAAGAAAGTACGAGATCGG
>CAMSTW010000108.1 GCA_947063855.1 uncultured Dorea sp.
GATGCGCTCCGGGGGAGCCGCAAGACTACATAGAATGCAAGATGCTGCGAAACAGCGCTTCCTTCCCACGCCCTGTTTCGCAGCATCTCTTCTGTCATATCTGCCTTCTCTCCTCAGCGGACAGGCCGTCCGCCATTTTGGGCGTAACCCAGCCAGGCTCTAATCCGCCAGCAAAAACGCCTTATAACCCTTGTAAGCCTCGTATACATCAGCCTTACTGGTCACTTCCCACGGAGCATGCATGCTCAGCACCGGCACGCCGCTGTCGATCACTTCCATGCCATAATTAGCCATGATGTAAGCGATGGTCCCGCCGCCGCCTACGTCTACCTTGCCAAGCTCGGCAAACTGATAAGCGACCTTGTGCTCTTCCATGATCTGACGAAGCTTCGCCAGGTACTCCGCATTCGCATCGTTGGACCCGTTCTTTCCCCTGCTTCCGGTGAACTTGTTGAATACCAGCCCCTTGCCGAAGAACGCTGTACTGCGCTTCTCGAAGGCTTCCGCAAACATCGGGTCATAGGCTGCGCTTACATCAGACGACAGCATCCTGGAATTGGCCAGCGCGCGCCTGAGCTTAAGGTCGGACTCGCCGCCCTCAAGTGCGATCAATTCTGCAACCACATTCTCAAAGAAACGTGAGTGCATACCGGTAGCGCCGACGCTTCCGATCTCTTCCTTATCTACCAGGATACAGCACGCCGTCTTCTCTACCTCTTCCACATCCAGAATGGCAAAGAGTGAAGTAAATGCACACACCCTGTCGTCATGCCCGTACCCAAGCAGCATGCTTCTGTCGATTCCGCACTCTCTTGTCTTTCCCGCCGGCACAAGCTCCAGCTCGGCCGATATAAAATCCTCTTCCTCCATATGATAGTATTCCTTCAGAAGCTTCAGGACGTTCGCCTTGACCGCATCCTTCTCTTCATCCTTAAGCGTCTCGTCCTTCTCGATCGGGCGGCTTCCGAAGAGAAGATCCAGCTTCTCGCCTTCGATCACTTCTCCGGCCTTCTTCTCCATCTGCTTTGCCGACAGATGTACCAGCAGGTCCGTGATAACGAATACCGGATCCTCATCCTTCTCTCCGATATTCACCTTGGTCACCGTGCCGTCCTTCTTCGCAACAACGCCGTGAAGAGCCAGCGGAATTGCAACCCACTGGTACTTCTTGATCCCGCCGTAGTAATGGGTATCAAGATACGCCAGCCCGTCGCTCTCATACAGCGGTTCCTGCTTGATGTCGATACGCGGTGAATCAATGTGCGCTCCCAGAAGGTTCATCCCCTCTTCGATCGGCCGCTTCCCGATGTGGAAGACCACAATCGTCTTGTTCATACATACCGCATACACCTTATCTCCCGCTTTGAGGGGCTGCCCTGCCGCCTTAACCGCCTCAAGGGATCTGTAACCCGCCTTCTCGATCCGGTCTACGGTGACACTGACGCACTCCCGCTCTGTCTTTCCCGCATCCAGACACGTCCTGTATTCCTTATTAATCTTCTCTAATTCTTCCATTGCAGCCGGATCATAAGATCTCCATACATTCTCTCTGTCCATGACTTATATATACCTCCTTCAGTGACTTTCGGCGCTGCCGGCAGCGCCGGTACTTATTCTATCAAATAGTCTAAAAAGTAGCAGCGGATGACTGTACCTATCGGGTACTACATCTCATCCCGTACTTCTTTGAAGCACTTCACAATAAAATCAATGTCTTCCTTCGTATGGCTTGCGCATACCTGTGTACGGATCCTTGCCTTCCCCTTTGGTACAACCGGATAAGAGAACGCAACCACATAGACGCCCTTCTCCATCATCCGCTTCGCAAATTCCGCCGCCTTCTTCTCGTCATATAACATAACCGGTACGCAAGGATGCGTTCCCGGGATAACATCGAAACCGTTATCCACAAGTTCTTTCCGGTAATAAGCCGTAACCTCCTCCAGATGATCGCGCAGCGCGGTGCTCTCGTCAAGCATATCGAACAATTCGATACTTGCTCCGGCAATCGCCGGCGCCAGGGAGTTGGAGAACAGATACGGACGGCTTCTCTGGCGGAGCAGATCAATGATCTCCTTACGTCCGGAGGTATAACCGCCGGACGCTCCGCCAAGCGCCTTGCCAAGGGTTCCTGTGATGATATCCACACGTCCCTGCACGCCGCAGTGCTCCGCCGTGCCGCGGCCGGTCTTGCCGACAAAACCTACCGCATGGCTGTCGTCTACCATCACCAGTGCGTTGTACTGGTCTGCCAGGTCGCACACGCCCTTAAGATTACAGATGATACCGTCCATAGAGAATACGCCGTCTGTTGCAATCAGCTTAATCCTCGCGCCGGCTTCATCCGCCTCCTTAAGCTTAGCCTCAAGATCTTCCATATCATTGTTCTTATAGCGGAAACGCTTTGCCTTGCACAGGCGCACCCCGTCGATGATGGACGCATGGTTCAGCTCGTCGCTGATCACGGCGTCCTCAGCCGTCAGGATCGTCTCGAATAATCCTCCGTTGGCGTCAAAACAGGAAGAATACAGGATCGTATCATCCGTTCCAAGGAAATCAGATATCTTCTTCTCTAATTTCTTGTGGATATCCTGTGTCCCGCAGATAAAACGTACGGAAGCAACGCCGTATCCCTTCTCGTCATAGGTCCTCTTGGCCGCTTCGATCAGTCTCGGATTATCTCCAAGGCCAAGATAGTTGTTCGCGCACATACACAGAAGCTCTCTTCCGTCCTCCATCTTCACTCTTGCGCCCTGCGGTGAGACAAAAGGCGCCTCGCCCTTGAACAGGCCTGCCTCCCTGATGCCCTCTACTTCCTTCGTATAGATACTTAAAATATCGTCTTTACGTGCCATCTTGCTATTGTTCCTTCTTTCTATATATTTTATACTCGTCCTTAATCATTCACATGCGCCCAGTCAAGAATCACCTTGCCTGACTCTCCCGAGATCATCGCCTCGAAGCCCTTCTCATAGTCCCTGATATCGAAATGATGCGTGATGATCGGGGAGATATCAAGACCCGCCTGGATCATCGTGGACATCTTGTACCAGGTATCCCATACCTTCCGTCCATAGATACCGCGGATATTCAGTCCGTTGAAGATCACTGTCTCAAGATCTACCGTAGCGTCGGTTCTCTGAAGTCCCAGAAGGGCGATATTGCCGCCGTGCTTCATGTTGTGGATCATATCATGCAGACCTGCCTGGGAACCGGACATCTCAAGTCCCACGTCGAAACCTTCCGTCATGCCGATCTCTTTCATCACATCCGAGAGCTTCTCTTCCTTTAAGTTCACAGTCCTGGTCGCCCCAAGCTTCTTAGCCAGCCCAAGCCTGTAAGGATTCATATCGGTCACTACCACATGCCTTGCCCCCGAGAACTTTGCGATGGCGGCCGCCATGATACCGATGGGTCCGGCTCCGGCCACCAGCACGTCCTCTCCCAGCATCTCATAGGACAGCGCCGTGTGGGTGGCGTTGCCAAACGGATCGAAGATCGCATAGATCTCCTCCGGGATCGCCGGATTACACGGCCATACATTGGATGACGGGATCACCAGATACTCCGCAAACGCGCCGTTACGGTTCACGCCGACGCCCTTGGCGTCCTTACAGTTCTGCTTGTGTCCTTCCAGACAGTTCCTGCACTTGCCGCAGGTGATATGGCCTTCGCCGGATACCAGATGTCCGGGCTTAAAGCCCTGTACGCCCTCTCCGACTTCCACAACCTCGCCCACATACTCATGGCCTGCCGTCAGTCCAACCGGAATGGTATGCTGCGCCCAGTCGTTCCACTGATAGATATGTACATCCGTACCGCAGATCGCCGTCTTCCTGATCTTAATCTTGACATCATTAGGCCCTACCTGTGGAATCGGAACCCGCTTCATCCATAGTCCCTCTTCTGGCTTATCCTTCACAAGGGCCCACATCAGTCCGTCATTCTTCTCGCTCAATTCTATATTCCTCCTGTTCGTGCTGTCTTTCGGCAGACTGTCCCAAAACTGCTTTTTGCAAGATGTGCGTGACACTTCACAGGAAATCTGCCGTGCAGCGTTCTCTAGTTGCCATTATAAC
This sequence comes from uncultured Dorea sp., assembly GCA_947063855.1. Taxonomy (GTDB): domain Bacteria; phylum Bacillota; class Clostridia; order Lachnospirales; family Lachnospiraceae; genus Sporofaciens. Next base: position 4,080 of record CAMSTW010000108.1, read on the forward strand.
ACTCCTCATTATCTTGTACAATGGATTTCCTTGTATAATCCGTCTTATTTTTTATCCTATTATCCAACTATTTAGATATTTTATACAACACATAAGCGAACAGTTATAGGTCTGAATCTGTTCCAAAAACATGAGCCGAAGCGCAGAACGAAATTTCCAAAAAAAGACAGAGGCATAAGCCTCTGTCTCTATCTGTCTATGATCCGTATCCTACCACTCGAACTTCCTGGCAAAATATGCGTCAAGATCTTCGATCTTCACTCTCTCCTGCTCCATCGTATCGCGGTCACGCACGGTAACCGCCCCGTCTTCCTCGGAATCGAAATCATAGGTCACGCAGAACGGCGTACCGATCTCATCCTGACGGCGGTAGCGCTTGCCGATATTGCCGCGCTCATCATACTCGCAGTTATACTTCTTGGAAAGCTGTGCGTATACCTTCTCGGCGCCCTCATTAAGCTTCTTGGAAAGAGGAAGCACGCCGATCTTAACCGGAGCAAGGGCCGGATGGAAATGAAGAACGGTTCTTACGTCTCCGCCTTCCAGTTCCTCCTCGTCATAGGCGCTGCACAGGAACGCAAGCACCATACGGTCCGCGCCCAGTGACGGCTCGATTACATATGGGATATACTTGGTCTTCTTCTCATCATCAAAGTATGTCATGTCCTGCTTGGAGGTATTCTGATGCTGTGTCAGGTCGAAATCTGTTCTGTCGGCAATCCCCCACAGTTCGCCCCATCCGAACGGGAACAGAAACTCCACGTCTGTGGTGGCCTTGCTGTAGTGGCTTAACTCCTCCGGGGAATGATCGCGGTAACGGACCTCTTCCCTCTTAAGTCCCAGCGTACTCAGCCAGTCAAGACAGAACTGCTTCCAGTATGCGAACCACTCAAGGTCCGTATCCGGCTCACAGAAGAACTCCAGCTCCATCTGCTCAAACTCTCTGGTCCGGAAGGTAAAGTTACCCGGCGTAATCTCATTACGGAAGGACTTACCGATCTGGCAGATACCAAACGGAATCTTCTTCCTTGAGGTGCGCTGTACATTCTTAAAGTTGACAAAGATACCCTGTGCAGTCTCCGGACGCAGGTAAACAACGCTCTTGGCATCCTCCGTAACGCCCTGGAAGGTCTTGAACATCAGGTTGAACTCACGGATCTCTGTAAAATTATGCTTGCCGCAGGTCGGACATGGAATCTCCTTCTCCTTAATGTAGGACTCCATCTGCTCGTGGCTCCATCCGTCGATGCTGTCGCCAAGGTCAATGCCATTCTCATGTGCATAATCCTCAATCATCTTATCTGCACGGAAACGCTCATGACACTCCTTACAATCCATGAGAGGATCGCTGAATCCGCCAAGGTGTCCGCTTGCCACCCAGGTCTGGGGATTCATCAGGATCGCACAGTCCACTCCCACATTATAAGGGGACTCCTGTACAAACTTCTGCCACCACGCCTTCTTAACGTTGTTCTTAAGCTCCACGCCGAGATTACCATAATCCCAGGTGTTAGCAAGCCCCCCGTAAATCTCAGACCCTGGATACACAAATCCTCTGGTTTTCGCCAATGCTACGATCTTGTCCATAGTCTTTTCTACCATATCTCTTCCTCACCTTCTCTTTTTTTGACAACATATACGCTTATCTAACATTCTCTTCATTCATGTATCCAGCGTATAATATCTACTTATTATACCGTCAACATTGTCTCTTTTCAAGTGCTATTGTACAATTGTTTCCAGTATTTCCAGGGATTTGAAGGATTTTCCCAGATATTCGGCCAGATAATCCGTCACAATCCCTTCAAGTTCTTCTAATACTTCGTCTTTTACGGCAAATGTATACAGCTTCACGATCGGCGAGGATACAATATACTGCAGTGTATACAGCGTGGACCGGCTCAATGTACGTGCATCCGAAAATCGTCCCTTACACCGCCCGCATACCAGTCCTCCCCGCTTCACGCTGAACATCATCTCCGGATCCTGTCCCCGGCAGCAGACACATTCGAACACCTGGGGACCTTCTCCGTTGACTGTAACCGCGCGAAGCTCATAGATCCGGCGGATCAGGCGGTTGGGGATACTGGGCTTCACAAGCGCCCTGAGAGTCTGATAGAGAAGCTTTAGAAGCTCTGTCTCGTCGTTTGCCTCCCTTGCATAGTAATTCGCAATCTCCAGGAAATAGAAACCGTAGTACGCACCCTCCACATCCAGACGAAGTTCCTGAAAATAACTGGAAATAGAGGCCGACATCAGCGTGTAAGATGTCCGCCCCTCATATACGGTAAATTCCCCGAAGGAAAAGGGGCTTGTCACCCCCACCAGCGCGCTGTTTGGCTTCCTCGCCCCTCTGGCAAATGCGGATATCTTCCCCCGTTCCTTCGTTAAGATCACGATGCGTCTGTCATACTCTCCGACCGGCGACGCCGCCAGCACCATGCCTGTTACTGTAATCTGATTCACTGCCCTCCACCACTTTCATAGCTTAACGGACATCCCGCAATCCGCCCGGATCCGCTTCACAGCTCGCCGGGCAACCGGTCCTGTCCCTTCCAGAACCGCTTCACAACTCGCCAGACAACCAATCCTGTTCCTTCCAGAACCGCTTCACAATTCATTGGGCAACTGGTCCTGTCCCTTCCAGAACCGCTTCACAGCTCATCGGACAGCCAGGCTTGTTCCTGTGTACGATCCGGTTCTGCACTGCCAGATCCCCTGCCGGAATAAGTATCCATGACCTTCCTGCAGATTGCAAGTCCTTTATAATAGAGATAATCCCTGATATCTCCCGTCTTGAGAAAACGTCTCCAGTATTCTTCTTCCATGCTTATCACCTCGTCCTCCCGGCAAACCGTTCCGAAACAGACAAACGTTCGGACAGTCTGCAGGTTATAGAGTTAGGTTCTCAACAGACGCATGGATTTATTCTTCTTCTCTGTATCCAAAATTTTTCATCAGGAATTCACTGTCCCGCCAGTCCTTCTTCACTTTGACCCAAAGCTTGAGATTTACCTGCATTTCCAGCATCTTCTCGATCTCGTACCGGGCGGTGCTTCCGATCTTTTTCAACATATTTCCTTGTCTGCCAATAATTATCC
>CAMSTW010000109.1 GCA_947063855.1 uncultured Dorea sp.
AAATAGAATCCAATGTGCTCTAAGAAAGTAAACATAAATTTAAGCGTCAAAGCTGTCTGATACAGCTTGCGGTTGACATCTTCCTGCTGTTCTTGAATAACTTCAAACAAGAGTAATTCTTTTGATTTATAAAAGAGATAGAAAGTTCCTTTCGGAATATTAACCCGTTTCACGATTTCATCGACTGTCGTGCGGCGGACGCCATACCTGGCAAGGCATTTTGCCGCTTCTTCTTTCAGCCGCTTTCTGATATATTCCCGTTCCTGCTCCGAATAGCTCTTTGGCACTTTAACACCACCTGTTTGACTAATCTTGTTTATACAGTCATTATATACAGTTTTTAAAACTCTGTCAATATTCTATTTCATAGTAATCCGTGGCGAAATCATTCCGGTCTATAGCAATGACATTACAATCATCATAAAATATAATTGGGGACACAGCAAAATAAAATCTTACTGCGTCCCCAATATATTTTACCACAATCTTCTAACAGAACAATATAATCAGCTGTGAAGCCAACACCACCGCGATCAGCGCGATCGGATAGGTCGCCGCATACGCAGACGCGATATCCTCCGTCCCCGCCATATTAATCAGCGTACCAAGCGCAGGCGTACTGGTCATGCCTCCGGTCAGCGACCCTAGATTATTGAGAAGCGGCAATTTCAGCACATTCTTCGCAATGATGAACCCGATGATCATCGGAAGGATCGTCATGATCGCCCCATAGAGGAAATAGATTGGCTCGAAATACTGCACGAACTTCGCGCCGCCGGACACTCCCGCTCCAATCAGGAACAGCATCAGTCCAAGCTCTCTTAACATCTTAAGTGTAGAACTCTTCGGCACGATGGAAATCTTACCGATATGTCCGTAATGCCCGAACACAAGCGCCGTCAAAAGGCACCCTCCGGTAGTCGTCAGCGAGAAATTCTTATAGCTGATGCTTCCCACCAGGATTCCGATCACTGCCGCCAGTGAAAATGCCATGAATCCAAACTCATCCACCTCTGTCAGGATCAGATTCTTCTTCTTACTGCTTCCGCCTTCCTTTGCCGCAATCTTCGCCACTTCTTCATTCATATCCGCCTTCATGATCTTTGGAACGATCTGAACGAACAGGACGACTCCGATCACGCCGAACAGATAAGCGATACCATATCCGACAGATACCAGCGCCTCTAAGTCCGCGCCCACAGCCGCCTTGGATGCGGAGAACGCCGGCGTACTGGTCAGGGCGCCTGAGAGGATACCAACCAGGATCGCCTTGAACTGATCGTGCTCAAGCTCCGTAAAGTTACCGCCGATGATAATACATAACACACAAGTAGCCGCCGCCGCAAGAATAATGATCGCGCCCAGCAGCACATAGGACTTGAAATTCCGCTTAAGGTTCCCGAAGAAATTCGGTCCCGCGATGAAACCAACGGAAGTCACGAAGAACACCAGACCCATATTCTCGACAATCTTAAGCGCGTCTGTGGCAAACGTCACCTCTCCTGCCATCAGGTTATCCGACAGCTTCGTATATAACAGGCATCCATAGACCAGGGCAACGATAAATACTCCGGCAGTTCCAAGGTCGATTCCCTTCACTTCAATCCTGCCGATGGAATATCCGACGGCAGCGATCGCAAAGATTGAGAATGTCAGAAATACTACAGCCTTGACTGCCAATATCCCTCCAAATAACTCCATGTCATTTGACTCCCTTCTATAAATAAACAATAATAGAACATTCCATTTTTCAACATCTGAGCCATTGCTGCGTTGTTGCCGGCATACTAAGCCGCCTGATTATTTCATTCACGCATATTACAATGGCCCAAATATCAAAACTCTATGAAAATTATCCATGAAACTGATGCAACCGTACTTGACGTACGCTTCTAAGCCTCATGCTCTTTTAAGTATGCGGCTCTTCCGCTCTCGTACAGATTATTGCCCTCGCTGTCAATGATGACAACCAACGGCATATCCTCTACATACAGCTTCCTAAGCGCCTCTGCTCCCAGGTCCTCATAAGCAATCAGCTCCGCCTTCTTGATACATTTCGCAAGAAGCGCGCCAGCTCCGCCGATGGCTCCGAAGTATACTCCGGAATACTTCTTCATGGCGTCCACTACTTCCGGAAGACGCGCGCCCTTACCGATCATACCGCGCGCGCCTACAGACATCATGGTCGGCGCATACGCGTCCATACGCCCGCTGGTGGTCGGTCCCGCGGAACCGATGACCTGTCCCGGTTTCGCCGGAGTCGGCCCTACATAATAGATGGTGGCGTCTGTCGGGTCAAATGGGATCTTCTCTCCCCTGGCAAGCGCCTCGCACATCCTCTTGTGACCTGCGTCACGGGATGTATAGATCGTTCCGGTCACAAGTACGCTGTCGCCTGCGTGCAGCGTCTTTGCAAGTTCTTCTGTCAATGGTAATGTAATCTTCTTTGCTGCCATCTTAGATCACCTCCGATTTGTGGCGTGTCACATGGCAGTTGATGTTGACTGCACATGGCATGCCTGCGATATGGGTCGGCAGAGTTTCAATATTTAATCCGATCGCCGTGGTCTTTCCGCCGAAGCCCTGCGGTCCGATTCCAAGCTTATTGATCTTCTCTAACATCTCCTTTTCCAGATCTGCATAGAATGCATCCGGATTGGAAGAGTCTATCGGTCTCATCAGAGCCTTCTTCGCAAGAAGCGCCGCCTTATCAAAGGTTCCGCCAATCCCGACACCCACTACCATCGGAGGACATGGGTTCGGTCCTGCCGTCTCTACAACCTCAAGGATAAAGTCCTTAATTCCCTGCAGACCGTGGGATGGCTTGAACATACGGATCTGGCTCATATTCTCGCTTCCGAATCCCTTCGGCCCGACAGTAACCTTGATCTGCTCGCCCGGAACAATCTCCGTATAGAGCATCGCCGGCGTATTGTCTCCCGTATTTCCGCGGCGCACCGGATCCTTTACCACGGATTTTCTTAAGTATCCCTTATCGTAACCACGACGCACACCCTCGTCGACCGCGTCCGCAAGATTGCCGCCGGTCAGATGCACATCCTGTCCGATCTCAAGAAATACACACGCCATACCCGTATCCTGACAGATCGGTACGCACTCTTTATCCGCAATCTCAAAGTTCTCGATAATATTATCCAGAACCCCCTTCGCAATCTCCCCATCCTCGCACGCGCGGCAATCCTTGATCGCACACTTCACGTCCTCAGGAAGATGCTCGTTCGCTTCGATACAAAGCTTCTCTACGACATCCGTAATCCTGCTTACTTCTATCTCACGCATAATCTAATCTCCTTATATTTTTACCGTCTGCATAAAACACACAGACAAACTTTCTATAATATACTAAGGCAATATTTTCATCTGCACAGTTGAAGATCCATTTCCAGTGTACAGGAAGAGCATCTCCACACTTCCGTCCCTTGAACAATTTTTCAACTATACAGATGATAATTATCCCTATTTCTTATCTCTCATGACGTGCATACTTTGGCAGAAGCTTCGGTGATACTTCTTCCGTAGCGACAGAAGCTCCCTTTAACTCCTCGTCATAGCTTGCCACATGGTCAAGATTCATGGTTCCAAGCTCCACTTCCTTCGCCTTCGCCGCCGCTTTCTTACCTGCATTCCGTCCAAATACGATCACGTCAAGAAGTGAATTACCCATCAGCCTGTTTCTTCCATGGATTCCGCCTGCAGCCTCTCCTGCCGCCAGAAGATTCGGAATGTTCTTCGTGAATCCTTCTCCGTCGATCTCAAGACCGCCGTTCTGATAGTGCAGCGTAGGATAGATCAGGATCGGCACCTTTCTCATATCGATTCCGTACTTCATATACATACGGAACATAGCCGGGATCCTCTTCTCGATGGTTCCTTCTCCGCCAAGGATCTCGATCATCGGCGTATCAAGCCATACGCCTTTCTGTCCGCTTGGCGCCTCTACGCCGCGGCCTTCCCTGCACTCACGGATCACGCCTGATGCATTGACATCTCGCGTCTCCAACGGATGAATATAGGCTTCACCCTCGGCGTTGACAAGCTGCGCGCCAACTGAACGAACCTTCTCGGTAACAAGCGCACCCTGGATCTGTACCGGATGAGCCACACCGGTCGGATGATATTGGATAGAGTCCTGATAGAGAAGCGGTACGCCTGCCCGGTATCCTAAGATCAGTCCGTCTGCGGTCGCCCCGTAGTGGTTGGATGTGGGGAATCCCTGGTAGTGCATTCTTCCGGCGCCGCCTGTTGCGATTACCACCGTCTTTGCCCTTGCAACAGAGTAATCGCCTGTCTCCATATTGAGAAGAACAGCGCCTGCAGCCTGCCCCTTCTCATCCTTGATAATCTCTACCGCGGAAGTGAATTCTATAACCGGGATCTGACGGTTCAATACCTCGTCGCGGAGTGTACGCATGATCTCTGCTCCGGAGTAATCCTTGCACGCATGCATTCTCTTTCTGGATGTACCGCCGCCGTGGGTGGTTACCATACGTCCGTCCGCATCCTTGTCGAACATGACGCCCAGCTCATTGAGCCACTTGATTGCATCCGGAGCCTCCATTACGAGACGCTTTACCAGCTCCGGTCTTGCGGCAAAATGCCCGCCGCCAAAGCAGTCCAGATAATGCTGAACCGGAGAGTCATTCTCCTTGTCCGCCGCCTGGATACCGCCTTCTGCCATCATGGTATTGGCGTCGCCGATACGAAGCTTGGTCACGATCATCACGTTAGCGCCTGCGTTGTGAGCCTCGATGGCACAGGAAGAACCTGCGCCGCCGCCGCCGATCACAAGCACGTCTACGTCATAATCAATCTTCGTGATATCTACCTTGTCATTTACCAGACGGCTTGTGGAGTGAAGCATCTCGGCCAGTTCGAGCGGGGCTTTCTGTCCCTTGTTCGGACCTACCTTGATCTCTGCAAAAGCGTCCGGATTATAATCCGGATGGAACTCCTTAAGGAGGGCGTCCTTCTCATCAGCAGTCAGACGTCTTGGCTCCGTAGACATACGCTGCGCTCTTGTAGCCTCTACCTTTTTGACGGATTCCATCATATTCTCTGGATATGGTGTATACATTATTTACGCCCTCCCTTACTTCTCAATCTCTCTTGTATTATAAAGTTCCTGCATCTCTGTGATCGGTTTCTGCATGATCTGCTCAATAAGCTCGTCATACTCGCCCTTGTTGACCTCATCTACACGGTTTGCAAGATGCTCTGTCTTCGGCGCAATATATTTTCCTGTAAGCCTTCTTGCCAGAACACCCACGTGTGGATGGGAGATTCCTGCCGGACATCTGACGGTACAGCATCCGCATCCGATACAGTCGAAGGATTCCTCCGCACATTTCTCGAATTCCCCGCGCTGTGCATATGCGATATACTGCATAACATTCAGATCCTGCGTGCAGGCCTTTGTGCAGGCATTACAGCCGATGCAGCTGTAGATCTCCGGGTAGAGCTCCATCATGATCTGCTGGGTAGGTTTGATATCCTCGATCTCATAGGTTCTCTTATCTGTCGGGAAGAACGGGATGCTTGCCACATACATACCCTCTTCTACCTGAGTCTGGCATGCAAGACAGGTCTTCAGTTCATTCTTCCCTTTGATACGGTATACGGTCGCACAGGCTCCGCAGAAACCATGACGGCAGCCGCACCCTCTTTTCCATGTATAGCCGGCATATTCCATGGCGGTCATGATCGTGAGGTCTGCCGGAACACTGTAACGCTTACCGCTAAAATATACATTTACCATATTTTCCATGTTATTCGTATCCTTTCTTAAATATTTATTCGCAATTGGACGTTTCGCCATGCTAAGCTCAAAACCGCTGCTTCACAGCTTCTCCGCAGCATTCTGTTGCTGCATTTTTCGCCGAATGGGCGTTCCGCCCATTCCCGGACATCTATTCATGGTTCTTAGTATGCAAACATACACGAACCCTGCATAGATATCCCCGCATGGCTGAACTGGCGAGCCTTAGTACTCGTTCGGAAGCTCGTCAATCTCATCATAACGGAATACCGGACCGTCCTTGCACACATACTTGGAACCGATGTTGCAGCGTCCGCATTTGCCCACGCCGCACTTCATACGAAGCTCCAGAGTCGTATATACCTGCTCCGTGGTGAATCCAAGCTCCTTAAGCCCCGCAAGCACGAACTTGATCATAATCGGAGGCCCGCAGATCAGAGCCGTCTTGTCCGTATCGAAATTAAGCTCCTTCACATAGTTCGGAACGAAACCTACATGGCCGTCCCAGCCTTCCTGCTCCCGGTCGATGGTCAGATACACATTCACGCCCTCTGCCTTCATCCATACTTCCTGGATCTCCTTAAGCTGAACTAAGTCCTCCGCGGAACGGGACCCGTAGACGATATCTACCGTACCGTAATTCGCGCGGTTATCCAGCACGTAGTTGATGACGGAACGAAGCGGCGCTAATCCGATACCGCCCGCGATGAACAGAAGGTTCTTCCCCTTAAGCTCCGTCTCCACCGGAAATGAGTTGCCGTATGGTCCGCGGACCGTGATCTCATCTCCCACCTCCAGGCTGTGGAGGTAATCGGTCAGGATACCGCACTGCTTGATGCTGAATTCCTGATATTCCTTGTTGGTCGGCGAAGAAGTAATGGAAAACATACCCTCGCTGATCCCCGGCGCACAGACCATGGCGCACTGCCCCGGCATATGCTCGAAGAGCTTGCCGCCCTCCGGCGCGTTCACCCGGAACGTCTTCACATCCGGAGTCTCCTGGCGGATATCCGTGATCACGCCGATCTGAGGAATCAGCGTGTCTAATGTATAATTCTTATGACATGTACATTCGCCCATTATTTTTCACCTCCCTGATTCTGAAACGCCTTCACAACCTTCACGATGTTAAGCGCCTGCGGACATTTCTCCACGCAGCGGCCGCAGCCCACACAGGAATACATTCCGTCGTTGTTCGCCGGATAATACACCAGCTTGTGCATGAATC
>CAMSTW010000110.1 GCA_947063855.1 uncultured Dorea sp.
TCTTGTTCTCCCGTGTATATAATACTCTTGACCATCCAAGGCTTCCGAATACAGCTGCTACAATAAGGATCCATGCCTGTGGAGCGATCGTATATTTTAAAATCAATGGCACGCCAAGTCCGAATACTGCAACCTTTGGATATTTCAGTGCATATGTGGCAAAGGTTGCGCCGAAAATAGCGGATGCGGCGTATTTGGTAAGTCCGGCTGCGATGAATTCAGGAAGTACCGCTACTATGGTTGCGCCTAAGAACACTGCCGCTGTTGTTGCGGCCAGATTCGTGATGATAGAACCGCAGATTGCCATGGTGGACACGATCTCAGCCTGTATGGAGCCGGTCTCGCTATCGGTTACTTCCAGCGCCATCGTTGCGCAGGGTACACGCATATTTCCGATATTACCTGACAGGAAGCTCAAATATGTACCCGTCATACCCAGTGCCGCATAGTAGGATACCGGTTCTACTATATAGAATGCTCCAAAGGATAATGCGACCATTCCCCAGCCGGTTAACACTACCTTTGGATCCGGCCAGCAGTCGTATGTAATGCACAGCCACAAGGCCGGCAGAAATGCGGTAAACGCCGCAAGGAGATTTGTCGGGGAACCGATCCGTACACTTCCCCTTTTCCATTCTTTCATCAAACTCTTATTATCCATCACATTCCCTCCTATACGCCTGCTATCATGTCATAAATAATTCCGCATGCCATTCCGAGAATCATGTTGATCGCCATAGTTGTAAATTTCTCATGAATGAGGCTGGTCTCCTTGAGCTCCGCCGCCTGCGTCTCAATGATACTGGAGAGCGCAGGGGTGATAATATCCGCAAAGGAATATTTCGCCGGACAGAAAAATAAGCGGAAAATCATATGCATTCGACAGGTCTATGGCTTTCTGCGGGATTTCCTTGAGATAACACAGCAGAGTGACTTTATCTCATTTCTGCTTCCGGGTCAGGGAGCGGCGGCAAAACAGGCGCTTGAGAAAGTATTTGCGGGGCTCAAAGCTTTGAACAGGCGAAGAATGTGATCCAGATCGTCTATCAGCTGCAGCGGTTTGACTGTATTTTGTTTTACGAGCAGCTTGGAATCTTTAAGCTGCTGATCTCTGTGTCTGACCAGAAGGAGACCATAGAGTTCTGCAGGAAATACATTGCGCCGTTGAAGGAATATGACAGTCGGCACAACTCAACTCTTATCGAGACGATGCAGGCAATCGTCAGCTGCGGATGGAATGTGAAGGCTGCCTCTGAGCAGTTGTTTGTACACTATAATTCGGCTAAGTACCGGTTTCAGAAGATCTGTGAGATACTTGAGATGGATCTGCATGACGCAACGCTTCACACGGAGATTGAGCTGGCGCTTAAGATCTATATGATTCGAAATGAAAATATATAAGGAGGGATTCATGCGTCTTGGGCTGGCGGCTGCCGGATCGTTTGCCGGGAAGATGTATTGAGGGTTGACAGAATGGGTCTATTGTTATAGACTGGTAAATATAAACCAGGTCTATAACAATAGACCCATTCTGCAGAAGAATCTGTTCCAGAATCAATCGACACGGCCCGCTGCGCCGTCGAAAATCCGCAGAATAAATTATCATCAGCAAGGCGGAGAAGGGAGGCATGCGGTGGCATCGTTGACCGCCGACAACGCAGTCTGATGGACGAATATCCTGCGGAGTTTCACCAGATATAATGCAGACAGCACACTGGAAAGAAGGAGGTAACATACATGGAGGATCTGAGGTTATGTGACAGTGAATATCGGTTTATGCTTCTGGTATGGGAGTTGTCCCCGGTACGCAGCGGCGATCTTGTGAAAACCTGCAGGGAACGGCTGGGATGGAAGAAGTCAACGACCTATACGGTGATTAAGAAGCTGGCAGAGCGGGGGTTCCTTAAGAGTGAGGACGCGCTTGTGACCGCGCTGGTCGGGAAGGAGGAATGCCAGGCGGCGGAGTCGGATTATTTTATAGAGCGGACATTTGAAGGCTCCCTGCCGAAGTTCGTGGCGGCATTTCTGGGGAATAAGAAGATTTCCGAGAAAGAGGCGGGGGAGATAAAGGCGATGATTGATTCTCATAAGGAATCTTGTTAATGGTTCTTGAGGAGGTGAGGGTATGAAGGGGATCTGCAGTGTATTTTCAGAGATCTGCAACATGTCGGTGACGGCTGTGTTCGTGATCGTTCTGGTGTTAACCGGACGGCAGTTCTTGAAGCGGGCTTCGAGACGGTTTGCATATTATCTGTGGATGATCGTGGCGTTCAGGCTGGTCTGCCCGTATTCATTTTCCAGCGCGTTTAGCCTCTTTAACCTGGAGATTTTTCAGGATCAGGCGACCGGAACGCAGGCAGAGTGGACCGGACCGGAAGAGCTTTCCCGGATGTTATCTATGAAGCTTTCCCAAGTTTCAAGGGCACCGGGGAATGAGGATGCGGCTGGCAGCGTGGATATGACGGAGGCTGAGGGAGAGCGGACTGACGAGGGTGCGGTGGGCGGCACGGAATTGCATAAAGGCGGGGGCGCGCCAGAGGCTGAAGAATTGCATAAAGGCAGGGGCGCGCCAGAGGCTGAGGAACCGTGGAAAGGCGGCAGCGAGTCGGGGCTTGGGGAACCTTGGATGGACAGGGCGCCGGATTCCAGGACATTGACGGGCAGTAAGGAGGGAACGGGACAGGATGAAATATCCAATGCAGTAGGAGCAGACGGGATGGGTGAAGCCGCCGGACATAAAGGAGACGGCCGGATGGGAGTGTTCCCGGGCGATCTGTCTCTCCTGCAGTTACTGACGATGGTATGGCTTACGGGTATCGCGGTTTTTCTGGGCCTGCAGGCATATTCTTTCTGCAGGCTGCGAAGGAGCGTTGCCCTCGCCGTCCGGTTTGAAGAAAATGTCTATGAATGTGCGGATATACCGGTGCCATTCGTGATGGGGTTCTTCCGTCCGGTCATCTATCTTCCGACCGGAATCACGGAGGAAGAAAGGGACTTAATCCTTCTTCATGAGCAGTGCCATATCCGCAGGCATGATCATCAGGTGAAGCTGCTGGCGGCGTTACTGCTGGCGGTATACTGGTTCCACCCGCTGGTGTGGCTTGCATATGATCTGATGTGTAAGGATATGGAGATGAGCTGCGACGAGATGGTCGTGCAGACGGCGGGCGCGGGAGTAAAGGGGGTCTACAGCCGCACGCTTCTCGGCCTTGCGGTAAAAGACGGGGAACGAAGAGGTATCCGGGCAGGATACGCCGCTTTTGGAAATACATCCGTAAAGGAACGTATCCGGAATATCCTGGATTTCAAGAGTTCCGGGAAGCAGGCGGTGGTTCTGGGCGCGGCTTTAAGCGTCTTGATTGCGGCGGCAGGTCTCTTAAACGGCAGACAGGCAGACTCATGGATGCGATGTGTGGATTCGGATGAATGGAATGTAGAATATGAGTACAAGCTTGACGAGAAGATTAAAAGCTTTCTGATCTATAAGGAATGTTATGAGCAGGGCGAGCTGTGCAGATATCAAGTGATACGGGCGGAGAATCTGGAAGACGCGGGCGTGAAGAGGAAGGGCAGATTCAGTGTGGGCAGCAGAGTGAGTCCAGGAACCGGAGGCATAGCATTTCAGCACAGGTTTGAAGGAGAAGAAGCATATGTGAACAGCAATTATAACGGGAGCTTCTGGTCTTATGGATATCTGGGGTATCCGGGAATGATGGAGGACTATTACCTTGATAATCGTACAGATTGGCAGAGGGTTGAAGCGGAACAGGAGATTGCGCTTACCGCATGGCATCTGATAGGCGGTGAGCAGAACGGGTTCAGGGCGATGTCTTATCTGGATTTTATGGATTTCCACAGGAAGCAGCAGGCAGTGGGGCAGAATGCGGGAGAGATTCTTTACTATCTGGTATTTTCCGGGAAAGATGCAAGGGAGCTGGAAGAAGAGTATAAGACAGCGCCTTATGTAAGGGCGCTGTATGAGGCGAAGTGTCCGTATATCGGAGATGCGCCGTCAGTTGGAAGGTTGATGGAGACTTTGGCGGTGTTTCCGGATATGAAGAAGACGATGGAGCTGGAAACCAGAGAAGAGCCCTATGTGCTCAAGCTTCACTATGAGGATGCGCCGGAGGATGAGGCAGACTTCTGTATGCAGATGGAGAAAAAGGCGGTCATACTTCTGTGCCTGATAGGAAATGCGGGAGAAATTGAGTGGACGTATCCCGCAGACACAGGGAGCGGCCGGGTCAACCGCAGGTTTCATTGTACACGGGAACAGGCGTCTAAGGCGCTGGGGAAGGATCCCGGGAGGTTTGCAGAATCACAAGAGGCCGTGCAGGAACTGATTGTAACAGATATACCGAATATCCGGTATAATTATGAGAAGAAATTTGTCGGATTGGGGTACGAAGCAAGAGGTTATACATCGCCGGACGGAAAGAGATATCCCTATCTGGTTCCGGTGGTCGGACGTCTGCCGGGTGAGGAATATGATCAGTTGTTCCAGGTGATGGCCGAGGATGCAAAGGTTACGCTGGAAGATGTGGCGGACGCGCTGGCAGAAGGAGACGTCCCGGGGAAGATATATGTAATACCGGAGCTGTTGCACTTTTTTTCAGTGCACTGAAGGATATACAGAAATTCTTTTCCAAGCTGGAGTATTATGATTTATGGGAGGGAAATAAGCGTGTCGCTGTCTGAATACGAAAAGGGGTTACAGCCTGGACATCTCTGCAGATGTCCAGGCACTTCAAGATGATAAATGGGGCGTAGATTAACAAGTAGCTCCCCCAACCACATTTTTCTCAAGAATCTGTTTCTTATCAATCGTACTGTTCAGAAGCTTATCCTGTACATAGTCGAAGCCAAGCCTTGCCACCGTATCCGCAAGCCGTTCGCCGGAGATCCCTTCATCACGGAAGAACAGGATTACCCGTTCTGCCACGTCGATGACTTCCTCCTCGGTAGTAAAAATCTTATCAAGCATGCGTCCTTCGGCGGCTTTCTTGCCCCAGCGTCCGCCTATGCAGACTCTGTAGCCGGTCAGGGATTCCGTAACTGCGCCAAAGGGGCACTTGTCGATACAGCGTCCGCAGTGGTTGCACTGTTCTGGCGCAATCCGGATCTTCCCGTCTGACACATTTGCAATTTTAATCGGACAGCTGTTCTGAACCTGGCAGTTCTTGCAGCCCTTACATTTGGACAGATCAATCTCCGGAACTCTCTGGCCGATGATACCCAGATCATTCAGGTCCGGCTTCACACAGTTATTGGGGCATCCGCCTACCGCAATCTTGAATTTGTGCGGCAGGGATACGTCATGGTAGCCTGTATAATACAGGTCGTGGAGCTTCTCGGACAGTGCAAAGGTATCGATCAGGCCGTACTGGCAGGTTGTGCCCTTACAGGATACCACCGGACGCACCTTGGAGCCGGTACCGCCGGTCTTAAGTCCGGCTTCCTCAAGGAAGGCAAAGAGCGGTTCCAGGTTATCATAATTCACGCCCTGGATCTCAAGAGTCAGCCGGGTGGTCATGGTGACTTCGCCGGAACCGAACTTCTCCGCCGCTTCCGCTACCTTGATCTGTTCTTCTGAGGTCAGTTTCCCGTTCCGGGTAATCACACGGACGTTGAATACATCGTCGTACCTCTTATCCTGCAGGCATCCAAGTCCCTTGACCCGCTTGATTTCTTCCGGGGAAAGCTTCTGGCCGTTCCTTGGCACCTTCACATCATTGAAGAACGCGCCGCCTTCTAAGACCAATGTGTTCGTATATCCGTAAGCCTTCAGGCGGTTCTGCAGGAAATATCCTCTCTTGCCCTTCGCGCACACAAGCAGGAGCTTCGCATCCTTTTCAAGATCCGCAATCGGACCGTCTACTGCGGAAAGGTCAATCCAGCGGGCATTGGGAATGGCAGGAGCGGGCTGAACATCCAGCACCGTATATCCTTTTGCCGCTCCGTCTGCATATTCTGCCGGACTCATGGTATCAAAGAGGCCGTCGATCTTATTCTCCAGAATATAGCACGCCGTGACGAATGGATGGATGGCGGTGGAGAACGGCGGTGCGTAAGCGAAATCAAGGGTGTCAAAGTCATCGAGCTTCATACCCTGTGAGATTCCTACAACGGCGATATCCGTCATCTTATCCACTGCGCCCGCGCCGAATACCTGGATTCCAAGAAGTTTCCTTGTGGAGGTTTCCGCAGTCAGCTTGATGACAAAGGAAGACGCGCCCGGATAGTAGTGCGCCTTATCGTCCAGTACACTGATTACAGAAGTGGTCTCATACCCTGCCGCCTTTGCCTGAGCTTCCGTGAGTCCGGTACGGCCGCCGTTTAAGGATGGAAGCAGACGGACAACGCCCGTTCCAAGACATCCGCCGTATCCGCTTCCGGCGCCGTTCATGGATTTCGCCATGGCGCGCGCGGCCAGATTGGCGGTGGAGCCCATGGCGGACCACTGGCCTTTGCCGGTCTGTGCATTCTTTACCATAGCGCAGTCGCCCACGGCATAGACATCCGGCAGATTCGTCCGCATCTGTGCATCCACAAGGATGGTTCCCTTGAACATCTCAAGACCGGAATCGTTAAGAAATGTGGTCGCCGGGCGGACGCCGATCGCCATGATCACGAGGTCCGCGGCAAAGGATCCGTTATCGGTCACTACGCGTTCCGCCTTCTGGTCTCCTTC
>CAMSTW010000111.1 GCA_947063855.1 uncultured Dorea sp.
CATGACAGGGAGCAGGAGATATCATTGATGCTCCTTGATATCATGATGCCTGTCATGGATGGATTCGAGACGCTGGAGGTAATGAACAAGAACGGCTGGATCAAGGATATTCCGGTCATCATGATATCGGCGGAGACGGTTCCGGCTTATGTGGACCGGGCCTATGACCTGGGAGTACAGGACTATATCAGCAGACCCTTCGACGAACGCACGGTACGCAGGCGGGTAGTCAATACCATCATACTGTTTACCAAGCAGAAGGAACTG
Organism: uncultured Dorea sp.; assembly: GCA_947063855.1. Lineage (GTDB taxonomy): Bacteria > Bacillota > Clostridia > Lachnospirales > Lachnospiraceae > Sporofaciens. The sequence continues at coordinate 268 of CAMSTW010000111.1, forward strand.
TCGCATATGGTGACGAACCAGATCATGGAGAAAGAGAATGACAACAAGCTCATGATCGAGATCCTGTCCAATATCGTTGAATTCCGTAATGGTGAGAGCGGTCTGCATGTCCTGCATATCCGTGTGCTGACAGAGCTGATCCTGAAGTGGCTGATCAGGAAGGACATGTATGGGATTTCGATGGATGACGTCTACCTGATCTGTAACGCGTCGGCGCTGCATGATATCGGCAAGATCTCCATACCGTCGGAGATCCTTAACAAGCCGGGGCGTCTGACGGATGAAGAGTATGAGATCATGAAGGGGCATGCGGCGGAAGGGGCGCGTCTTCTGAGTGATATCCCGATGCGGGAGAACGAGCCTCTGATCAAGCTTGGGTTCCAGATCTGCCGGTGGCATCATGAACGGTATGACGGAAGAGGATATCCGGACAGACTTGAAGGAGATGAGATCCCGATAGCGGCGCAAGTGGTCGCGCTGGCGGATGTATACGACGCGCTGACAAGCAAGCGTGTCTATAAGGCCGCATTTTCCCACGAGAAGGCTGTGGGAATGATCCTGAACGGGGAGTGCGGGGTATTCAATCCGGTTCTGATGGAATGTCTTAAGGATATATCAGACGAGTTAAGAGACGAGATGAGGCTGCGCTCCGAGGGACAGAACCTGCAGGAAGAGACGCTGGATGTGGTAGAGCAGATGATGGAGAAGGGAGAGCTGGATGTCTCAGACAGGACACTTAAGCTTCTGGAGCATGAGCGGGTAAAATACCAGTTCTATGCAGAGCTGTCCCAGGAGATACAGTTCGAATATACGGTTACGCCGGAGATGCTGATCCTGTCAGAATGGGGGGCAAGTTATCTGAACATGCCCGAGACGATTCTGAATCCGAAGAAGGACGCCTTTGGTACGAATATTTTCTCAAAGAATGATTTCGAAGATCTGTTGAACAGACTTGAGATGACTACGCCGCAGGAGCCTATGGTAGAGCAGAACTATCTGCTGAATATCAACGGACAGGAGCGATGGAGCAAGGTGATCGCCCGTTCCATGTGGGAGAGCTGGGAGCCGCCGGAGTATGCGGGCGCGATCGGCAAGATTGTGGATATCCATGACGAGCTGGAGAAGATGAACCATCTTGAGGTGATGGCGGCGCATGATTCTCTGACCGGTCTTCTGAACCATAAGACGGCCAAATCACAGATCAGCGAGCGGCTTGCCGAGGATGAGGAGAAGAAGTTCATCCTGCTGTTGTTTGATCTGGATCATTTCAAACAGGCGAATGATACATATGGACATCTGTTTGGAGACGAGGTGCTTAAGTTTGTATCTGAACGTCTTAAGAAGAATACAAGAAATGTAGATATCGTTGCCCGTATGGGCGGAGACGAGTTCCTGCTCTTCATGCCGTATAAGGACAGTATAGAGCCGTTGGTAAAGCGTATATTTAATCTGTTATGTACACAGTATGAGCAGTTTACCATCGGCGTAAGTATGGGCGTTGCATGTGCGAAGGAGTGCGGCGGGGATTATGATACGCTGTTCCATATGGCTGATGAGGCGCTGTATGAGGTGAAGCGCAACGGCAGGAATAACTACTGCTTTTATGATAAGACAAAGATGAGTATAGGAGGAGAGATATAATGACTGTAAAAGAATGCTATGAGGCTATGGGCGCTGACTATGATGATGTGATGGGAAGACTCAGGAAGGATGAGCGGGTTCAGAAGTTCCTGCTTAAGATGCTGGACGATAAGAGCTATACACTTCTGACAGAGTCTGTGGAAGCAAGGAATATGAGCGAGGCGTTCCGCGCGGCGCATACCATTAAGGGCGTATGCCAGAATCTGTCGATTACCACACTGTATAAGTCGTCCTCAGAACTGGCTGAGAGGCTGAGAGACGCGACGGAGTACAGCGAGGATATGGAGCCGATGATTGAGGAAGTAAAGAAGGACTATGCACATATGATCGAGTGTATCAGGCAGCTTGCATAGACAGGCGGCCCTCCATGCAGAGAGAAGTTTCTTTTCTGTATGGAGGGTTTTTTGATATTGGGAAATCAGTTTCGGGACAGTCCGCCGGGAGGGTGCGCGCCCGCAGGAAGAAAACGGATGTGTCGATATGAAAGGTAGGATTTTTGGAAAATGAAACTTAGAGTGCGCTCTGTTGCAAGAATGACGGAGGGAATTCACGAAAAACAGAGAATATACATTTGTAAAATGAAAGAACATGATGGTAAAATTGCAAAAAATATAAAAATTTGAGAAAAAAGTCTTGTGTTCCAGATAAAAATCCATTAAAATATGAGAGAGCAAAAGAGTAGAAAAGATTTTAGGAGGTAGAAAGATTATGTCATATGTTGATGAAGTCCTTGAAAGAGTGGTTGCGAAGAATCCTGCTGAACCGGAGTTCCATCAGGCAGTGAAGGAAGTACTGGAATCACTGAGAGTCGTGATTGAAGCGAACGAAGAGAAGTACAGGAAGGACGCCCTTCTTGAGAGACTGGTAGAGCCTGAGAGGCAGTTTAAGTTCCGCGTGCCGTGGGTAGACGATAAGGGGCAGGTTCAGGTGAATACTGGCTACCGCGTACAGTTCAACAGTGCAATCGGGCCATACAAGGGAGGCTTACGTCTGCACCCGTCTGTGAATCTTGGTATTATCAAGTTCCTTGGATTTGAGCAGATATTCAAGAACTCTCTTACGGGTCTTCCGATCGGAGGAGGAAAGGGCGGCTCCGATTTTGATCCGAAGGGCAAGTCAGACAGAGAAGTTATGGCGTTCTGCCAGAGCTTTATGACAGAACTTTGCAAATACATCGGCGCTGATACAGATGTTCCGGCGGGAGATATCGGAACCGGCGCAAGAGAGATCGGATATATGTTCGGACAGTATAAGAGGATCCGCGGGTTATATGAGGGCGTACTGACCGGAAAAGGGCTGAGCTATGGCGGATCGCTTGCGAGAACAGAGGCTACCGGTTATGGACTTCTGTACCTGACGGAAGAGCTTCTGAAGATCAACGGCAAGGAGCTTGCAGGCAAGACGGTTGCCGTATCCGGATCCGGCAACGTGGCGATCTATGCGACAGAGAAGGCGGAAGCTCTGGGCGCTAAGGTCGTGACGGCCAGTGATTCCAACGGATGGGTATATGATCCGGATGGTATCGATGTGGCGGCGCTTAAGGAGATCAAGGAAGTGAACCGGGCGAGACTGACCGAATACAAGAAGTACCGTCCGAATTCCGAATATCATGAGGGACGCGGTGTATGGTCTGTGAAGGTTGATATCGCCCTTCCTTGTGCGACACAGAATGAACTTCACTTAGAGGATGCGAAGATGCTGGCGGAGAACGGCTGTTTCTTAGTAGCGGAGGGTGCGAATATGCCTACCACGATGGAAGCGACAGAGTATCTGCAGGAGCATGGTGTGCTGTTTGCACCGGGCAAGGCGGCCAATGCCGGCGGCGTTGCGACATCAGCCCTTGAGATGTCCCAGAACAGCGAGCGCCTGAGCTGGACATTCGAGGAAGTAGATGCGAAGCTTAAGAATATCATGGTTAATATCTGCCACAATATGGATGACGCCGCGAAGCGTTACGGGGCAGAGGGCAATTATGTTGTCGGGGCTAATATCGCAGGATTTGAGAAGGTTGTAGATGCGATGACGGCACAGGGAATCGTGTAGAATGTAGAAGCCCGCAGGCGCCTGACAGTGCGGGAGACCGTATTGAGAAGCGCAGGGCGATGACGCTGCCGGAAACCACATAGAAGCAATATAGAACCAGTAAGGCTGCCGGGGGGAATGTTTATTTCCCGGCAGCTATCTTTATTTATCATACTTGGGTTAATACCCCGCAGCTTGCTGCGGGGTGGTTCATTCCTATAATATATAATATAAAAACGGATGAACAAAACGTCATCCGTTAAACACAATTACAATGCTATAAAAACATCTTCTGTCCGTGTATATGAAAACTAATTCGCAAGAAATTCTTCAATCTCTTCCAGACTCTTGCCTGATGCTACGAGTAACTCTGCCGCCTTCTGAACCTCAGCCTGCTTCTTCTGCTTCTCAACCATAGCTTCGTAACGTACCTGGTCTTTCTTCAACTGCTTAAGATTCGCTTTTTCCTGCTTTAACTCAGAAGATAAATCTGCAATCCGCTCTTCTGCCGCCTGGATTAATTCCGGATAATTCTTTTCTTCTACTTTTCTTCTCGCCATAATATACGACCTCCATTAGTATTGTAAAATGTATAATATAAAGATATCATTCATTTGCAAAAGAGTAAAGTACCAATTTCTAAATAATGCGAAAAAATTGCGATTTTTTTCGAGATTATTCTTAAAAAATGAAAATTATTATTTCAGATTTCCGTGATATTTCTCTTCACAGTATTTGCAGCGGTATACCTCTTTTTCAGGATCGGTAAGAACGAAAACATGATCCAGTCCCTGCTCAATGGAAGTGATGCATCTTGGATTCTTGCAGCGGATAATGTTGGTGATCTCCTTTGGGAGATGCAGACACTTCTTGGCAACAATCTCGGAATCTTTGATAAGATTAATCGTGATATTATGATCGATAAATCCCAGCACATCCAGATCAATAAAATCAATGGGACACTCAATCTTCATGATATCTTTCTTGCCCATCTTGCTGCTCTTGGCGTTCTTGATGATGGCAACGCAGCAGTCTAATTTGTCAAGATGGAGATACTTATAGATATCCATGCTGCGTCCTGCCTGGATGTGATCCAGTACAAAGCCCTCTTCGATGCGTCCGACGTTTAATGTATTATTTACCATAATGAATCCCTCCTACACTTCGATGTTAAGCAGCGTCAGGATGAGTGCCATCCGGATGTATACGCCGTATTTGGTCTGTTTGAAATAAGCGGCCCGCGGATCGGTATCTACCTCAACGGAAATCTCATTGACACGTGGCAGCGGGTGAAGGACATACATATCCTTCGGCGCCCTTTCCATCTTCTTGGAATCCAGGATGTAGAAATCCTTCATCCGGACATAATCTTCTTCGTTGAAGAAACGTTCTTTCTGTACACGGGTCATATACAGAAGGTCAAGCTTCGGCAGGGCGTCCTCCAGACGGACAACCTCTTTGTACGGGACATTCCCCTTGTCCAGTACGTCAGAGCGTATGTAGCCGGGAAGCCGTAATTCTTCCGGAGAGATGAGGATGAACCGGATCCCGGTGTATCTTACCAGAGCGTGGATCAGTGAATGGACGGTACGTCCGAACTTCAGGTCCCCGCACAGGCCGATGGTCATGTCGCTTAAGCGCCCTTTAAGATTACGGATGGTCAGCAGGTCGGTCAGTGTCTGAGTCGGATGCTGGTGGCCTCCGTCACCGGCGTTGATGACCGGGATGGATGAATGCTGGCAGGCGACCATAGGCGCGCCCTCCTTGGGATGGCGCATGGCGCAGATATCCGCATAACAGGAAACCGTGCGGATGGTATCAGATACGCTCTCTCCCTTGGCGGCGGAGCTGGACTCTGCAGATGAGAAGCCTAATACGCTTCCGCCCAGATTCAGCATGGCAGCTTCGTGGCTCAGTCTTGTCCGTGTGCTTGGTTCGTAGAAGAGTGTTGCCAGCTTCTTCCCCTCGCAGGCATGTGCGTACTTGGCAGGGTTGGCTTCGATGTCAACCGCCAGGTCCATCAGTCGATCCAGTTCTTCTACTGAAAAATCAAGCGGACTCATTAAGTGTCTCATAAAAACCTCCTTATGATGTAAAAAATAAAAAGTAAATATATATCATCAGCGGAATACATAAGTGCATGTCCGCGGTGATGCAGCGGTCATATTCACAAGAAACGGTTACCATTCATATCCACGCCGGATTCTATGAAGCCCTTATTCTAAGCGGCGTGAATTGTAACCGGGAAACTCCTGACAAAAATTCCCCGCAAAACAGGAAAATGAAAATAAAAACGGGGGATAAATCTGCGACGGAATCTTCCAAATCAGTGAAACGATAAATGAATGTATCAACGAATAAAACAATGAAACGATAAACGAATGTATGAGTAAATAAACCGGTGAAACGATAAATAAATCTATCAACAAATAAATCAGCGAAATGATAAAAGAATCTATCAATGAATTCAAGGTGGACGGATCTAGAAAAAGTGAGAAATATACGCTTGAATCTGCTGCCGTATTCCCGGATATTCATGACCTCTCCTCCTCCATTGAAAATCTTTCATATTATAATATAACAAATAGAATAGATTTTCAATGTTTT
>CAMSTW010000112.1 GCA_947063855.1 uncultured Dorea sp.
CTGGCGCTGCTTTCCGTAAGTTTCCCGTTTTCTTCTACGGCATTGACCAGCGTGTGTTTGCCATGCTGGATGAGAAGGAAGAGCAGGACGACGGGTATGTCACGCTGGTCAATGCCGTAGAAGAAAACGGGAAACTTACGGAAAGCAGCGCCAGAACCGGAAGGTGGGCGTGGAAACATACCCATCAGGCGGACGGCAGCGTGGACTATGTGGAGGTCAGAGGCGATGTTGTGTTTAACGGCGTGGATTTTGGCTACAGCGATGACAAGATTGTACTCCATGATGTGAAACTGTTTGCCGAGCCCGGGCAGAAGATCGCGTTTGTGGGCTCTACGGGGGCAGGGAAGACTACCATTACGAACCTGATAAACCGGTTTTATGATATTCAGGACGGTAAGATAAGATACGACGGGATTAATATTAATAAGATTAAGAAGGCAGATTTGCGGCGTTCCCTTGGGATTGTATTACAGGACACCCATTTGTTTACCGGGACTGTGATGGAGAATATCCGTTTCGGGAAGCTGGATGCGACGGATGAGGAGGTCGTGGCGGCGGCAAGGCTTGCCAATGCAGACGGGTTTATCCGGAGGCTGCCGGGTGGATATGATACGATGCTGACCGGGGACGGAGCGAATCTAAGCCAGGGCCAGAGGCAGCTCCTTGCGATTGCGAGGGCGGCTGTGGCAGACCCGCCGGTGCTGATACTGGATGAGGCCACCAGCTCGATTGATACCAGGACGGAGCGGATTGTGCAGGATGGAATGGATAAGCTGATGAATGGACGGACGACGTTCGTGATTGCACATAGGCTTTCGACGGTGCGCAATTCGGATTGTATTATGGTCTTAGAGCAGGGCAGGATTATCGAGCGGGGTACCCATGAGCAGTTGATTGAGGAGAAGGGGCGCTATTATCAGTTGTATACGGGAAGTTCCGTCCGTGCTTAAAGGGGAAATATTTATGGTTGAAACTTGTCCGGGATTTCCTTATAATGAAAATAAATATAGCGTATGGGACTGTGGAGAAGTTCCGGTAAGAAATAATTTGGCAATTTGGGTTGTCAGGTTATTTTTTGCCGTCCGTGAGAGGGTTCCAGAAGGAGGATAAAGGTGCAGAGATCAGATGAAAAATACCAGGCGTACGTGCAGATTTTGAAGGAGGAGCTGGTTCCGGCGATGGGGTGTACGGAGCCGATTGCGCTTGCGTATGCGGCGGCGAAGGCGAGAGAGGTCTTAGGATGTATTCCGGATAAGGTCAGTATCGGGGCGAGCGGGAGCATTATCAAGAATGTAAAGAGTGTGATCGTTCCGAATACCAATCACCTGAAAGGGATTCCGGCGGCTGCGACGGCGGGAATTATCGCGGGAAGGCCGGAGAGGGAGCTGGAAGTGATCGCGGAGGTCACAAAGGAGCAGACGGAGCAGATGGTGGAGTTCCTTGATACGGTTCCGGTAAGCGTGGAGCACATTGATAACGGGATCACATTTGACATTATCGTGATTGTGTGTAAGGGCGATTCCTATGCGAAGGTGCGGATTGCCAACTATCATACGAATATCGTGCTGGTGGAGAAGGACGGCGAGAAGCTGGTGGATGTTCCTGTAGAGGGGGAGAGCGAAGAGGGGCTGACGGACCGGAGCCTTCTGGATATGGAGAGCATCTGGGACTTTGTCAATACCGTTGAGATCGGGGACGTGAAAGAAGTGATCGACCGTCAGATTGAATATAACACCGCGATTGCCAAGGAAGGTCTTAAGGGGGACTATGGCGCGAATATCGGCAGTGTGCTGTTAGATACCTATGGGACGGATGTGAGGACCCGGGCGAAGGCTATGGCGGCGGCAGGTTCGGATGCGCGTATGAACGGGTGCGAGCTTCCGGTCATCATCAACGCCGGGAGCGGCAATCAGGGAATGACCTGTTCACTGCCGGTACTGGAATATGCGAAGGAGAAGGAAGCGGGGCAGGAGAAGACGTACCGTGCGCTGGTGTTGTCGAATCTGGTGGCGATCCATCAGAAGACGGGGATCGGCAGACTGTCGGCCTACTGCGGTGCAGTGAGCGCCGGGGCGGCGGCAGGCGCGGGGATAGCGTACCTGTGCGGCGGCGGATATGAGGAAGCGGTACATACGGTGGTCAACGCGCTGGCCATTGTGTCCGGCATGGTCTGTGACGGCGCGAAGGCTTCCTGTGCGGCGAAGATTGCGGCGTCCGTAGACGCCGGGATCCTGGGATACAATATGTATCTGCGGGGGCAGCAGTTCTATGCAGGGGACGGTATCGTGACGAAGGGCGTGGAGGCTACGATCACGAATATCGGCCGTCTCGGTAAGGAAGGCATGCGTGAGACGAATGAAGAGATCATTAAGATGATGATCGGGGAATAAAGCCAAGATATTTATAAAGGAGAACAGCAGCAAAAAACATTATGAAGGAATGGAAGAGCAGATTTCAAAAGAATACCTTACGTCAGGGGGAGGAATACTTTAACCGGGGCAGAGTCTTTGAACTGATGAAGCAGGACAATACATACTCGGCAGCTGTCGTTGAGCGTGACAGATATATTGTCAGGGTTACAGAGTGCGAAGGGAAGGACGGATACAGGATGTCCTGCAGCTGTCCCCATGCCAAGAGCGGAAGGTGCTGTAAGCATATGGCCGCGGCCATGTATGCGATAGAAGATTACGAGGAGCAGGAGAGGGTGAGCGCCGAGATAGAGCAGAAGGCGGCAGAGAAGACTGGAAGGAAGAACGTGGAGCAGGCGGCCGTTGATGAATATGTCTATTTTGATAAGGAGAAGATCAGGAAGTCTCTGAAGCTGTCGCCGGACGCCGAGCGCAGGGGAAGGATACTGGCGGCTCAGAAGAAGGTCACGATGGAGAGCATAGATACCGGTTTCGTGAACGGCTATAAAGATATGATGGGAATTATTGAAGGAAAGGGAGCTGAGAAGGGCGGAAGTTTTCCTGTTGAGATTGTCTTTGCCAGAGACAGGGTTGTGTCAGCAGAATGCTTCAACTATTCGTGCGCAGGGAACTATTACAGGTCTTATGCAGAGCGGGAGAAATGTGCGCATGTAGCGGCGCTTATGGAGCTTCTGTCAGATTATCTGAGTAAGAACCAGATCGGGGACGCCACAGACCTGCAGGGAAGCGAACTGATCTTCTCATTCCAGCAGAATCAGGCCAACCGGACGATTTCCAACGTCATGGGGAATGATGAGAGTATCACGCTGAAACCAAGGCTGGTGAAGAAGAACGGGCGTCTGTCGGTATCCTTCAAGATCGGGCAGAAGAAACTGCTTCTTATAAAGGATCTGTTTGAATTTGACGAAAATGTCAGAAATTCTGCCATGGGGAACTATGGCTCGAATATGCGGCTCAACCACAGGCCGGAGAATTTTACCGAACAGGGGCGGCGGTGGATTGAATTTATCGGAAGCCTGGTGAGGGAAGAGAAAGAGTTTGATAATCGTCTGAGAGAGTCGGGAAATTACCTTAAGAAGACACTGGCCAAGAGAAATGAGATGGGACTGTTCGGATGGCGTCTGGATCAGTTCTATGAGATTGCATCTGCAGAGCCGGTGGCCTATGAGACAAAGGACGAGGAAGAGAAGAAGAAATGTGAACTGAAGTGCCGGAAGGGCAATCCGCATATTACCATGGATATCCGGAAGAACCAGTTTGAGCATGGACAGACATTCCATGGGATAGAGGTAGAGTGTGACGTGCCGGACTTCTTCTATGGGGTGAAGACAGCATACTACATCTGCGAAGGTACATTGTATCAGGTAGATGAAGATTTCCTGAAGCAGATCCGGCCGCTGGCACAGCACAGCAGAGGAGGCAGACTGTCCTTTCAGATCGGGCGTAACCGGCTGTCGGATTTCTATTATTCGATTCTTCCGCAGATCAGGAATGTGGTGGATATCACCGAGGAGGATGAAGATGAGATCGGGCGGTATCTGCCTCCCGAGGCAGAATTTATCTTCTATCTGGATGCTGAGGACAATAATATCACCTGCAGGCCCAAAGTACGCTATGGAGAAGCGGAAGGCGTTCTTTCTGAGTTTGATGATGAAGCCTCCCCGGCGTTCCCGTTGTCCTTAAGGGAGGAACACAAAGAAAGGGAGATACTGTTCCTGTTACGGCAGTGGTTTCCTTATACGGATAAAAAGAACCAGGAGCTGCATTGCGGGAAAGATGACGAATGCATGTACCAGGTATTAGCCAAAGGCCTGGACGCGCTGATGGCTATGGGGGAGGTCAGGTGTACCAGGCGATTCTCCGGACTGAAGCTTACGAAGAAGATGCGGATGTCGGTAGGGGTGTCTGTATCCGGCGGACTTCTGAATCTGGATATTTCCACGGAAGACCTGCCCGTGGATGAGCTGCTGGATATCCTTAAGAGTTATCACAGTAAGAAGAAATATCACAGGCTTAGGAATGGGGATTTTCTGGATATGGAGGATAATTCCTATGAGATGCTCAGTGAGATGATGGCTTCTCTTCATCTGTCTCCGAAGGATTTCATCAAAGGGAAGGTCAGGCTGCCGCTGTACCGGACACTATATCTGGACAAGATGCTTGAGGAGAATGAAAATATCTACAGTGAGAGAGACCGTTATTTCAAGAATCTGGTAAGAGAGTTCAAGACAGTGAATGATTCTGATTTCCAGCCTCCGGCCGCACTTGCAAGGGTGCTGCGGAATTATCAGAAGAATGGATACCGATGGCTGCGTACATTGGAGAATTTTCAGTTCGGCGGTATTCTTGCAGACGATATGGGGCTTGGAAAGACGCTGCAGGTAATCGCGGTCCTGCTTGCCGCGAAGCAGGAAGGCAAGGAGGGCGTCTCACTGGTGGTAGCTCCGGCTTCCCTGGTATTTAACTGGGGGGAGGAGATCAGGAAATTCGCCCCTGAGCTTGTATTTTCACTGATTACCGGGACGCAGGAGGAGCGCCGGAGAAAGCTTGAGAACTGTCAGGAGGCGGATGTTCTGGTCACATCCTATGACCTGCTTAAACGCGACGCTTCTTATTATGAAGGAAAGGAGTTCCTGTACCAGATTATTGACGAGGCACAGTACATCAAGAACCATCAGACTGTGGCGGCGAAGGCCGTGAAAGTGATTAAGAGCCGGACCCGGTATGCATTGACAGGAACGCCGATTGAGAACAGGCTCAGTGAGCTGTGGAGTATCTTCGACTATCTGATGCCGGGATTCTTATATAAATATGAGGTGTTCAGGAGGGAGATCGAGGCGCCCATCGCAAAGAGCCAGGATACGGCGGCAATGGAGAGGCTTAAGAAGATGACTGCGCCTTTCATACTGCGGCGTCTGAAGGGAGACGTGCTCAAGGATCTTCCGGATAAGATAGAGAAGACGCAATATGTCAAGTTCGAGAAGAAGCAGCAGGAGCTGTATGATGCGCAGGTTGTCTATATGCGGCAGCAGATTGCCATGCAGAACGGGGAGGAATTCCAGAAGAACAAGCTGAAGATACTTGCCGAGCTGACAAGATTGAGGCAGATCTGCTGTGATCCGTCTCTGTGTTTTGAGAATTATAAGGGAGAATCCGCCAAGTTAGAAGCGTGCCGGGAATTAGTCCAGAGAGCCTCTGAGGGCGGGCATAAGATTCTGCTGTTCTCGCAGTTTGTCACGATGCTTGAACTGATCCGGCAGAAGCTTGACGACAGCGGCGTTACATATTATATGATTACCGGGGACACTCCAAAGGAGAAGAGGCTTAAGCTGGTGAAGAGATTCAATGAGGATGATACCAGAGTATTCCTGATATCCTTAAAAGCAGGAGGAGTAGGACTTAACCTGACCGGGGCGGATGTGGTGATCCACTACGATCCGTGGTGGAACCTGGCGGTCCAGAACCAGGCCACCGACCGTGCGCACCGGATCGGACAGGATAAGAAGGTAACGGTCTATCAGCTGATTGCGAAAGGGTCTGTGGAGGAGAAGATCCGGCAGATCCAGGAGTCGAAGAAGGATCTCTTGGAGCAGGTGGTAGGAAGCGGCGCCGGACAACTGGGATCAATGAACAAGGAGGATTTCCTGGAACTACTGGAATGAGAGAAATGATAGAGCGAAAAAAAGCAGATGGCCGGCAAATAACAGGGTGAAATGATTTTTGAAAAATCTTAAAAAAGGTGTTGCAATTTGGCGAGAGTTATGGTAATATAAATTTCGGTCGGCACGGAAGAAAAGCTGTTGGCCGAGAGATGGCTCCGTGGTCAAGCGGTTAAGACATCGCCCTTTCACGGCGGTAACACGGGTTCGATTCCCGTCGGAGTCATTTGAGGATGCGCCGGGTTTGGTGCATTTCTTGTAATTGCCGATGTGGCTCAATTGGCAGAGCAGCTGATTTGTAATCAGCAGGTTATCGGTTCGAGTCCGATCATCGGCTTAGTCCTATAAGGGACTTAATGATTTTGGACCTTTAGCTCAGTTGGTTAGAGCAATCGGCTCATAACCGATCGG
>CAMSTW010000113.1 GCA_947063855.1 uncultured Dorea sp.
ACACAACTTTAATATAGTATAATCAATTTCAGAAAGATATACAAGGAGATTCTCATGAAAATAGTTGGATTGATCACAGAATACAACCCGTTCCACAACGGACATTTATACCATATTGAACAGGCAAAAGACATCACCGGCGCAGACGCGGTGATCGTAGTCATGAGCGGTAACTATGTTCAGCGCGGCGCCCCCGCCATCATGCCCAAGCACTTGAGAGCGGCAGTCGCCCTGGAAGCAGGCGTGGACGTAATCCTGGAACTTCCGGTGTTCTATGCCGCAGGAAGCGCGGAATACTTCGCCGCAGGAGCCGTCTCGCTGTTCGAACAGTTAGGCTGCGTGGACGCCATCTGCTTTGGAAGCGAATGCGGGGATTACAGGATCCTTGATAAGCTTGCACATATTCTTGCAGACGAACCGGAAGAATACCGGACATTTCTTCAGGCAGCCCTGAAAAACGGCATGTCCTACCCCCGCGCCCGCCAGAGGGCGCTGAGCGAATACCTGAGAGAGGATTCTCTGGACATGATTCTTACGCAACCCAATAACATCCTGGGCATCGAATACATCAAAGCCCTGTACCAGAAAAAGAGCCCGATCCGTTCCTACACCATCAAGCGCATGGTATCCACGTATCACGATAACCATCTGACCGGCTCCTACAGCTCTGCTTCTGCCATCCGTAAGCTCCTTGACTATGCCAGCCAGTCCATAAGCACCGAAAAAGACGGCATGTTCGACGAGCCGGTCATGTCAGAGGTGCTGACCCGCTTAGAGGACCAGGTGCCTTTGGCGTGTATCCGGATGCTCGAAGATACCCACCGCACCAGATATCCCATCTACGCAAATGATTTCTCTCTTCTGCTTAAGTACCGGCTGCTTAGAGAGACCCGTGAATCGCTCACAAGATATATGGATATCTCCGGGGATCTGGCCAACCGCATCCTGAACTGCATCAATGATTTCATCACCTTTGACCAGTTCTGCGACCTTCTGAAGACCCGTGATATGACCTACACAAGGCTTGGTCGCTGCCTCTTTCATATCCTGCTTGATATCACGAAGGAGGACATGGCTGCCTGCCGGGAGAACGGATATTGCCAGTATGCACGCATCCTGGGATTCCGAAAGGATGCCCGAAAGGTTCTGAGCCATATAAAGTCCCACTCCAATGTCCCGCTGATCACGAAGCTTACAAAGGACGGGGAACTAAGCCGGACCGGCCGCATCCTGCTTGAACATGATGTATTCGCATCCAACCTCTACGAAAGCGTCATCACAGACAAATTCAAGATGCCCTTCATCAACGAATACCAGCACCAGATCCTGCGGTTATAAGAGTAGGAATATCAGGCGGAAATATCTTACCTAATATTCCGCCTTCTTAATACATGCAACCGCCCGGGATCCCGCGCCGATATGGCAGGATACACTCAGCGACAGCTTATCCATATGGATATCATAGCCCGGGAATCTGGCCTCAATCTCCGACTTCCATTCCTCTGCCTCTTCACGGGAACAGGTATATGCCGCATGAATCAGCATATCCTTTCCCTTGAAGCGCTCCGTAAGATCCTTATGGACCGCATCCAGCATCGTCTTCTTCGCCACCTTCCATCCGCGCACTTTGGCGAAGGAATCCAGCTTCTCACCCTGGATCTGCAGCACAGGCTTTAAGTTCAGCACCGTACCGATGGCGGCGGCGGCCGGCGTGACGCGCCCGCCTTTCTTCAGATATTTCAATGTATCTACCGTAATATAGATACTTGCCTCCAGTTTCTCCCTCATCAGGACGTCTTCAATCTGTCCTGCCGTCATACCCTTTTCTGCCATCCCAAGGGCATCCAGTACAGACTGGCGCTGTGAGATCGAGATTCTCTGATTGTCAATCACATGGACCCTTCCGTCATATTCCCGGGAAAGCCCCATCGCAGTCTCACAGGAGCTGCTGAGACCGCTGGACATGGGGATATGGATAATCTCGTCATATTCTTCAAGAAGTTCCTCCCACAGATCGGCCACATCTCCCGGGGACGGCTGGGAGGTAGAGATATCCGCATCCTCGGCAAGCCTCTGATAGAACTCCTCCTGCGTCAGGGTAATATCTTCAAAATACAACTCTCCATTGATATAAAAGGGCATCGGCAATACCCGGATTCCCAGCTCCTTTGCTTCCTTCTGGGTTATACCACTGTTACTGTCTGTTACAATCGCTACTCTTCCCATACCTATACCTCTCTGATCTGTTTCTCAATTCTTAGAACTGTGAACCGGCGCAGGAATCCTGTCCTGCCGGTTCCCAAACGCACCACAGCTGCTCTCATTATAAGGTTACAACCTCCGATACCGTATCCCGGGGCGCCACCATCACAGGGATATCCTCCCCCTTAAAAGGGCTGTCGCCATAACTGATCTCAAGCTTTACCGTCTCATAGGCAAGCTCGGCATAATTATTCTCTTTGCTGAGATGCCCAAGTATCACATACTGCAGGTCATCGTGTAATATATCGCTTAGGAGTCTTCCCGACAGTTCGTTCGAAAGATGGCCCCGGTCCCCCATAACCCTCTGTTTCAGGGGATACGGGTAAGGGCCGACCTCCAGCATATGTATGTCATGGTTCGCCTCCAGGACGACTGCGTTGAGATTGCTCAGACGCTCCACCGTGTAAGTATCGTATTTCCCCAGGTCCGTTGCCACGGCCACCGTCTTGGCGCCGTTGCCGATCCGGTATCCGCACGGCTGTCTTGCATCGTGTGAGATCGCGAAGGGGCAGACCTCCATGTCCCCCAGGACGACCGTCTCGTCAATGCGCACCTCGTTAAGAAGTCCGTCCGGCATCTTTCCAATCGAACTGCAGCACCGGATCCCTTCCAGGGTTCCTTTCGTCGCATAAACGGGGATCTTATATTTCCGGCTGAATACGCCCAGCCCCTGTATATGGTCTATGTGTTCATGGGTAATCAGGATTCCTTTTAATTCGTCTCCCCCAACGCCCAGCGTTTGCAGCCCCTGCTCCACCCGTTTCTTGCTGATACCTGTATCCACCAGAAGATGCGTGCTGTCATCCCCCACATAGATACAGTTACCGCTGCTCCCGCTTGCAATACTGCATAATCTCATAATATCCTTCTTCTGCCTTTCCATTCTACAAGTCCGCAATAATCTCATCCACCTGCATCTGTGTCTCTTCGAATATATTACTGTTATCAATCACACGGTCGCAGTGCTTCATGAATTCTTCCTTGGGAAGCTGCGCGGCAATAATCTCATCCACCTTCCTTGGATCATACCCCCTTGTATACACCAGACGTTTCTTGCGGGTATCGGCATCCACATGGACGTACCACACCTCATCGCACATCTTATCATAATTCGTCTCGATCAGAAGCGCTGACTCTATGATAAATAAATTCGTATTCTTCTTTTTTTCCTTTGCCGCCTTCTTCTCTACCTCATCCTGTACCGCCGGGTGGACGATGGCGTTGAGCCTTGCAAGCTTCTCGTTATCCGCGAACACAATGCCTGCAAGCTTCTCTCTGTCAAGCTCCCCCTTCTCATCCAGTATCTCTGTCCCAAAACATGCCACGATGTCGTCAAAGCATCTGTTTCCCTTCTTCTGCAGCTTCTTTCCTATCTTATCTGTCTGGCAGATCGTAGCGCCGTACCGGTTGTTCAGGTACTCCAGTATCTGTGTCTTTCCCGCTCCGACTCCGCCTGTAATTCCAATAATCTTCATGTTCATACACCTCTACTTTGCTTCGTACCAGTTATCTCCTGTATGCATATCCACTTCCAAAGGCACGTCCAGCGAAGCGGCATGCTCCATCTCTTCCTTAAGAATCATCTTTACTTCCTCAAGCTCCGGCTTGTAGGCTTCGATCAGCAGCTCGTCGTGTACCTGCAGGACCAGGCGCGACTTCATCTGCTTCTCCTTAAGTCTCTGGTTCACGCCCGTCATGGCGATCTTGATGATATCGGCCGCCGTCCCCTGGATAGGCGCGTTCATTGCCACCCGCTCGCCAAATGACCGCTGCATGAAGTTGCCGGACTTAAGCTCGGGAACCGGCCGCCGTCTTCCAAATAACGTGACCACATATCCCATCTCCTTCGCATGCTTCACGGTATCATCCAGAAAACTCTTGATCCCCGGATAGGTGTGGAAATAGTCCTCGATATACCGGGCCGCCTCTTTCTTGGTGATACTTAAGTCCTGGCTCAGCCCAAAGGAACTGATCCCGTACACAATCCCGAAATTCACTGCCTTGGCGTTACGCCGCTGCTGCTGCGTCACCTCCTCAAAGGGCACATGGAACACCTGGGAGGCTGTGATCCTGTGGATATCCTCCGCTTCCCTGTATGCTTCGATCAGGTGGCTGTCGCCGGAACAATGTGCCAGAACCCTCAGTTCAATCTGTGAGTAATCCGCATCCACGAATACGTATCCGTCCTCCGGAACAAAAACCTTCCGGATCAGCCTTCCAAGCTCCATCCGGATCGGGATATTCTGGAGATTCGGCTCCGTACTGCTGAGTCTTCCCGTCGCTGTGATCGTCTGGTTGAACTTGCTGCGGATCCTGCCGTCTTCTTCAATATAATTGGCAAGACCGTCCGCATAGGTGGATTTCAATTTGGAATACTGCCTGTATTCCAGTATCTTCGCCACCACCGGATGATCCGGCGCCAGCTTCTCCAGCACATCGGCAGCAGTGGAATACCCGGTCTTCGTCTTCTTGCCGCCGGGAAGCTTCATATTCTCAAACAGCACGACGCCAAGCTGCTTGGGCGAATTGATATTGAACGTCTCCCCCGCGTCCTCGTAAATCTCCTTTTCCAGTTCTACGATCTTGGCGCCCAGCTGGTCTCCGTAATATTTCAAAGCCTCCGCCTCGATCCTGACGCCGTTTCGCTCCATATCATACAGCGTAAATACCAGCGGCATCTCGATCTCGGTAAACAGCCTGTCCATCCGGCATTCCTTAAGCTTCTCCCAGAGAATGGAAGACGCCGCATACGCCGTATAAGCCTCATAGCAGACCTTGATATGAAATTGGGCTTTCTCGTCTATCATAATATGAAGCTGTTCTCTCGCAACATCCTCATAAGTGTAGTTATTCTTAAGCGGGTTCAGCAGATACGCGGCAACCGTCGCATCAAAACAGTTCCCCGGGCGTGTGATCCTGATCCATGACATTGCCTGCTTGAGGTCAAACATGACGAACCGGCCCGCTTCCCGCGCCACCTCCTCAAGCTCCCCAAGAAGCTGCTCTGCCGTGATCCTGTCTCCCGTCCGGATACAGTAGGTATCTTCCCCGGAAAAGCACAGGCCGATCCCGCCAATCCCCGCCTGGTCCGCAAAAAGCGGAAGGACATCCTGCGTATTCCGGTATATACATGCTCCCACACAACCGGCGCCTCTCGCTTTCAGAAGGATCTCCTTCGCTTCGTCCGCGTCTGTAATCTCCTTGAACGCGTCCTCTGCCTGGTTCGACGGCGCGCTCACCTCAAACCTTGAGAGCAGGTTCCGAAACTGCAGCTTCTGGAAATACGCGTATGCCTCCTTGGTATAGATATTGCCAAGCCGCGCCTCTTCAAGCTCGTAGGGGAAATCTGCCGTTACATTGATCGTCGCCAGCTCCTTGCTAAGGACCGCCAGATCCCAGTGCTCCTTAAGCGCCTTCGACGCCCTTGGCGGCTTCAGCTCATCCGCATGTGCATAAGCCTCTTCGATGGAATGATACTCTGCGATGATCTTCGTCGCCGTCTTCTCGCCGATACTTGGCACACCGGGGATATTATCAGACGCATCGCCCATCAGCGCCTTCAGATCTATAAACTCTTCCGGCGTCACCTGATACCGTTCTTTGACGTCCGACGCAAAATAGTTCTCCACTTCCGTCTTGCCCTGCTTCGTCTTGGGGATGCGGATCTTCACATGCTCTGTCGCAAGCTGAAGGAGATCTCTGTCTCCGGATATGACGGATACCTCCATCCCCTGTTCTTCACATCTCCTTGAAAGCGTCCCCAGAAGATCGTCTGCCTCCAGTCCCGCCTGCTCTACCGTCCGGATCCCCATAGCGTGAAGGACCTCCTTGATGACCGGCACCTGCTGGCGCAGCTCCTCCGCCATAGGCTTCCTGGTTCCCTTATACTCTGCATACATCTGATGACGGAAGGTAGGCGCATGTACATCAAAAGCCACCGTCAGATACTCCGGCTTCTCTTCTTCCAGTATCCGGAACATGATCGTCAGAAAGCCGTAGACCGCATTGGTATGAAGCCCCTCTGCGTTCGTCAGGTCAGGAAGTCCGTAAAATGCACGATTCAGTATACTGTGTCCGTCTATTAATACAATCTTACTACCCATATCTGTCTCCATCTGTCAATAAAATCAGCCTGTAATTATTCTCCCGCGATCTCCTTAAGTCTCTCTATGATCGGAAG
>CAMSTW010000114.1 GCA_947063855.1 uncultured Dorea sp.
AGATCGAAGATGTGATGGAAGTGACGGACTACATGATGGATTACCTGATCGGAAGGGAAGAGGAACTGTCTGTTGTAACAGAAGTAGAGGGCAGAAGACAGGATTTCTTCAACGAACAGGACCGGCTTCATATGGCGGACGTCAGGAACCTGTTTCTTGGCGGGCTGAAGCTTAGGAATATATGTGCGGTCATTGCAGTCCTATTGACTGCGGGACTCATTCTCGGAAAAGAAGACTGGAAGCGCGTGCTTCCCCGGGCGTACACCCGGGCAGTCGTAGTCCTTCTGGCGGTGATCGTGTTCCTGGCTATTGCATTCACAATTGACTTCACCCGCTGCTTTACAATCTTCCACCAGATCTTCTTCACCAATGACCTGTGGATGTTCAATCCAAGCGAAGATTATATGATCCGCATGCTTCCGGAAGGTTTCTTTTCAGATATGGTAATCCGGATCGGGACGGTATTTATCGGGATGATGCTTCTTGTATGGGTCATCTTTAGGATGCTCTCAGACATTAGAGAGCGTTGCACAGTCTGTGTTAGGAAGGGCGTCTGAAAACTTCCGTCCCTTGAACGACATCTCAATCGTAAAAGCAGAAAATTACCCGAAAGAGACGGAAATAATTTTGATAATGGAAGGTTTTGTGTTACAATACTAATTGAATGACAGGGAGGTTATCTGAACTGTTGCACCAATGACATGTAGAACTCAGGTATGGAGGATGATTTATGAGTGGTGTAAGAAGAGTATTTGTAGAGAAGAAGGAAGGATTTGGGGTACAGGCAGCAGATCTTAAGAACGAGATCGGCAGTTATCTTGGCATTCGGGATGTGGCGGATGTAAGAGTGCTGATCCGTTATGACGTGGAGAATATCTCTGACGAGACTTTTGCGAAGGCGTGTAACGGGGTGTTCGCAGAGCCGCCGGTGGACACGCTGTATCATGAGGAGTTCCCCGTGACTGAGGCAGACCGGATCTTCTCAGTGGAATTCCTGCCGGGGCAGTTTGACCAGAGGGCGGATTCTGCCGTTCAGTGCGTGCAGTTTATCAAGGAAGATGAGCAGCCGGTGATCCGGACCGCGACGACCTATGTGATTCGGGGAACGGACGGAGTGATTCCGGATGAAGAGTTCGAAGTGATCCGGGCGCACTGTATCAATCCGGTGGATTCCAGGGAGACCGGTATGGAGAAGCCAAAGACACTGGTTACACAGTTTGACGAGCCGGAGGATGTGATCTTCTTCGACGGCTTTAAAGATATGGAAGAAGGAAAGCTTAAGGAGCTTTACGATTCTCTGGGACTTGCGATGACCTTCAAGGATTTCCTTCACATTCAGACATATTTCCGCAAAGAAGAGGACAGGGACCCGACCATGACGGAGATCCGTGTGCTGGATACATACTGGTCCGATCACTGCCGTCACACGACCTTCTCGACGGAGCTTACGGAGGTTACCTTTGGGGAAGGCGATTACAGGAAGCCGATCGAGGATACGTACCGGCAGTATATCAGCGACCACAGCGAGATCTTCAAGGGCAGGGAGGACAAGTTCATATGCCTGATGGATCTGGCTCTTATGGCGATGCGCAAGCTTAAGAAGGAAGGAAAGCTTGAGGACCAGGAGGAGTCGGATGAGATCAACGCCTGCAGTATCGTCGTTCCGGTCTGTGTGGACGGGACAGAGGAAGAGTGGCTTGTGAATTTCAAGA
Source organism: uncultured Dorea sp. (assembly GCA_947063855.1). Taxonomy (GTDB): domain Bacteria; phylum Bacillota; class Clostridia; order Lachnospirales; family Lachnospiraceae; genus Sporofaciens. Next base: position 1,713 of record CAMSTW010000114.1, read on the forward strand.
ATGAGACCCATAACCATCCGACGGAGATTGAGCCGTTCGGAGGCGCGGCTACCTGTCTTGGAGGCGCCATCCGCGATCCGCTGTCCGGACGTACCTATGTATATCAGGCGATGCGTGTGACGGGAGCGGCCGATCCGACGGTGTCCGCGGGGGATACGATGAAGGGCAAGCTTCCGCAGAAGAAGCTGGTCCGCGAGGCGGCGCACGGCTACAGTTCTTATGGGAATCAGATCGGGCTTGCCACCGGAGCGGTGAAGGAGATCTATCATCCGAATTATGTGGCCAAGCGTATGGAGATCGGGGCTGTATTAGGGGCGGCGCCAAGGCGTGCAGTCATCAGGGAGACCTCTGATCCGGGAGATATCATCATCCTTCTGGGCGGACGTACAGGGCGTGACGGCTGCGGAGGCGCCACCGGTTCCTCCAAGGTGCACACCCAGGAATCTACGAAGACCTGCGGCGCGGAGGTCCAGAAGGGGAATCCGCCGACAGAGCGTAAGATCCAGCGTCTGTTCCGCAGGGAAGAGGTTAGCCGCCTGATCAAGAAGTGTAATGATTTCGGCGCGGGCGGCGTCTCTGTCGCCATCGGCGAACTGGCGGATGGGCTTAGAGTAGACCTTGACAAGGTGCCTAAGAAGTATGAAGGGCTTGACGGGACAGAGATAGCCATCTCAGAGTCCCAGGAGCGTATGGCTGTTGTGGTGGATCCCAAAGATGTAGAAGCCTTCATGGGATATGCGAAGGAAGAGAATCTGGAAGCAACCTGCGTGGCCGTAGTGACGGAGGAGCCAAGGCTTGTGCTGTCATGGAGGGGCAAAGAGATCGTGAACCTGTCACGGGCGTTCCTTGATACCAACGGCGCCCATCAGGAGACGAAGGTTGCCGTGGACATCCCCAACCGGAAGAACAGTATCCTGGTACGGGAGGAGATCGGGGATGTAAAGGAGAGATGGCTCAGTGTGCTCCGTGATCTGAATGTGTGCTCGCAGAAAGGTCTGGTGGAGATGTTCGACGGTTCGATCGGGGCCGCTTCTGTGTTCATGCCTCATGGAGGACAGTACCAGACGACGGAGACCCAGACCATGGTTGCGAAGCTTCCGGTGCAGACGGGCGACTGTGATACCGTGACGATGATGAGTTATGGATTCGATCCGTATCTGTCTACCTGGAGTCCGTATCACGGGGCGATTTATGCGGTGACGGAATCTGTGGCGAAGATTGTGGCGTCAGGCGGTGATTACAGTAAGATCCGCTTTACCTTCCAGGAGTATTTCCGCCGTATGACGGAGGATCCTCACAGATGGAGCCAGCCTTTTGCGGCGCTTCTGGGAGCATATCATGCACAGCTTGGATTCGGCCTGCCGTCCATTGGAGGAAAGGACAGTATGTCGGGGACCTTCGAGGATATCGACGTTCCGCCTACGCTGGTATCCTTTGCAGTGGATGTGGCGAAGGAGGGCGACATGATCACGCCGGAGCTTAAGAAGGAAGGAAGCAAGCTTGTATGGCTGCGTATGATGGTGGACGAATATGACATTCCGGTCTATGAGAAGCTTAAGGAGCAGTACGGTAAGTTCACGCAGGATATCCGTGACGGGAAGATCATATCTGCATATGTGCCCGACCGGCACGGGATTGCGGCGGCCTTAAGCAAGATGGCGTTTGGTAACCGGATGGGCGTTAAGATCGAGCATAATATAGACGAGAGAGATCTGTTTGCGCCTGCGTTTGGAGATATCATCGCGGAAGTGCCGGATGGAAGAGTCGGTGAGCTTGGCATTACCTATACGGTGATCGGCGAAGTGACGGATGACGCATGTATTTCCTATAAGGATATAAGGATTCCGCTATGCGAGGCAGAAGCGGCCTGGAAGAGGACGCTTGAGAAGGTATTCCCGACCAATTCCGGTGCGCCCGGGCAGGAGGAGAAGGCGGAACGGGGGCTCTATGATACGAAGGAGATCCATATCTGCAGCCATAAGATCGGGGCGCCGACCGTATTTATCCCGGTATTCCCGGGAACCAACTGTGAGTATGACAGTGCGAAGGCATTCGAGCGTGCGGGAGCGAAGACGATCATCAAGGTGTTCCGGAATATGAGCGCGGCAGATATCGTTGATTCGGTGGAGGTATTTAAGAAAGCGATCGGACAGTCCCAGATCATCATGTTCCCGGGAGGATTCAGCGCGGGCGATGAGCCGGACGGTTCCGCGAAGTTCTTTGCGACAGCCTTCCAGAATGCGAAGATGAAGGAAGCTGTGGAGAAGCTTCTGAATGAGCGCGACGGACTGGTCCTGGGGATATGCAACGGTTTCCAGACCCTTGTGAAGCTGGGGCTGGTTCCGGGCGGAGAGATCACCGGACAGAAGGCGGATTCGCCGACGCTGACCTATAACACCATCGGACGGCATATATCCAGGATGGTATACACGAAGGTGGTGGCCAATAAGTCCCCATGGCTTCAGAAGGCAGAGCTTGGCGGCGTATACACGAATCCGGCGTCCCACGGGGAAGGAAGATTCGTGGCGAATGAAGCGTGGCTTGAGAAGCTGTTTGCAAATGGGCAGGTTGCGACACAGTACTGCGATCCGCAGGGCAATATTTCCATGGATGAAGAGTGGAATGTGAACGGCTCCTACTGTGCCATCGAGGGAATCACCAGTCCGGACGGGCGGGTGTTTGGCAAGATGGCTCATTCCGAGCGGCGCGCCCGGTCGGTGGCAATGAATATCTACGGGGAGCAGGATATCAAGATCTTTGAATCCGGGGTTGCGTATTTTGAATAAACAGACAGGCAGAAATCAATAGACCGGATGAAGGTCTTTGTGCCTGTTCTTAGGAAATAGGCTGTCTGGAAACGGTGTCTATGGGGAGCTGTTTTCGGGCAGCCTTGCCTGTGTGGCTGTTGCGGGGAGGATTCCCCGGCTTCTTTTTCGGAACGCAGCCAGCTGCGGGGTATTAACCCTAGTACAGCGTTGCATAATTAACAGTGAATTCTGCACTCGCTATCTGTGCCAGATGCACGTCTTCAATCCTAGACGTAGCCCGCTACGTTGCTAAGCGCCAGTAGCGCTTGTTCAGCAAGGACCGAAACGGAGTGTAGAACGTCGGCTTGTAGCCGCATATCTGCCGCAGATGTCAAGCACATTATTCACTGTTAATTATGCAACGCTGTACTAGTATGATAAATAAAAAAGGAGTGCCGTGCACTCCTGGGTCTGTCAGATTATAATCCGTATATTCTTGTCCAATTACTGTCAGCAGATGGAGCGGGACAGGTCCTACCACATCTTGTTCAGCTGCTGCCGGTATACGAACTGGCGGATCTCACGCTCTACACTGTTCGGAACATCGATGAATCTGCATCCGTAGCCGAAATGATTATCACGGATCAGCGTCTCACGCAGTACCTTCGCGCGTATCTCATGAGGATTCTTTGTAAAATAATACCGGAATTCAAATTCACTGCCGATGGAAAGTCGCGTATGAGTGGTGAGATAGATACCGCCTACGCTGATGTTCTGGATGATCCCGGTAAAATGTCCGTACATCGCTGATATGAAATTCACTTCCTTCACGAGTCTGACACGGAGCTCCTTCTGTCTCTGCAGAATCTCTATCATCTCAAGAATCTTGCAGTCGGCCGACCATGGTTCTAATATGTATGGATCCGTGTTCTTCCGGATCTCAAGTTCACAGAAGGTCTTTACAAAACCGACCTGGCTGTCGCAGAAATCCACTTCCAGACGGTCCGTCTTCATACCCAGTACGTTCTTGTCATCAAAATAAAGAATAATTCTTTCATCTATACAGTTGACTCTTGCCTTCACTCTGACATTGTCCTCTGTTCCGTTAATAATGCATGTGCTGCAGTTCTTCAGTATCATAACTTACAAAAAACCCCCTTGTAAAAGTACCAGTCTCATTGAATTAATTTTATCATGCTGACAATTGAATTGCAATCATATTTTATAACAAATCCTGGTCCGGGATTGTAAATATTAACAATTTTCTGAAATTTCAGAAAGGAATTGATTTCAGCGAAAGGATTGTTTATAATGATTTCAGTATACATATTTAGGAGATGCATTTAGGAGAGGTAAGACATGTTTAAAAAGACAAAGGAATTCTTGTTTGCCAGTGTAAGCTGTCTGGTAATACTGTGTGTTATTGTTTTTCTCTGGATCGGGTCTGCCATGAGCGGGAAGGGCCTGAAAGCGATCAATGAGATCGGCAAGCTCTATATGTCGGAGATGAGTAAGCAGTTACGGCAGAAGTTCGACGCGGTGATAGCATTGCAGGTTTCTCAGGTACAGGGGATTGTCAAGCGTACCCCTCCGGAGTCTGTCCAGTACGGGGACGAGATGATTGAGGAGCTGGCTTTGAGCGCCGAGGTCCGGCAGTTTGTCCATCTGGGGCTGTACCGCAAGGATGGGACCGGCGAGACTGTGTTTGGCGAAGATGTAGAGTTTCTAGGCGAAGATGAGTTTAAGAATACGGTTGAGGACAGGGATAAGGCGATAACAAGCG
>CAMSTW010000115.1 GCA_947063855.1 uncultured Dorea sp.
AGGAGATGGTACGCAGGGAATGTAAGGGTTATGAGATCGTAGTGTTGGGCGATGAGAACGCAGGGGCGGATACCCTTGGCGAATGGATTGATTCCGGGATGAAATTCATCGGCGTGGCGAAGGGGACTCCGGTGACGGTGGATAATGAGACGCTTAAGAGAGCAAAGATTCCGTTGTCCTATACGCCTGGAAGAAACCGTGTGGCGGTAGCAGAATTCAATATCGGACTGATGCTTGCAGTATCAAGGAAGCTTGTACTGTCGGCAGCGGGGCTTCAGAGAGGAGAACACTTAGGAGAGCCTATGGGGGATATCTACGACGTACCGGATGTGAAGAATGTAATCTGGGGGCCGCTGGATGAGAATCATCCGTTTACGGATTACGGAATCGGCTTCGAGCTGTATGGAAAGAAGCTTGGAATCGCAGGCTACGGCGCAATCGGACGGGAGGTTGCCGTGCGGGCGAAAGCATTTGGCATGGAGATCCTGGCTTATGACCCGTATATGCCCGCCGTGAGAATCGAGGCGGACGGCGCAAGGGCTGTAGATCTTGACACGATGCTTGCCGAAAGCGACATGGTAAGTATCCATCTTCCGGTGGTCGAGTCAACGAAAGGAATCGTGAATAAGGACTGGTTCTCGAAGATGAAGCCGACGGCGATACTGATTAACACGGCAAGGGCGGCAGTCATCGACCAGAAGGATTTCGTAGAAGCGCTCCAGAATGGAACCATAGGCGGAGCCGCCATCGACGTATACTGGAAGGAGCCGGTTCCGGCGAACCATCCGCTGCTCTCTATGAGAAATGTAGTATGTACGCCGCATATGGCGGGACTTACAACAGATGTGGATAACTGGTCCGGAGAGATGATGTCACAGGAGGTTCTGGCTTACTTAAGAGGTGAGGAACGCAAATATATCTGGAAGCGGTAGGAAGTACATAGACGAGTGAACTGTTAGATTCATCCTGGCGGTAGATTTGTATAAAGTTGTATAAAGATAAGAAGGAGACATAAGAAAATGGGAAATGCAAAAAATAAGAAGGTAATAGCGGCGGGCCTTTTGGTGATGTCACTTACGATGGCGTGCAACAGCGCCCTGGCGCCAATCCTTGCAGAGGTAGGAAAGTTCTTTCCGGATGCGGGCGACTCGGCGATTCAGATTGTACTGACACTTATCAACCTTACTACGTTACCGGCGATGATTCTGGAGCCAATGCTGGAGCCAAGGATCACGAAGAGGGATATCGCCGTGATCGGTACGGCGCTTATGCTGATCGGCGGCCTGATGCCGCAGGTACTGAACAGTCAGCTCTGGATGCTGTATGCGGCAAGCATCGTGATTGGCGTGGGCCTTTCCTTTGTAGTAGTAACAAGCTCTTCCTTGATATCCGATTACTTTACCGGTCTTGACAAGTCCAGAGTCATGGGCTTCCAGTCAATATTTGTAAGTATCGGCGGTACGATCATTGCCAAGGGTTCCGGACTTCTGACGGCTATGGCGGGCTGGAAGAGAGGATATCTGGTATTCCTGATCGCCCTTCCGATCATTATCATCATCCTGCTGACGGTTCCGAAGGGAGAGACGACGCCAAAGGCAGAAAAGGGCGGGAAATCAGGTGTATCAGGAAGCATGGTATACTTCGGAGCGCTCTGCCTGATCACAGGTATCTTCGTTGCAACTTTTAACACGAATATCGCGATGTACATCGACCGTAAAGGAATCGGTGACGCCAGTACGGCGGGAACCGTTGCGTCTATCATGCAGGTAATCGGTATCATCGGAGGCCTGATGCTTGGGTTCGTTGTGAAGACCTTCAAGCGGTTTACCATCGGAGCGTCTATCCTCGTGATGGCGGCAGGTACGGCGCTGGTAGGCATGACCACAAGCTTTCCGATGATCTGTGCAGGAGCGGTACTGGTAGGAATCGGATTCGCTATCCGTAATCCGGGCGCCGTTACCTTCGGGGCAAATATGGTTCCGGCGGCGCAGGCTTCCCTTGCGATTGCGATTATCTCTGCAACCTATAATGTAGGAAACTTTATCTCCGCATATATCGTCAATCCGGTGGCAAATATGCTGGGTGAGGATATCGCGAACCGGTTTATCGTGTCCGCTGCTGCACTGGCGGTGATTGGTATCGTGGCGTGCGTGAAAGCGCCGACGACGGATGCGCAGGCGCTGGATTCACAGAATTAGTAATAAGCTGAACAGACAGAGCGGGATTGTATAGAAATATATGATTCTGGTGCAAAATGTGCACTGGAATCATATATTTCTTTACAAATTTATTACTATATAGTACAATCCTATCAAGGAGGAATTTGCTATGACTATTCAGGGCGGCCACATCATTTCACAGATAAAGCGTCTCGGCGACCGAATCTTCGGACGTATCCTTGCGGACAGAGACATAGACGCGTTCAACGGTGCGCAAGGCCGGATTCTTTTTGTTCTGTGGCAGCAGGAACACATCTCGCTAAAGGAGTTGTCGGACAAGACCGGACTTGCCCCGACGACACTTACCAGTATGATTGACCGGATGGAGGCGTCCGATCTGGTCAGCCGTGTTCCGGACAGGAGCGACCGCAGGAAGACCCTTCTCACCCTGACAGAGAAGGCGAAGGGGCTTGAGCAGGATTATATGGAGATATCTTCGGATATGACCGATATCTTCTATGCCGGATTTACGGAAGAAGAGATCTTACAATGTGAAACGCTGCTTGGACGGATTCATGAGAATCTGAAGCAGTATGTGTAAATTCCCCGAATGATGTATGTAGACGAAAGGAGTATCATTATGAGTGCAAATGTAAAAGACTTTGTTATCAAGAAGGTTCAGGAGTTAATCCAGGCGCCGTCCTGCTGTGCAGAGGCAAAAGAGGCGGGACAGAACTGGCTGGATGCGGTTGGAACGGACAGAGAAGCGGAAGCTTTTAAGAACCTGGCTACAGAATTAGAAGAAGACATTATGCCGATCGACGGTCTGATCGCTTTCGCGGGATCAGAAGCCGGAGCGCAGGTATTCGGCGGGGAGAAAGCGAAGGAGGTACTTGCCCACGCTCAGGAGATCAAAGCTTCCGGTGCGAAATACTGCGACTGTGCGGCTTGTGCGGCATGCGAAGCGATTCTTGAGAAGAAGGGCGAGTTGTTATAATTTGGCGGCAGTCACAGGTTGGTTATTCTCAATAGAGAGATTTTGGAAATCTATGAAAAGAAGATCAGTTCGTGGTTCATGTCGAGGATAACCAGAGATACCACAAAAGATTGTAAGGTTTTATACAGTAAAGGATAAAATGCACAAAAATGCCGCTTCTACTTGGAAGAAACGGCATTTTTGCGTACAGGCGGCAGAGTATGTACCAATTTACAGGGAGTGCATTTTCAGACAGTCTGCCAGGGATGAAGCACGACCTTAATGGCTTCCCCGCTTCGGGTAAGCTGGATCCCTTCGTTGATTTTATCCAGCGGAAGAACATGGGTCACGAACTTCTCTGTGGGGAAGGACGGAGAGATTGCAAGCTTGAAGGCTCTCTTGGACTGGCTGTAGGACGCCCCGAAGTGTCCCTTGATCCAGATATTGTTATAATGGATCAGGTTGCAGTCCAGTTCTGTCATGGAACCCTTCGGAACGCCGCCGAAGAACACAACCAGGCCGCCCTTCTTTACCATATGGATGCTCTGCGTCTGCGTAGCGTTGACGGGTGTGGCGGAGATGACCTTGTCGGCGCCTTTTCCGTCTGTGAGCTCCCGGATAGCTTCAATCGGGTCGGTATCAGAGCTATTGACCGTTATATCCACTCCGAACTGCTTCGCCATATTGAGACGGGATTCGTTGATGTCGATCATGATGACCTTCTGCGCGCCGCGGATCTTGGCAAGCTGTGACATGAAGCAGCCGATGGGGCCTGCGCCTATGATGACCAGAGTATCCGGATAGCCCACCTTTACATTCTCCAGGCAGGCGAATACAGACGTAAGCGGTTCGCCAAGGCTTGCCGCGTCGAAAGAGACGTCGTCCGGTATCTCGTAGATACCGCCGCGGCGGATCTTTTCGCCGGATACTGCGACATACTGGGCAAACCCGCCGGTTCCGGCAAGCTTTGCAACGGCCGTGTCAGAGCAGTTCTCGCTGTGTCCGCTGATACATTCATCGCATTCCATACAGTAGGTGCCGGGGAAGAGGAAGAGGCGGTCTCCGACCTGATACTTCGTCTCATCCGGTCCAATCTCATCGACCAATCCTACGATCTCATGTCCGTATATAAATGGATAATTGCCCTTTCTGGAATCCGTCGTCAGGTTGCGGATATCGGAACCGCATAAGCCCACAGACATGATCTTAAGAATCAGCCCGTCCTTTGGACACTGCGGTCTTGCCACCTCCTCTATGCGAATATCATTTGGCCCATACATTAATGCTGCTTTCATAATAAATACAGCTCCTTTCTTTTTGTGCTTTTTTGTGATTTATAAATGTGGAACTTACAAGTATAGTATAATGAGAACGTCCTAAGACTATCAAACACAATATTGCCACATACTAACGGAAGCAAAACGGCAGAACAGCAGAAATATTTCCTTATAAAAGCGGAAAATATAAAGTTGAGAGATATGCATGATTTTATTATCGTAAGGATAAGAAATACGATAATGAAGGAGAAAAAAGATGGCAAAGATTGAAAACTATTTATTAGGAATGGACTGCGGCACGACGAATATCAAGGCGATTATTCTTGGCGAGGACGGAACGGTAGCGGCGGAAGCCAGCAGGCCCAGCAGGTTCTTAAGTCCCGGACCTAATATGCAGGAACAGGACGCAGGTGAGTGGTGGGGCAATACGGTGGATATCTTCCGTTCGCTCTGCGCTCAGGCAGGGCCGGAGGTTGTGAAGCGGATACGCGGGATATCCGTCAGTTCGCATACGGTGACCATGCTGCCGGTGGATAAGGACGGCAATCCGCTTCGCACGGCAATGACCTATCAGGACAACCGGTCGGCGGCGGAGCTTCATTATATTGTAGATACGATTGGATACGACCGGTTTGTCCAGATTGTGGGCGGCCAGCCTGCGGTTGCATTTCTGCCGAATAAGATTCTGTGGTATAAGAAGAATCAGCCGGAATTATTTGCCAGGACGGCGTATTTCCTGCAGGCAAGCTCCTATATCAATTATAAACTGACAGGCGTCATGACATCGGACATTGACCAGGCGTCCAGAACGCAGTGTCTGGATATCGGAACCATGCAGTGGTCTGATGAGATAGGGGAAGTCATCGGTGTGGACCTTAAGACAATGCTTCCTCCATTGAAATTAGTGGATGAGATCATTGGCTTCGTGACGGACGAAGCAGCCAGGGAGACGGGACTGATTGCCGGTATTCCGGTTGTTGCAGGCTGCAGTGATGCGATGGCGTCCATGCATGCGACTGGTATGAGCCGTCTGGGTGAAGCAGGAGAGTCATCAGGAACCACGTCGCTGGTGTTCGTGGGCAGCGATGTGAAGAGCGCGCCGGATATCCCGGTGGTGACAAAGCCGTGTGCGATTGACGGGATGCCCTGGGTCTTTGATGCTCCGATCCAGACCAGCGGCGCGGCGCTTAAGTGGTTTATCGAGACGATGGCGGCAGAGGAACGTGCCGCGGCAGACGCGCAGGGTAAGAATATCTATACGTATCTGAACGAACTGGCGCTGGAATCAAAGCCGGGATCAAACGGACTGTTCTTCTATCCCTATCTGCTGGGAGAGAGGGCGCCGCTTTGGAACGAGTACGCCCGGGGAATGTTCATTGGTATGGGAATGGATATGAAGCGCAGCGATCTGGTACGTTCTGTATTCGAGGGCACGGCTTATGCACTGCGGCATGTCATGGAGACCGTGAAAGAATCGGGAGCGAAGGCGAAGATCTTGAGAATCTGCGGCGGCGGCGCCAAGAGCAGGACCTGGTGCCGGATTAAGGCGTCCATGCTGAAGATGCCGGTGTATATCCTGGATGAGAAGTCCGGCGACGTGCCGGTGGGAGACGCGCTGATCGTAGGGCATAAGGTGGGGGTGTTCGCCGATCTTGCCAGGGCGGCAGAACGTATCGTCAAAGTAGA
>CAMSTW010000116.1 GCA_947063855.1 uncultured Dorea sp.
AAAATATGGAAAGGAGTCTATCAATCATGGGATTTATAGATGAGATCAAAGCAAAGGCGAAGACAAACAAGAAGACGATCGTACTTCCGGAGACAGAAGACATCAGGACTTATGAGGCGGCAGAGGCAGTCTTAAGAGAAGGAACAGCCAATCTGATCCTGGTAGGAAGCGAAGAAGAGATCGAGAAGAACAAAGGATCCTTCGATATCAGCGGCGCTGTGATCGTCGATCCGGCTACGAACGAGAAGACGGACGCCTATATCGCGAAGCTGGTTGAGTTAAGGCAGAAGAAGGGCATGACAGAAGAGCAGGCAAGAGAGCTTTTGCTGACGAATTATCTGTATTACGGCGTTATGATGGTTAAGATGAAGGATGCGGACGGTATGGTATCGGGTGCATGCCATTCTACGGCAGATACCTTAAGGCCGTGTCTCCAGATTCTGAAGACGAAGCCCGGGACCAAACTGGTATCTGCATTCTTTGTAATGGTAGTGCCGGACTGTGACATGGGCGCGGACGGAACCTTTATCTTTGCAGATTCCGGTCTTGAGCAGAATCCGGATCCGGAGAAGCTGGCGGCGATCGCCCTCTCTTCCGCAGAGTCGTTCCGTACCCTGACAGGCAAGGAGCCTGTGGTGGCCATGCTGTCTCATTCCACAAAGGGAAGCGCGAAGCATGCAGACGTGGACAAGGTCTTAGAGGCGACGCGTATTGCGAAGGAGAATGCACCGGAAGGTCTGCTGCTTGACGGTGAATTCCAGCTGGATGCGGCCATTGTACCGGAGATCGGCGCCTCCAAGGCACCGGGAAGCCCGGTTGCAGGTAAGGCCAACGTACTGGTATTCCCTGACCTTGACGCCGGTAACATCGGTTACAAGCTGGTACAGAGACTTGCCAAGGCAGAAGCGTACGGACCGCTTACCCAGGGTATCGCGGCGCCGGTCAATGATCTGTCCCGCGGATGCAGCCCCCAGGACATCGAAGGCGTGGTAGCCATCACAGCCGTACAGTGTATGGCTGAAAGCTAGACACTTAGCGAGGTTAGTGTTACAAAATTATAAGAGAATCATAAGCGAGGGAAAACAAATGAATGTATTAGTTATTAATTGTGGAAGTTCATCATTAAAGTTTCAGTTGATCAATTCCGAGTCCGAGCAGGTTCTGGCAAAGGGACTCTGCGAGAGAATCGGAATCGACGGAAGTCTTACTTATCAGCCGGAAGGCGGAGAGAAGGTAAAGTCTGATAAGGCCATGCCTACACATACAGAAGCGATTCAGTTCGTGATCGACGCGCTGACAGACGCCGAGACAGGCGTAGTGAAGAGCTTAAGCGAGATCGGCGCGGTCGGACACCGTGTGGTACACGGCGGAGAGAAGTTTGCAAGTTCTGTTGTCATCACGGATGAGGTGAAGGCGGCCATCGAGGAGTGCAACGATCTTGCACCGCTTCACAATCCTGCGAACCTGATCGGTATCAATGCATGCCAGGAACTGATGCCGGGTACGCCGATGGTAGCCGTATTCGATACAGCCTTCCATCAGACCATGCCGGAGAAGGCATATATGTACGGTCTTCCATATGAGTATTATGACAAGTATAAGGTAAGAAGATACGGATTCCACGGCACAAGCCACAGCTTCGTATCCAAGAGAGCAGCAGAACTTTCCGGCAGGCCTTATGACCAGGTAAAGACAATCGTATGCCACTTGGGCAACGGCGCCAGCATCTGTGCGGTTGAGAACGGCAAGTCCGTTGATACGTCCATGGGTCTGACACCTCTTGAGGGTCTTGTGATGGGCACACGTTCCGGTGATATTGATCCGGCGATCTTAGAGTTCATCTCCAAGAAGGAAGGATTGGATGTCGCAGGTCTTATGAACATGCTGAACAAGAAGTCTGGTGTATTCGGTCTTTCCAACAATCTGTCAAGTGATTTCCGTGACCTGGAGGAGGGTATGAACTCTGGAAATAACGAAGCAAAGACCGCGTTCGAGGTGTTCTGCTACCGTGTTGCCAAGTATGTGGGAAGCTACGCCGCGGCGATGAACGGTGTAGATGTGATTGCATTTACGGCGGGTATCGGTGAGAACTCCGGAACCGTGCGTGCATTTGTAATGAAGTACCTTGGATATCTTGGAATCACCCTTGATGAGGAAGCGAACCAGAAGCGAGGTGAGGAGATTGCAATCTCTACGCCGGATTCCAAAGTGAAGGTTCTGGTAATTCCTACGAACGAGGAACTTGCGATTGCCCGTGAGACGGTTGCGCTGGTATAATATCTGTATAACAGGGGATTGCCTGGAGATGGGAGAACATTTCCGGCAATCCCTTCTTTTTTCACTTAAGAATCCGCTGGAATTCACACAAGAATCATTCCCTGCCGCAATTCAAGGAGAGTTTTACCCGGAAAGATATTTACATTGAAACTGAATTTTACTATAATAAGTAGCATGAAAATGTATGAGCGCAACGAACAGGAAATCGGCTCGTATGGTACAGGAGGATGGGCATGGCGAAGGGACAGGTCAAAAAGATACAGATGCAGGCACAGACGGAGGATGTAATATTCGCTCTGGATATCGGAACACGGAGTATTATCGGAATGGTCGGAGTCATCGAGGATGAGAAGGTGAAGATCATCGCGATTGAGAAAGAGGAGCATACGGAGCGGGCGATGATCGACGGCCAGATAGAGAATATAGAGAAGGTATCTATACTTGCGGGAAAGCTTAAGAAGCGGCTGGAGGCGAAGGTTCATTTCAGGCTGAACCGTGTCTGTGTAGCCGCCGCGGGACGCGCGCTTCGGACGAAGCGTGCGGAGTTCGAGATCGATCTGCATAATAAGCAGGTGATTACAGATGAGATTATCAGCCGTCTGGAGGCGGGCGCGATCGGACGGGTAGAGGAAGCGTTTGACGCGGAGAACAGCGTCGAGGACGATACCAGGCGTTTCTATCTGGTAGGTTATACGGTGTGTCAGTATTTTCTGGATGATTACCGGATATCCAGCCTTAAGGATCACCGGGGCCGGAATGTGAAGGTGGATCTGATCGCGACCTTCCTGCCAAGCGAGGTGGTGGAGAGCCTGTATACGACGATGAACAAGATCGGGCTTGAGGTAGTCAGCGTCACGCTGGAGCCGATTGCGGCGATCAATGCGGCGATTCCCGAGAATTTGAGGCTGCTGAATCTGGTCATGGTGGATATCGGCGCCGGGACTTCGGATATCGCCGCATGTACGGGCGGAAGCGTGACAGGGTATACCATGGCTACCGTGGCGGGGGATGAGATTACGGAGAAGATCATGCAGGAATATCTGGTAGATTTTGCATCGGCAGAATCCATGAAGGCGCAGATCGAGAAGGAAGAGGTTGTCACCTTTACCGATATACTTGGATTCGAGCGGAAGGCTTCGAGAGAGGAGGTTCTCCAGTGTATCCAGGGAACGGTTGATATGCTGTGCAAGGAGATTGCAGGGAAGGTTCTCGAAGTGAACGGGAATGCCCCGTCCGCATTGTTCCTGGCAGGCGGCGGGAGCAAGCTTGCGGGGCTTAAGGAAGGAATCACGGCTGCGCTTCAGATGGATGCGAACCGTGTCGCTGTCGCAGGTAATAATTTCCGCATCAGCGCATTTTCGGAGGAGTATGATCTGAATAATCCGGAGTATGCGACTCCTCTGGGGATTACGATATCTTCCGGACTGAATCTGATCAACGACAGCTTTCGCGTGACGCTGAACGGGAGACCGGCGAAGCTGTTTCGAAGCGGAACGTTCACGGCGCTGAATCTTCTGATGATGAACGGATATCATTTCCAGGATGTGATGGGGCGGCCGGGCTCCAGCCTGTCTGTCACGGTGAATGGAAAGCGTAAGGCCTTCTATGGTACGGCGGCCCGTCCGGCTTCCTTGTTAATCAACAAGAAGGAAGGAAAGCTGTCTACCGTTATCAATGCGGGGGACTGTATTGATTTTGTTCCGGCGGTGCCGGGGATTCCGGCGGAGGTGTATCTGGGGGATATCGAAGGGGCGATGGAGTGCGAGGAGATTACACTGAACGGAAAGGACATGCCGCTTGAGACGCTTCTTAAGGTCGGGGACGTGATCCGGATCCGTATGCCCAGGAAGGAAGAGACCAGTGAGAAAGATGCCAAAGCGGAAGATGCGGTGAAGGAAGAACCGGAACCGGCCAGAGCGAAAGATGCCGGAGTGGAAGATGCGGTGAAAAAAGAGCCGGGATCAGCCCGTAAGCCCGCCCGGTCAGATCATGAGAGAAAAGAGCCGGCCCGTGTATCTGAGAAAACGGATGCGGATATAACACGACAGTATGACGCAGAAGACGGCGATAAAGGAACCCGGGAGGCTGCAGGGGTGAATGCAGCAGGGCGGACGGCAGTGGAACCTCCGGATGCGGACATACTGGCTGCCTGGGGATCAGATGTGAAGATGCAGACGGCAGGAAAGCCGGATATCGGTAAACCGGATGTAGAGACCGCTGGTGTATCAGTACAGATGCCGGAAACGGCAAAGGAGACAGGCATGGGGGATATGGCGCTGCCGGATACAGAATCGGTGGACATAGACGAGTATATAGAATATGAGGATCAGGCAGCCGGGGATGAGCAGCTTGTGCTGAAGTTTGGTACGGATGAGGACGAACCGGCGGATATGCCGGCGAGGTCTCCTGTCCGGACCAGACCGGCAGGAACTCCTGCGCAGACCAGGCCAAAGATTGTCTTCCAGCTTAACGGAAGTCCGATCCGTCTGCCGCGCAAGGAAGACGGCGGCGTATATTATCTGATGGATTTGCTCCAATATTCCGGAATTGATCTGCATCATCCAAAAGGAACCATTAATCTCCTTGTCAATGGAGAACCCGGGATGTTTCAGCAGAAGCTTTCGGAGGGAGACGTTATTGTAATAGAGGAAACGAAGATATAATCTTAATATATTGAGGAATCCGTATTGTTATGCTATACTGTTTATCAGCGCGCGAAGCGGCTATACTATAATGTAGGAGAGTTTCTATCATATGTCACAGATTGCAGATGAAATAAAGAATCAGATAAAGAAGCGGCGTACATTCGCCATCATTTCCCATCCGGACGCCGGCAAGACAACCCTGACGGAGAAGTTCCTCCTGTACGGGGGCGCGATCAATCTGGCGGGAAGTGTCAAGGGCAAGGCGACCGCACGGCATGCGGTGTCGGACTGGATGGAGATTGAGAAGGAGAGAGGTATCTCCGTTACCTCGTCGGTTTTGCAGTTTAACTATGGCGGATACTGCATCAATATCCTGGATACTCCCGGACACCAGGATTTCTCAGAGGACACGTACCGGACGCTGATGGCGGCGGATTCCGCCGTGATGGTGATCGACGCGTCCAAGGGTGTGGAGGCGCAGACGAGGAAGCTTTTCAAGGTATGTACCATGCGCCATATCCCGATTTTTACATTTATCAACAAGATGGACCGGGAGGCGATGGATACCTTCGAGCTTCTGGATGATATTGAGAATGAGCTTGGGATCGCCACCTGCCCGGTCAACTGGCCGATTGGTTCCGGTAAGGCGTTCAAGGGAGTATACGACCGCAACACCAGGAAGGTGGAGCTGTTCTCGGATACCCATAAGGGAACGACTCAGGGAGAGGTGCGCAAGATTTCCATTGAGGATGAAAGGATCAGTGAATGGGTTACGGATACACAGCTTGCGCAGTTAAGGGAAGAGATTGAACTGCAGGACGGAGCGGGCGAGGAGTTTGACCAGGAGCTGGTAAGCAGAGGCGAACTGTCGCCGGTGTTCTTTGGCTCTGCCCTTACGAACTTCGGCGTGGAGACCTTTCTTAAGCATTTCCTGCGTATGACGACTTCGCCGCTTCCGCGGATGTCCGACAAGGGGCCGGTGGATCCTATGGAAGAGAAGGATTTCTCCGCGTTTGTGTTCAAGATTCAGGCCAATATGAATAAGGCTCACAGGGACAGGATTGCGTTTATGCGGATCTGCTCCGGCGAATTTACGGCGGGG
>CAMSTW010000117.1 GCA_947063855.1 uncultured Dorea sp.
AATCGAAATAAATAATATTTTTAATTAACTTATTTCGATTATATTATATTAATAAGTATTTGTAAATAAGTAATTTTTATACATGGAAATAATTTTTCTCCCACCGGACGGTTGCAATAAATTAAAAACATGTAAGTGAGAGAATTCCCGTAAAATACACATATAAAAATATTTGTTTTTATATGCACAAACACTTTAATATGTGTTATTATATAATTGTCAGGAGGGAACAATACACGAAAAGTTATTCATCACGGGAAGTTATCAAAATGTTAAAAGCGGATGGATGGTATGAGGTAAATGTAGTTGGAAGCCATCACTAATACAAGCCCCCCACCAAAAAGGGGCGTACAACAGTAAAACATCCTGACAAAGATATCCCTCTTCCAACGCTAAAGCGCATTGAAGAACAGTCTGGGCTAAGATTCAATTAACCCCGGCTCTTTCCCAATATACACTCAAACAGGAGGTGCTTTCATGAAAAAAACAGAACGTTATTTTTATCCCGCCATCTTCATCTATGAACCAGGAAAAGAAATCGCTATAGATTTTCCCGATTTAAAATGTGCCAGCAGCGGCACAAATGATGATGACGCCCTTTTATCAGCACGAGAGCTTCTTGGCTGTGTCCTTTATGGGCTGGAGGAGGATGGAGAAGAGATTCCTGTCCCTACTCCCCTGTCCGAAATTAAAACCAAAGAAAATGAACGTGTGATTCTAGTTGACGTCTATATGCCATCGGTTCGCCAGGCAAATGTGAATCGTGCGGTCAGCAGAACCGTTACTTTACCCGCATGGCTTAATGCCGCTGCTTTGGAACATAATATTAACTTCTCGCAAGTATTGCAAGAAGCTCTAAGATCTCAGCTCAACCTTGGGTAAGGTGCCGTTCCCTTCACTCCTTCCACTGATAACCAAATTCCCGCCCCATCCCACAGTTAAAAGAACCAGCCCTCTTTGGACTGGTTCTTTTGATCTTCTATCTGATTATTTCCCCGGCTGCCCATAGTATGCATTCGCCCCATGCTTCCGGTCGTAATGCTTATCTTGTAATTCCTGCGGCGCCGGCTGGTTCTGAGGATTGATTGTCTCACAGCGCGCCGCCATCTTCGCAACTTCCTCCAGTACGACTGCATTATGCACCGCCTCATGTGCATCCTTGCCCCAGGTGAACGGCCCGTGGTTCTTGCACAACACTGCCGGAGTCGCAATATAGTCTAACTTGCGCGCCTCGAATTCATCTGCGATCAACACGCCTGTATTCTTCTCATATGCCTCGTCAATCTCCTCTTTCGTCAGATTCCTCACACAGGGAACCTCTCCATAGAGATAATCTGCATGGGTCGTTCCATAACAAGGAATTCCCCGCCCCGCCTGCGCCCAGCTGGTCGCCCAGGAGGAATGGGTATGCACGATGCCGCCTGCTTCCGGGAATCGGTTATACAGCACCGCGTGGGTTGCCGTATCAGAAGATGGATTGTAATCTCCCTCCACCTTGTTGCCATCCAGATCGACCACAACCATATCCTCCGGTTTTAATTTGTCATACTCTACACCGCTTGGCTTGATTACGAACAGTCCGCTCTCCCGGTCAATCCCGCTTACATTTCCCCAGGTAAATGTAACCAGGCCGTACTTCGGCAATAACATATTCGCTTCATAGACTTCCTTCTTTAACTGTTCCAGCATGATTCCGATTCCTCCTACACAAAACATACAGGGCAAAGTCTTGTCACTGTCAGTCTCTGCCCTTTTCATTTCCTACACTGCTTCCCTCAGAATATCTCGGCGTTTTGACCTGCCCCCGCATTGATAAAGCCCAATCCATCGCAATAAAGGCTGGTCATAATCCGTCCGATATAAATGAAACACCCCGCAGCAGGCTGTGGGGAATTAGCCCCTCGCTTTGACTAAATCAGGCTTCTGAGGGCTTCTTTCTCAATTGCAACGCCCTTCTTATATCTCCGGGTGAATACCTCGTAGCCTTCTACGTCCTTCGCATCCGGCTCCATCCGGCTTCCCTCGTTTCCTTCGAATACCTTCTTCGCCAGATAGTCTTCCAAAGTCTCCCCGTCAGCCTTGTTCTTCATATATGCAGCCAGAAGCGCCATTCCCCACGGGCCTCCCTCGCCTGCCGTCTCCATCACGGATACCGGCGCATTAATCGCCGCGGCGAGAATCCTCTGTCCCACGCCTTTCGTCTTGAATAAGCCGCCGTGTCCCAGGATGGAATCAATCGCCACATCCTCTTCCTTCAGAAGGAGATCCATGCCCACCTTAATCGCCCCAAGGGCCGTGAACAGGTTCACGCGCATGAAGTTAGCCAGATTGAACTTACTCTTTGGCGACCGCACAAACAACGGACGGCCTTCATCCACGCCTGTGATGAACTCTCCGGAAAGATACCCGTAAGACAGCAGTCCGCCGCAGTCTGCATCTCCTTCGAGCGCCTTATTGTAAAGCGTTCCAAACAGCTTGTTCATATCTACTTCGATTCCAAAGCTCTCCGCGAATTCTCTGAAAATGCCTACCCATGCATTCAGATCCGAGGTACAGTTATTGGCGTGTACCATCGCCACCAGGCTGCCGTCCGGTGTGGTCACAAGGTCAATCTCCGGATATACCTTCTTTAACTCCTTCTCAAGCACGATCATGGCGAATACACTGGTTCCGGCAGATACATTACCGGTACGCTGCGCGACGCTGTTGGTCGCCGCCATGCCGGTTCCGGCGTCTCCTTCCGGCGGACACAGCGGTATTCCTGCCTCAAGGTTACCGCTCTCATCCAAGAGGCGCGCTCCTTCCTCTGTCAGAGTCCCTGCAGTCTCTCCTGCCACCATCACCTTCGGCATGATATCCCTGAGTTTCCACGGATAATTCTTCTCCACTACCAGATCGTCGAACTTCCGGATCATTTCCTCATTAAAATCCTTCTTCTTTACATCAATGGGGAACATGCCGGAAGCGTCGCCGATACCAAGCGCTTTCTCACCCGTCAGCTTCCAGTGGATGTAACCGGACAGAGTCGTAAAATACGCTACGTCCTTCACATGCTCTTCCTCATTCAGGATGGACTGATATAAATGGGCAATACTCCATCTCAAAGGAATATTATACTGGAACAGATCGATCAGCTTCTCTGCCGCCGGTCCTGTGTTAGAATTCCTCCAGGTGCGGAACGGAACCAGCAGATTACCCTCCTTGTCGAACGCCATATATCCATGCATCATCGCGCTGAACCCGATCGAACCAATCTTCTTAAGCGTAACGCCGTACTTCTCCTGAACATCTGCCGCCAGATTCTTATAACTGTCACGCAGGCCTGTCCAGATATCATCCAATGAATAGGTCCAGTTCCCGTTCTCAAGACGATTCTCCCATTCATGATCGCCGGATGCGACCGGCGCATGATCCTCGCCAATCAGCACGGCCTTGATTCTGGTCGACCCCAGTTCGATACCAAGAACTGCTCTTCCGCTTTCAATTACTTCTTTTACATTGTTCATGTTGCCTCTCCTCCTACTTGTGAATGCTGCAAAACCCCCGTCAAGGCTGAACCAGTACAGCCTTGCTTCCTTCCTCCGCCCTGCCCTGACACAAAATCCAGGCGCCTTTTACTTCGGAATCAATGCAATGCCGCACCAGGGTTCAGGCACTTTCACGAGATTCTGAACATTCTTACTTACGGTATGCGACACTGTTCCACAGCAGTTCGTTCTTGAACTGGCGGATAGTCGTATCCTTGTCGATATAGACGGCCTCAATGCCCATACAAGCCGCCCAGTCGCCCATTTGCTCAGAAGTCAGGTCATAAGAGAATGCGGTATGGTGCGCGCCGCCCGCAAGGATCCATGCTTCCGCTCCTGTCTGCAGGTTCGGCCTGGGCGTCCAGAACGCGGTGGCAACCGGAAGCTTCGGCATCGGCTTCTCCACCTTCTTGCAGTCCACATCATTGATGATCAGACGGAACCTGTCACCAAGGTCGATAAGTGAAGTCGCGATTGCCGGCCCTGTCTTGGATGTGAATACAAGTCTTGCTGGATCTTCCCTGTCTCCCATAGAGAGCGGCTGCTCCTTGATGCTGATCTTGCCTTCCGCCACTGTCGGGCATACTTCCAGCATATGCGCCTGCAGGATTCCTTCTTTGCCCGGCACTAAGTTATAGGTGTAGTCCTCCATGAATGAAGTCCCCTTCGCGTCCTTCATCCCCTGCGTCATAATCTTCATAAGGCGT
Organism: uncultured Dorea sp.; assembly: GCA_947063855.1. Classification (GTDB taxonomy): domain Bacteria; phylum Bacillota; class Clostridia; order Lachnospirales; family Lachnospiraceae; genus Sporofaciens. The sequence continues at coordinate 4,235 of CAMSTW010000117.1, forward strand.
ACCATCGCCGCCGTCTTCCAGTCGCCTTCTCCCGCAAATCCATAGCCCTTCTCCATCAGTCTCTGGATCGCAAGCCCCGGTAACTGCTTAAGACTTCCAAGATCGCCGAAATGCGTCACAATCGCCTGGTAGTTCTTCGCCTCTAAGAATCTCTCGAACCCAATCTCGATTCCTGCCTGCACCGCCACATGCTCCCGGAATTCCTTCTCATCTCTGCCTTCCAAAAGTATCTCATACTTATCATAATATTCTTCCACCAGCGCGTCAATATCCCCTTTGGAAACAGCGTCTACTTCTGCGGCAATCTCATTCACCGGATACGCGTCAATCTCCCATCCGAACTTAATCTGCGCCTCTACCTTATCGCCCTCGGTAACGGCAACATTTCTCATATTATCAGCAATCCTCATGACACGGATGTGGCTGCTCTCGATCACACCGACTGCCGTGCGCATCCAGGAGCCGATCTTCTTCTGGACATCGGCATCCTCCCAGTATCCCATGACGACCTTACGCTCCATGCCAAGACGGCTGAAGATGTGCCCGTACTCCCGGTCTCCGTGGGCCGCCTGGTTCTCATTCATGAAATCCATGTCGATGGTGTCATACGGAATCTCACGGTTGAACTGCGTATGGAAATGAAGCAGAGGTTTCCTGTACTCCTGGAGTCCAAGGATCCATGACTTCGCCGGCGAGAATGTGTGCATCCATGTGATGACTCCCGCGCAGTTCTCGTCTGTATTCGCTTCGTTCAGTGTCTTGCGGATCAGCTCATTGGTGATCAGGGTCGGTTTCCACACGACTTCATACGGAAGATTGCCGGACGCATTGAGCGCCTCCACAATCTTCTGTGAATGCTCTGCCACGTGCGCCAGACATACATCCCCATATAAATCCTGTGAACCGGTGCAGAACCAGAACTGGTAATTTTTTGATTTTAACATATTGATTTCCTCTCTTTCTTGAACTTGTATCTGGATTTGTTTTATATGTTGATTATAAAGAAAGACAGAGCCGATATACAAGTTCATAACTCTGCCTGTTTTGAAGAAAAGTTACCTATTCCGACTTGTACATATATCTTGATTAAAAAATGTATCTTGCAATCAAAATCCGCATATGCTATAATAACAACGGATAAAAGATAATAAAAACTGTATATGTACACAAAGAACGAATCCCCGAATGTATTACCGGTACATTCGGGGATTC
>CAMSTW010000118.1 GCA_947063855.1 uncultured Dorea sp.
CCGGTTCGGATTCGGCCATGCTTGACAACGCCATTGAATTTATGGTCATGAGCGGCATGGAACTGCCACTGGCGGTGATGATCTCGATTCCGGAGCCGTGGGCGAACAACAGGAGCATTTCCCAGAAGAAGAAGGACTTCTATCAGTATTATGCGACGATGATGGAGCCCTGGGACGGCCCAGCCTCCATCCTGTTCAGCGACGGGGACTGTATGGGTGCGGTCCTTGACAGGAACGGGCTTCGTCCTTCCAGGTATTATATCACGGAGGATGATACGCTGATCCTTTCTTCGGAGGTGGGAGTCCTGGATATCGATCCGGGAAAGATCCTGATCAAGGAGCGTCTGCATCCGGGAAAGATGCTGCTGGTGGATACGGTGCAGGGCAAGGTGATTGATGACGACGAGCTGAAAGAGATGTATGCGATGCGTCAGCCTTACGGCGAGTGGCTGGACAGCAATCTGATCGAACTTGGCAGCTTGAAGATCCCCAACCAGAAGGCGCCGTCTTACAGCGCGCAGGAGTGCAGCAGGCTTCAGAAGGCGTTCGGTTATACCTATGAGGAGGTCAAGACGTCTATTCTCACGATGGCGCTGAACGGCCAGGAGGGGACTGCGGCTATGGGAATAGACACGCCGTTGTCTGTACTGTCTGAGAAGCATCAGAACCTGTTCGGATATTTCAAGCAGCTTTTTGCGCAGGTTACGAACCCGCCCATAGACGCAATCCGCGAGGAGGTGGTCACGTCTACCACCGTATATATCGGGGCGGACGGCAATCTTCTGGAGGAGAAGGCCGAAAACTGCCGGATGCTTAAGGTGGATAACCCGATACTTACGAACACAGATCTTCTGAAGATCAAGAATATGAAGGCGGACGGATTCAAGGCGGTGGAGATTCCGATCATCTATTATAAGAACTCCGGTCTTGAGAAGGCGATTGAATATCTGTTTATCGAGGCAGACCGTTCGATAAGAGAGGGAGCGAATATCCTGATTCTTACGGACCGTGGTGTGGATGAGTACCACGTCGCCATGCCGTCGCTTCTGGCGCTGTCGGGACTGCAGCAGCATCTGGTCCGGACGAAGAAGAGGACTTCGGTGGCCATTATCCTGGAGACAGGGGAACCGCGGGAGGTGCATCATTTTGCAACGCTGCTTGGATACGGCGCCTGTGCGATCAATCCATATCTGGCCCATGAATCCATCCGGCAGCTGATTGAGACGAACATGCTTCAGAAGGATTATTATGCGGCGGTGGAGGACTATAATCATGCGGTGCTTCACGGGATTGTGAAGATTGCGTCGAAGATGGGAATCTCTACCATCCAGTCTTATCAGGGAGCCAAGATCTTTGAGGCCATTGGGCTAAAGGAAGCATTTATTCAGAAGTATTTTACAGATACGGTCAGCCGCGTAGGAGGCATCGGTATCGGGGAGATCGCCGCAGATTATGTGGCGCGCCATTCTCAGGCGTTTGATCCACTGGGACTTGAAGTGGATATGACGCTTGACAGCGTCGGATGGCATGAGTCAAAAAGCGGCGGCGAGCGTCATCTCTATAACCCGCGGACGATTCATATGCTCCAGCAGTCCACCAGGCGGGGGGACTATGAGATGTTTAAGAAATATACGGAGCTGGTCAACGCAGAGGGGGAGCATATCAATCTGCGGGGACAGCTGGAATTCAATTATCCGAAGAAGGGCGTGCCGATTGAGGAAGTGGAGAGCGTGGATTCGATTGTGACCAGATTCAAGACGGGCGCCATGTCCTACGGCTCCATCTCCAAGGAGGCCCATGAGACGCTGGCAATCGCGATGAACCGGCTGCATGGCAAGTCCAACAGCGGTGAGGGCGGGGAGGAAATCGACCGTCTGGACAGTGACCGTTGTTCGGCCATCAAGCAGGTGGCGTCGGGGCGGTTCGGCGTGACCAGCAGATATCTGGTCAGTGCGAAGGAGATTCAGATCAAGATGGCGCAGGGTGCGAAGCCGGGAGAAGGCGGGCATCTTCCAGGAGGGAAGGTGTATCCGTGGATTGCCAATACCCGCCATTCCACGCCGGGAGTGAGCCTGATCTCCCCGCCGCCGCATCATGATATCTACTCCATCGAGGATCTGGCGCAGCTGATCTATGACTGTAAGAACGCCAACAAGGATGCCAGGATCTCGGTGAAGCTGGTGTCGGAGGCCGGGGTTGGTACGGTGGCGGCCGGCGTGGCCAAGGCCGGCGCAGGGCTGATCCTGATCTCCGGATATGACGGTGGGACCGGAGCCGCGCCCAGAAGTTCCATCCACAATGCAGGGCTTCCATGGGAACTGGGGCTTGCGGAGACACATCAGACTCTGATCCAGAATGGATTGAGGGAGCGTGTCCGCATCGAGACGGACGGGAAGCTTATGAGCGGACGGGATGTTGCCATCGCCGCGATCCTGGGGGCGGAGGAATTCGGATTCGCGACGGCGCCGCTTGTGACGATGGGATGTGTCATGATGCGAGTGTGCAGCCTGGATACCTGTCCGGTGGGCGTGGCAACGCAGAATCCGAAGCTTCGTAAGTATTTCACCGGTAAGCCGGAATATGTGATGAATTTCATGCGGTTCATGGCGGAGAACCTAAGAGAGTATATGGCGAAGCTTGGCGTGCGTACCATAGACGAGCTGGTGGGACGTACGGATCTTCTGAGAGTGAAGGAGCAGGCGGCGTCTAAGCGGGCGGCATCCCTTGATCTTTGGCAGATCCTGTACAATCCGTATGAAGGAAGCGGGACGCCGGTTACCTTCAACCCAAAGAAGGTATTCGACTTCGAACTTGAGAAGACGCTGGATGAAAGGGTTCTTATGAAGGAGCTTCTGCCGTCTCTTAAGAAGGGAGTAAGAAGGAGCATAGAGGTGGACGTGGCCAACACAGACCGGACCTTTGGCACGATCTTCGGCTCGGAGATCACGCGGAGATATCCCCAAGGCCTGCCGGAGGACAGCTATGTGGTGAAATGTACGGGCGCCGGAGGACAGTCTTTCGGTGCGTTTATCCCCGGCGGACTTACACTGGAGCTTACGGGGGACAGCAACGACTATTTCGGGAAGGGCTTATCAGGCGGCAAGCTGATCGTCTATCCGCCCAAGGGGGTCAGGTATCGGCATGAGGAGAATATTATAATAGGAAATGTCGCCCTCTATGGCGCGACCGGCGGCAAGGCGTTTATCAACGGCGTGGCCGGAGAGCGTTTTGCAGTGCGTAACTCAGGAGCGGCGGCCGTTGTCGAGGGAGTCGGCGACCATGGCTGCGAGTATATGACCGGAGGAAGGGTGGCGGTTCTTGGAAGGACCGGTAAGAACTTCGCCGCAGGTATGAGCGGCGGCGTGGCTTATGTCCTGGATCTGGACAACGAACTCTATAAGAATGTGAACAAGCAGATGGTCAATATCGGGCATGTGTCTTCCAAGTTTGACGTCAATGAATTGAAGAGCATGATCGAGGAGCATGTGTCCTGTACCAATTCGGAGATCGGGAAGGAGATACTTGGGCGTTTCAAGGAGTATCTTCCGAAATTCAAGAAGATTATTCCGGTGGATTATGAGAGGATGCTGACGACGATCCTGCAGATGGAAGAACAGGGAATGAGCAGCGAGCAGGCGAAGGTTGAGGCGTTCTATGCCATCAAGGGCGGAAGATAGGAGGCGGTAACAGTGGGAAAAGCGACAGGTTTTATGGAATATGAGAGACAGGATAAGCAGGCAGAAGAGCCGGGGAAGCGGATTTTGCATTTCCGTGAATTCCACACGCCTCTGACGAGGGAGGAGCAGGAACGCCAGGGCGCCCGGTGTATGTCCTGCGGAGTGCCGTTCTGCCAGTCGGGGCAGATGCTCATGGGGATGGCAAGCGGATGCCCGCTCCATAATCTGGTCCCGGAATGGAACGATCTGATCTATCATGGGAACTGGGAGGAGGCGTACTTACGGCTTAAGAAGACCAATAATTTTCCGGAGTTTACCTCCAGGGTGTGCCCGGCGCTGTGCGAGGCGGCGTGTACCTGCGGTCTTAACGGGGACGCGGTATCAACGAAAGCCAATGAGTATGGGATCATCGAGAATGCATATGCGATGGGTTATGCGAAGGCAAGGCCGGTGAAGGTGCGGACAGGCAAGAGGGCGGCCGTGATCGGTTCCGGCCCGTCCGGGCTTGCCGCGGCAGATATGCTGAACCGGCGGGGGCACAGCGTCACGGTCTTCGAGCGGGAGGATAAGCCGGGCGGTCTGCTCCGGTATGGAATCCCGAACATGAAGCTCGAGAAGCAGATTATCGACCGTAAGATTGCGGTCATGGAAGAGGAAGGTATCGTCTTCGTCACGGGATGTAATGTGGGAAAGGATAAGAAGGCGTCGGAGCTTCTCGGGGAGTTCGACCGTGTGCTGCTCTGCTGCGGAGCGTCCAGTCCCAGAGATATCAAGGTTCCCGGAAGAGAGGCGGGAGGGATCTATTTTGCGGTGGATTTCCTCAAGTCCACGACGAAGGCGCTCTGGGCAAATGACATGCAGCTTAAGGAGGGCGCTTACATATCCGCAAAGGGGAAGCGGGTCATGGTGATCGGAGGAGGCGACACGGGAAATGACTGTGTGGGCACGGCGGTGCGCCATGGCGCCAGATCTGTCCTGCAGGTAGAGATGATGCCCAAGGCGCCGGATGAAAGGAGTGAGACGAATCCGTGGCCGGAATGGCCTAAGATCTGCAAGACGGACTATGGACAGCAGGAGGCGGCAGCGGTATTCGGAAAGGATCCAAGGGTATATCAGACGACGGTGAAGGAGTTCAAGAAGGATAAGGCGGGAAATGTAAATAAAGCCGTCCTTGTGAAGCTGGAATCCAGGAAGGATGAGAAGACCGGCCGCATGCTCATGGCGGAGGTCTCCGGAAGCGAATATACGGTGGAAGTGGATCTGGTGCTGATCGCGGCAGGCTTTCTTGGAAGCGAGGAGTACGTGACGAAGGCTTTCGGTGTCCATGTCGACGGGCGCACGAATGTGGCGACGCCGCCGGAGGCATACAGTACGAATGTGGAACGGGTGTTTACGGCGGGGGATATGCACAGAGGGCAGTCTCTGGTTGTGTGGGCGATCCGGGAAGGCCGGGAGGCGGCCAGAGAGGTGGACGCCAGCCTGATGGGATATACGAATATGAACATCCAGTGACGGCAGCCGCCCGATGTCCGGACAATGAAGAATATCTGTTCGCGTGAAAATGATTTTACAAGAAAATGTTACAAAATTATTAAAAGTTGTT
>CAMSTW010000119.1 GCA_947063855.1 uncultured Dorea sp.
AGTTATCTGGTCTTTCCCATAATCTCAATTTCATGTATGACTTTTAAATATCTAAATCGTATTACTATTATAATAAATATATAAAAGGGTACATATAAATTACGATTAGAGTGTTGCTTAAATTAGATCTTTGTTACGTTGACTGCCTGAGGTCCCTTAGCACCTTCAGTTACATCGTATTCAACATCTTGACCTTCATCCAGGGACTTGAAGCCTTCCATGTTCAGTCCGGAGTAATGTACGAATACGTCGTTACCGGTCTCATCGGAAATGAAACCGTAACCCTTTTGGTTGTTAAACCACTTCACTGTACCTTTCATGACAATACCCTCCATAGTAATTTATTAGAAACACATCATCTATAAAAATAGCAAATAGATAACTGTTTAATAGCCTAGCATATATTTAGAAACGCGTCAAGAGATTTGACAATCTTTTTCATATTTTTCACGAAAAACGGCATTGTTTCAGGTGTCTTTTTACTTGACGAAACAGATGTAAGAGTGTAAAGTATAACTTATCTGAATAGAGTTCGATTATGTGCGGAGAAAAAGAGATTACGAAGATAACAGAGGAACGAGAGTATGATCACATTAACGGGGAAAAAGGTGTCGGAAGGCATTGCGATTGGTAAGCTATCTTTTTATAAGAGGGATACGAAGGAGATCCGGCGCATCTATGTGAAGGATGTTGAGAAGGAGGCCCAGCGGTTTCAGAAGGCAAGACAGAAGGCCATGCAGGAGTTAAAGGAGCTCTGTGAGATTGCGGCGAAGGAAGTCGGAGAGGCGAACGCGGCGATTTTTGAGATGCAGCAGATGGTATTAGAGGATCATGATCTTGTGGATCGGATTACGAATATCATCGTAGAACAGAAGCTCAACGCAGAGTATGCGATGCAGAACGCCGTGGAGAATTTTATCTCTACGGCTGCAGCCAGTGACAAGGATTATGTGCAGGGACACGACGCGGATGTGAAGGATGCGACGAACCGTGTACTGCGTATTCTTTCAAGAGGATTTAAGGACAAGATGCTGATGGATGAACCCTTCGTTCTGGCGACCGGAGAGTTGTATCCCAGCGAGGCGGTCCAGCTTGATAAGACGAAGGTTCTTGGATTCGTTACCAGATACGGTACGATTAATTCCCATACGGCGGTCCTTGCGCGGACAAAGGGGATACCGTCGGTGATCGGACTTGGCGAGGCTCTTAAGAAGGATTATGAGGGCAAGACGATCATCGTTGACGGCTTCGAGGGGAAGATCTACATCGAACCGGATTATACGACGATCACCAAGATGAAGCAGAAGCAGGATGCCAATCATACGCAGGCGCAGAATCTTGAGCGTCTGAAGGGTAAGGAGAATGTAACCCAGAGCGGGCAGAAGATAGATGTCTGTGCGAATATTGGTACGAGAGAAGATATAGAGAATGTACTCCGGTGTGATGCCGGAGGGATTGGACTTTTCAGAAGCGAATTCTTATATATGGAGAGCGGACCCAAGCCTCCTACAGAGGAGTATCAGTTCCAGGTATATAAGCTGGCGGCAGAGTCCATGGGGCTTAAGAAGGTCGTGATCCGCACGGCGGATCTTGGCGGCGAGAAGACTGCGGAATGTCTGGATCTGGGAGAAGATCCCAATCCGGCGATCGGATACAGGGGGATTCGTGTATCGCTGGATAAGGAGGAGGTATTCAAGACACAGCTTCGGGCGATACTGCGCGCCTCTGCCTTTGGGAATCTTTCCATTATGTTTCCCATGATTACATCTATAAAGGAAGTGACGACGGCAAAGCTGATTCTTGAGAAGGCGAAGAAGGAACTGAAGAATGAGAAGACAGCCTTTGACGAGGATATTCCGGTGGGAGTCATGATTGAGACACCGGCGTCTGTGATGATCAGCGGAGAACTGGCGCGGGAGGTGGATTTCTGCAGTATCGGGACGAATGACCTGCTGCAGCTGACGCTTGGGATGGACCGGCAGAATGAGAAGCTGGACCGGTATTATGACACCCATCACCCTGCGCTTCTTAAGATGATCCGGATTATCACGAATAATGTACATCTTGAGGAGAAGCATATCAGCGTGTGCGGAGATCTGGCCGCAGATCTGGAACTGACGGAATATCTGATCCAGATCGGGATAGATGAGTTGTCTGTCGCACCGAATCAGGTGCTTGCGCTGCGTAAGAAGATCAGGGAGATACAGTGATGGAGTTCAGTCATTTTGACCAGGAAGGCAATGCAGTCATGGTAGATGTCTCGGGGAAGGAAATTACACAGAGAACTGCGCTTGCCAGAGGGAATATAAGGGTAAGCAGGGACGTATTTGAGGCTGTTGCGGGAAAGCGGGTGAAGAAGGGCGATGTCCTTACGGTTGCGCAGGTGGCCGGGATCATGGGGACGAAGAAGACGTCAGAACTGATTCCCATGTGCCATCTTCTCAATCTTACGAATTCAGAAGTCAGATTTGAGATGCATCCGGAGAAGTCGGAGATTACGGCATACTGCCAGGTGAAGACAGAAGGAAAGACGGGGGTCGAGATGGAGGCGCTGACCGGAGTGTCTGTGGCGCTTCTGACCATCTATGATATGTGTAAGGCGATTGATAAGAGAATGGTGATAGAAGATATCCATTTGTGCAAGAAGCAGGGAGGGAAGAGCGGGGATTTTACTTTTTAAAGCAGAATCTCCGGTTCCCAAAAACAGGCTGCTGCAAGATGACGGATTCTTCCGGTGCGGGTCCATACCCGGACATTACGGAAGCGCCGTATCTTGCAGCAGCCTGTTTGCATATATTATATAGTATCCTCACGCCGGATATATCCCGGATTAGAAGGCTCGGCAATAATCTCCTTGGCATGGATGATCCGGGCATTCTTGTCAACCACCTGACAATCAATGGTGACATTCTGACCGATGGTTACGCCCGGAAGAACAACACTGTTCTTGACTACGGCGCCCTTCTTGATGATACAGCCACGTCCGATTACTGAATTCTCAAGTGTGCCTTCGATCAGACAGCCGTTGGACACGACAGAGCCCTTGACATCTGCAGTCTCAAAATACTGAGTCGGGCAGGAGTCATTGGTTCTGGTGTATACCGGCCACTCATCGTCAAACAGGCTGGTTGCGCGCTTGAAATCAATCAGATCCATGTTCGCGTTATAGAAGCTCTCAAGATCCGTGATGGACGCGAAATATCCCCTGTGGGAAATGCCGCGGACATCCAGTTCCTCGCAGGCAGTGTTGACAATATCAGCCAGCGTATACATAGAAGAAAGGTTCTTGGCCTTCTTGATCAGGTCGATAAACAAGTCCTTCTTCATGATGTATGTATCCATGAAGATATTCCGGTTCTTGGCGTTACCACGGTTCTGCTCCAGAGACAGTACACCCTTCTGGCGGTTCAGGTTCAGTGTATTACAGTTCAGGAACGCGTCTTTCGCGTTATCCACACTGTGATACAGTAAGGTGATGTCGGCCTCTGACTCAATGTGATTCTCAAGCAAAGCGTTAAAATCGGCGGAATATACCATGTAGCTTGGGGCAATCACCACGTAAGGGTTATGTGATCGCTCAATGGAGTCAAGGTTTGCCGAAAATGCGGCAATGTCCGTGTTGTAGAGGTCATTGTCTCCTTTGGACTCGGAGAACAGGATATGTAATTTTCCGCGCTTGGAGTTGATATTGTAGTGACGTCCGGTTCCAAGATGCTCAACAAGGGAGCGGGGCTTTCTTCTGACATACACCTGGATACGGTCAATCCCGCTGTTGCTCATATTGGAAATCGGGAAATCAATCACGCGGTATCTGCCCAGGAAAGAGAAGGCGCCGATCGGACGGTACTCCTCAAGTCCTTTTACCCAGATATGATTCCCGGAAAAATTAACAATTCCTAATGCTTTCATATTATTCTACCCCCTTTACACGTTTTGCAACGAGTTCGATGTGTTCGCTGTCGGCGCTTCCGACCACAGCTTCCTTGCCGATCTTCACGCCATCGGCTACAAGTGCGCGTTGTACAACAGCGCCGGCTTCGACCTTGACGCCCGGCATCAGTACACTGTCGATGATCTTGGCGCCTTCGCCAATCTCGACTCCGGTAAACAGGACAGAGTTCTTAACCTCGCCCTCAATGACACATCCTTGTGTGATGAAGGCGCGCTTGATGCTTGCCTGCGGTCCTACATAGTGGGGCAGGGTGGTTACATCCTCCGTGTAGATCTTCCAGGTCGGGTCGTTCAGATCAAGCTCGTTGTTGGTATCCAGAAGGTCCATGTTCGCTTCCCAGAGGGAATCGATGGTTCCAACGTCTTTCCAGTAGCCCTTGAACTTGTAGGCATACAGAATCTTGTGGTCGGCAAGAAGCTGAGGGATGATATCCTTACCAAAATCATGATTGGAATCCGGATTCTTCATGTCGGCAACCAGGAGCTTGCGGAGAGGCTTCCAGTTAAAGATATAGATACCCATGGATGCAAGATTACTCTTAGGGTTCTTTGGCTTCTCCTCGAACTCGATAATGTGTCCCTCTTCGTCTGTATTCATGATACCGAAACGGCTGGCTTCTTCCATAGGAACCCCGATAACGGCGATGGTGGCGTCTGCGTTGTTTGCCTTATGCTCTGCCAGCATCTTGGCATAATTCATCTTATAGATATGGTCACCGGAAAGAACAAGAATATATTCCGGGGAATAAGTATCAATAAAATCAATATTCTGGGATATCGCGTCTGCAGTCCCGCGGTAGACATCCAGATTCGCATCAGCCTTCTCGCGCGGCGGGAGCACGTATACGCCGCTGTCCTTTGCATCCAGACCCCAGCGGCGTCCGGCTGCAACATAGCTGTTCAGCAGGACGGATTCGTACTGCGTCAGTACGCCGACAACGTCGATACCGCTGTTGGCACAGTTACTCAGCGGAAAATCAACAATGCGGTATTTTCCGCCGTATGAAACGGCTGGTTTGGCCACTTTGTTGGTCAAGTCGTGCAGACGGGAACCACGCCCACCGGCTAAAATCATTGCTAACATATTATTTTGGTTCATAGTGAGTCCTCTCTTTCCATTTATGTTACATGATATTTAAATATTATACAATTTTTTTCTTATTTTTTCCATATTTTTGTGAAAAAAATTACAAAAAATTAAAGATTATTTTCTTGATATCACAGAGACTGGAAGAGC
>CAMSTW010000120.1 GCA_947063855.1 uncultured Dorea sp.
TTGGAGTTTCCGGCGATATGCTGGGACGTGTCTTCGACGGACTGGGACGTCCGATTGACGACGGTCCGGAGATTCTGCCTGAGGAAAGAAGAGATATCAACGGTCTGCCTATGAACCCGGCGGCTCGTGTATACCCTGAGGAGTTCATCCAGACAGGTGTTTCCGCTATTGACGGACTAAATACGTTGGTACGTGGGCAGAAGCTGCCTATTTTCTCCTGTTCCGGTCTGCCGCACTCACAGCTTGCGGCTCAGATTGCGAGACAGGCGAAGGTTCGCGGGACGGACGAGAATTTCGCCGTTGTGTTTGCGGCTATGGGTATTACTTTTGAGGAGTCCAATTACTTTATCGAGTCCTTTAAGGAGACAGGAGCCATTGACAGGACTGTCCTGTTCATCAACTTAGCAAATGACCCGGCGGTAGAGCGTATCTCTACTCCGCGTATGGCGCTGACCGCTGCAGAGTATCTTGCTTTTGAGAAGGATATGCACGTACTTGTTATCCTGACAGATATTACGAACTACGCGGACGCTCTTCGTGAGATTTCCGCGGCTAAAAAAGAGGTTCCCGGACGTCGTGGATATCCTGGATATATGTATACTGACCTTGCGACTATGTATGAAAGAGCCGGACGTCAGAGAGGGAAGAACGGAAGTATCACCATGATTCCTATCCTGACCATGCCGGAAGACGATAAGACGCACCCGATTCCTGACCTTACCGGATACATTACAGAGGGACAGGTAATCTTGAGCCGTGAGCTGTACCGCAAGGGCCTGCAGCCGCCGATCGATGTATTGCCTTCACTTTCACGTCTGAAAGATAAAGGTATCGGCGAGGGCAAGACAAGGGCAGACCATGCGAATACGATGAACCAGTTGTTTGCGGCTTACTCTCGTGGTAAGGATGCCAAAGAGCTTATGACCATCCTTGGCGAGGCAGCCCTTACCGAGATCGATCTGAAATATGCGGAATTTGCCGAGGCATTCGAGAAGGAGTATGTGTCTCAGGGATATACGAACGACAGGTCTATCGAGGAAACGCTGTCAATCGGCTGGAAATTATTGTCCATGCTGCCAAGGGCAGAGCTGAAACGTATCGACGACAAGTTCTTAGATGAGTATTATGGTAAGCAGTAAGGGAGGAAACTAAATGGCATCTAAACAGATAACTCCTACCCGTATGGAGCTGACGAAGACCAAGAGGAAACTCGTCACAGCCCGAAGAGGACATAAACTCCTGAAGGATAAACGTGATGAGCTGATGCGTCAGTTCCTGGACCTGGTCAAGGAGAACATGGCGCTTCGCCAGAAAGTAGAAGCCGGAATCCTCTCTGCAAATAAGAACTTTGTCATTGCCAAGGCCGGAATGGACGAGGCGACACTGAACACAGCACTTATGACACCGAAGCAGGAAGTCAATCTTGAGGTGGGACAGAAGAACGTCATGAGCGTTAATATTCCTGTCTTCGAGACAAAGACAAGGACTGCGGATGCGAACGACATCTATTCTTATGGTTTCGCATTTACATCCAGTGATTTGGATGGTGCCGTAAAATCTCTGGCAGATATCCTGCCGGATATGCTGAAACTTGCGGAGACAGAGAAAGCATGCCAGCTTATGGCGGCTGAGATCGAGAAGACCAGACGTCGTGTAAATGCGTTAGAGCATGTAACAATCCCGGAAGCTCAGGCAACGATCAAGTATATCACGATGAAGCTGGATGAGAACGAGAGAAGCTCACAGATTCGTCTGATGAAAGTAAAAGATATGATGCTGGAGGAAGCGCATCATTATAGTGAAAGAGAATAAATCCTGATTTTCACGAAGGGCTGTCAGGAATTGCCGTTTTCTGCAACAGAGACATTCTTTGATTAAAAAGTGTCTGTTGTAGGGAAACGACATTTCCAGACAGCTCTTTTTGTATATTCACAGCGTAACGGACTAACTGAAATCCTCATTAGGTTGTCGATGATAGCCGGTCTGTTCAAAATGAATGCTGCACCCGCACATATCCGCCCGGTCAGCATATGATAGGATAGATACTTATTCTTAGGAGAGTGTGCACATGGATAATAGACTTCCTTACTATATGACATATCCGATGCCGTTACTTTATGATGATGACAAGAACTTAAGAAGAGACCTGGATTACATGAAGAGCATCTATCCCAAAGCCGCCAAACAACTGATGCCATATGTGGAGGAAGAGTGTGACCGCATGGAATACGACGGAAGTATGATGTATGATGAATATCCGGATCAGCTGCAGCTCCGCCTGATGTGCAGGAGGATATACGACCGTGCGGCAGAAGAGATGGGGGATGTGGGAGAATGGCTGCTGGACCTGATCCAGGTCATGACCTATCATGAACTGTGCCAGAGAAGATGTGAACATAGAAATTACCGCAGGAGATTTTTCTAAACAGACAATCCGCATGTGCCGGTGCGTCATCCAGGGGGAAATACGTCGAAGCATGGGGAGCTGCGCGGTCAGAAAAACAGGCAGAATATTTCGAATATCTTCAAAGGGTGGACGTACAGAGGAAGATATGTTAAAATATTCACCGAGGATTACGCACGAACGGATAAGGGAGGGGAGCGAATGGACAATATCATATTCGTTGGCATGCCGGCCGTGGGAAAGAGTACGGTGGGCGTCATCGTCGCAAAGCGGCTGGGCTACCGGTTCATTGATACGGATATCCTGATACAGGAAGAGGAAGGGAAGCTTCTGAAGGATATCATCAAGGAGAAGGGAACCAGCGGGTTCCTTGAGATTGAAGACCGCATCAATTCCAGGGTGAATACCAGGAAGACCGTGATCTCGCCGGGCGGCAGTGTGATATATTGCGAGAATGCGATGAAGCACTACAAAGAGATTGGCAAAGTGGTATATTTGCAGGTATCTTATGAGACAATAGACAAGAGACTGAACAATGCCAGAAGCAGAGGCGTTGTACTGAGGAAGGGACAGACATTGAGAGATCTGTACGACGAGAGGGTGAGGCTTTTGGAAAAGTACGCAGATATCACCATATGCGAGGACGGCCTCAAGCTGGAAGAGACCATTCAGAAGGTTCTGGATGCACTTTCCTGATGAAATTATTACGAATTAATTACGAGTTTATTAAAAAATATTTTACAAATTCTGAATATGTGGTATAATAATGTTCACGACAAAGAATGGAATCCAGAGATTTCCGAGTTTATATATGACAGATATTATGTATAATAAGAATATACCGCATCTCGTATGCATGCTTCTTGCGGGATGTGTGGACGGTGTTTTTGTCCGACAGAGCATATTCATCCGGACATTTTGATTACATACTGTTACAGGTATGAGGGATTTGTCTGGTAAGATATATGATGAGAGTAGTAAATATTAGGTATTGAGGTGCAGCATGGAACAATATATAATCAAAGGCGGTCATCCGCTGGTTGGCGAAGTAGAGATTGGCGGAGCGAAGAATGCCGCGCTGGCGATTCTTGCGGCGGCGATCATGACAGATGAGACTGTAATGGTGGATAACCTGCCGGATGTGAACGATATCAATGTACTGCTGGATGCGATTTCCGGCATAGGGGCGAATGTCCATAGAGTGGACCGGCACACGGTCAAGGTCAACGGAAAGAATATTAACAGTTTTGACATAGAGTACGACTATATTAAGAAGATCAGGGCGTCATACTATCTTCTGGGCGCTCTGCTTGGGAAGTATAAGCATGCAGAGGTAGCGCTTCCGGGCGGATGCAACATCGGGAGCAGGCCGATCGACCAGCATCTCAAGGGATTCCGTGCCCTTGGCGCGTATGTTGAGATACGGCATGGCAAGATTATAGCAGAGGCGGACCGTCTGGTCGGCAAGCATATATACTTTGACGTAGTAAGCGTAGGAGCGACCATCAATGTGATGATGGCGGCGACGATGGCAGAGGGCCTGACCATCATGGAGAATGTTGCGAAGGAGCCGCATGTAGTAGACGTTGCGAACTTCCTGAACAGCATGGGTGCGAATATCAGAGGCGCCGGAACCGATGTGATCAAGATCCGGGGGGTACAGCGTCTGCACCGCTCAGAGTATTCGGTCATACCGGATCAGATCGAGGCGGGAACTTTCATGTTCGCGGCGGCGGCGACGAGAGGCGATGTCACTGTACTGAATGTAATCCCGAAGCATCTCGAAGCGACCATCGCGAAGCTGCTTGAGATTGGCTGCGAGGTGGAGGAATTTGACGATGCAGTGCGCGTGGTCTCCAAGGGTGGCCTGCGAAGCACACATGTGAAGACTCTGCCTTATCCGGGATTCCCTACAGATATGCAGCCGCAGATCGGAGTCACTTTAGCTCTGTGCAGGGGGACAAGTACGATTACGGAGAGTATCTTCGAGAATCGTTTCAAGTATCTGGATGAACTGGCAAGGATGGGTGCGAACATCAAGGTGGAGGGGAATTCTGCGACGATAGAAGGGATCCGCAGGTTCTCCGGTGCGAGAGTAAGCGCTCCGGATCTCAGGGCAGGAGCGGCGCTCTGTATCGCGGGCCTTGCGACGGACGGGATTACGATTGTGGACGATATTGTCTATATCCAGAGAGGATACGAGCGGTTCGAAGAGAAGCTGCGCGGGATCGGGGCGATTATTGAGAAGGTTGCGTCAGAGAAGGATATCCAGAAGTTCAGGCTGAAGGTCAGCTAGGGTAATTTTCAAACACGCTCTGGTACTAGTATAGCCCACACCAGCGAAACATACGGTTAATCCGTGAGGGTTATACTGGAATAACCTCTGCGGAGGGCGCTATAGATACAGCATTATCAGAATGCTGTATCTTTTTGAATTTTACGAATCTTTTTTCAAAAAACGATCAGTTTATAATGCTTCAAACGCGGCAGGCAGTTTGGAAATGGAATGAGTTTTTAGTCAGTCTGCCGTGGGTGTATGCATGGCTTTTTCTTGCATTTTGTGAAAAGGAAAGATAGAATATAATGGTGGGAAGATTGGATAGTCTATGAAAAGAATGGAGAAGAAGCAGGATGAAGGGGGAGAGGGTATGAAGATCAGGA
>CAMSTW010000121.1 GCA_947063855.1 uncultured Dorea sp.
AATACCCCGGAGGGGTTAAAGTTAGACCCCCATTTGAAATGGGGGTTGCTAATTATATGTACCATACCGATGAAGGTATTAAAATAACTCGTATCCCGTGTCTCATGATACTTTGGGAAAAAGGTGCTGTCTCGAAAACGATGATAGAATACCGTCTCATCCGGATGTGCCACCCAGAAGCGGAAATACGGCAGCCACAGGCTTTTTACCGTCCCCACCGGGTCGGTGACCATGGTCACAGGGCTGAACTTTAAATGTTCGAAAATCTCTGCCGCCTGCTTGTCCACATGGGTAAAGCACTCCAGGATCAGCTGATCCTTGCTGTCGAAGTGACGGTAAAGCGCCCCGGGAGATATACCCGCCAGATCGCTGACATTCTGGATGCGCATCCCTTCCAGGCCGTACTCCCGCACAGCCTTCATCGCGGCGGAGATGATCCGGGTTCTGGTGTCGTTCAACGTCAACCACCTCTCTCCAAAAATGATTTTCAATGAATTTTCTGTAGCAATTATACACGGTTCAGGAGATATTGGCAACCTCTTTTTTCTTCAATATTTCCTGTTAAATACAGCGGAAAAAAGTACAGAAAAAATGGGCTGGCGCAAATGATATGCGTCAGTCCAATTCAAGCCCTGCACAGAGAGCGCCTGCGGGCCTGGCAGTTGGTAATACTACGGAGCTGTCAGTCGCCGATCTCGCTGAGATAGCGGTAGATGGTGGCAGTTGAACAGGAGAACTTCTTGGCGACAAAGGAGATTGCGCCCTTAAGCTGGAAGAGACCCTGTTCATTCAATTTCTCTATGATCTCCTTGCGTTCGTACTGGTTCAGTCTGTCAATGGATGTAGGAAGAGATACGGTTGCGTCGTCAAAGATCTTCTGCATCAGTGATGAGATATCTACTGGGAAACTTTCCGTTACTGCTGTAGGTGCGGGTACAGATGCGTCTTTGGGTATAGGCGGAGATACCCGTTCCGTCTCGGGTTCTAAGAAGTCTCCCGGATGTATAGTGGAAAGAAGCGTCCCCTGCAGTTCCTGAAAGCGGCTGTCGTCAAAATTAATACAGAGAAGCCCGATTGGTTTCCCGGAGGAGTCTTTGAGAAACATCGTAGAAGAACGCAGGATGTGTCCGTCTTCGGTAATCCCCTTATAGTTGCAAACATAATCATTCGCTTCATAGGCTCTCGCGGAGAGCATCTGAAGCGCGGCGTCGGTCACTGGACTGCCGATGGTCCGTCCGCTGATGTGGCCGTTGGTAATAGCGGCGATAGCCGGAGGATCTGAATCAAGGTCATGAAGTACAACCTCGTAATCCTGACCGAGAGCGTTTCCAAGAAATTCAACAAAATGAATACATTGTTGAAGGATTTCTTTTTTCATATTTAATTCCCCATTTCAAAAATAAAAAACTATTGACTATTATCTGACTATAACCATTATGGCACGGTATCTTGCAAAATTCAATATATAATTCATGCAATTTAAGATTTTAATAAAGTTTGCATTATTTGCGGAAGTGAATGACAGAAGGCGTGCCGTTGTAATCGCTGTTGTAGTGTGATAGAATCATAAATCATGACAATATTCACACGGAAGAGAGGAAGATATCAGAGTGTGTTTGGCGCAGGAACAGAGGATTGTGTGGTCAGGCATACGGACAGGAGGCAGAATTTATGGAGATGGTGAAGGCTTTAGGGCTGAAGAAATACTATATCACAGATACCTATGAGGTCCATGCTCTGGATGGAGTAACATTTACGGCTGAGGACGGAGAATTTGTTGCGATTGTCGGTACTTCCGGGAGCGGGAAGACCACTCTGCTGAATATGCTTGGCGGGTTGGATATCCCAACAGAAGGCGGCGTCTGGATACGCGGGAACAGCCTGAAGGATATGGAAGCAGAAGAACGAACCGTGTTCCGCAGAAGAAACATCGGTTTCGTGTTCCAGCAGTATAATCTGGTGCCGGTACTTCGGGTGTATGAGAATATCGTTCTTCCGTTGCGTCTGGACGGCGCAGAGGCAGACGAGGAGCTGTTTGACGAGGTGACGTCGCTTCTGGGGATCCGGGAACAGCTTAACCGCCTGCCCAAGGCGCTGTCCGGCGGCCAGCAGCAGAGAGCGGCGATTGCAAGGGCGCTTCTTACCAAGCCGGCGATCCTCCTGGCGGACGAGCCGACCGGAAGCCTGGATTCTGTGAATAGTATGGAGGTGGCGGGGCTCTTGCGTTCCTGTGCAGAGAGATTTCATCAGACGGTGATCGTGGTGACGCATCAGGAGGAGGTAGCGTTGGCGGCGGACCGTGTGATACGGATAGAGGACGGGAGAATCTGCGGACGCAGAGAAGCCGCGGCAGACGGAAAAGCGGGTAAATCCCGGCTTATGGAAGATATGGCAGAAGCTTCGGACAAGGATTACGGCAAGGAGGGATAGAAGATGAAAGGAAACCGGTTTATCCCGGATAACCACCAGTCTGTGATCCGGATGCTGTCAAAGGAGTACGGACAGCACAATAAGGGCAGAAACCGGATTCTTCTGTGTGCGGTTGCTCTGTGCATTGTTACGCTGACAATGGTATTTGGGATTACAACGGGGAAGGTGCAGGCGGAATATACGAAGGCGGCGCGGGCGACCGGAACTACGGCGTCCGCCATGATTGAAAGAGCAAATGCGTCTCAGTATCAGAAGGTGCTGACACTTGGGTATGTGAAGCAGGCAGGAAGGAAGATCTCTGCCGGATGGGCTGCGGCAAAGGAAGCTGCTGCAGGAGATGAAGGCAGCGGGCAGTCTTTTGAGCTCCAGATGCTTGATACAGCCGCATGGGAGAAGATTGTCCGGCCCGCATATACAGATATTCACGGACATTATCCGGCAAAGAAGCAGGAGATCATGCTGCCTGTCCGGGTGATGGAAGCCCTGGGAATTAAGGAACCGGAGGAAGGGATGACGGTCACCCTCACGGTCAGCATAGGTCTCTTCCGGGAGGTGCAGGAGGAGTTCTTAATAAGCGGATGGTACACGGATTATATAGAATCTCCCTCCGACCCGGGGACAGGATATATCTCAGAGGCCAAATGCAGGGAATGGGGATACGATATTGGAAAAGAATCAGACATACTGATCTGCCAGGCGGACAACATGGGCTGGCGGGAGACGGAAGAGCGGCTGTATCGGGATGTGGCGGAGAAAGGTGCGGATCTTTTGGTCAGGGCGTGCAATACATTTGCAGGCGATGCGGTGAACCGTATGGCGGGCGGCTACGGTATGGCGCTGCTTGGCGCGCTTGTAATCCTTGGCGGCATGTACTTCCTGATCCATAATGTGATGCAGATCTCTATGGCGGGAGACGTCCGGCAGATGGGGCTTTTGAATACCATCGGCGCCACGAAGAAGCAGATCCGCGGGATATACTTCGGTCAGATTCGAAGCGTTCTGATTCCGGGCGTATTGGCAGGGACGGTTCTCTCGGCATTTGTCTTGAAGATACTGATTCCGGAGATGCTCGGGAACCAGTATTTAAGCAGCTATGGGGGAGCAGAGGGATTTCAGATCTTCCGGCCGGGAATTCTGGCGGCGGCCGTCGGGTTTACGGTGGTACTCACGGCCGGGGCGGCGGCAGGTATAATCAGACAGGTGGTAAATAATTCGTGTGTGGAGAGCATGAATTACATATCGGCAGATAAGATGCACCGGTCAGGCAAGATCCATATGCCTTACGGCAGCTGTAAATCCTGTAATGCAGATGAGAGCGCTGAAAGACAGATCCGGCGCTTCGGCAGATTCAGCGCCATCGAATGTTCAGCAGACGTGGAGAAAGGAGAGAGAAGCAGGAGAAATGAGCCGGGGCGGTCAGATGGCAGAAGAAGAATCGGGAGAATATGGAAAAAAAGTGCGCGCGGCGAGCTGTGGTATATGGCGTGGCAGAATCTGGGCAGAAACCGCGGACAGTTTCTGCGGACGGTATTCTCCCTGTTTCTTGGTATGGAAGTCTTTCTTGCCACAATCGTTATTACGAAGGGCGGCGACTATATCCATGTGATCGAGAAAAGGCCGGATTTCCTGATTGCAGGGGAATTCAGCGACTGGGGGAAGGAGGAAGGCTATGGCAGTGAATATAAGACAAGGGATGCGAATGAGGATCCCATGGAGACGGAAGGAGATTCTTTCTATCTGCTGGCGGCGAATCAGTACGATGAATTCTCGCCTGTATCACAGGAAGTCAGGGATGAATTGTTAAGTCTCGACGGAGTAGACAGGAACCGGTCGTATGTGATGGAAGGGGGCTATATGCTTACCGTTATATCCCGGAGAGGGCTTAAACCTCTGGTAGAAAGTTCAACTCCCGGCGCGATGGATGCGCCCCAAAAGGAGGGAACAGGGTCTGCGTGGGAATGGGATTATTCTATGATTGAAGGCTTTGGCGAGGATGTCATCCAGATTGTGAAGGAGGAAGAACTGGAAAGACTTAAGCGCTATGTAGAGGAGAATGACCTTCCGGTGGATATGGACAGCCTGACAGACGGAACCGGTGTGATGATTCTCCATGACCATAAGCTGTCGCCAAAGCAGGAGAAGCAGACAGAAAAAAGCGTGGGGGAACCGGTGTATTTTAAGACCATGTGGCAGAGAAAGGACAGCATTGCCTGGAATCAGGCAGATAATGAAGAACGAAAGACCATGGAACTGGAAGATTCAAGAAAGCAGTCGGACACATTTACCATATGCGGCTATATGGACAACCGCGCAGAAGGCTTCCCCGGTATACGGCAGACCTGGCACGGGGCGGAAGGGGATATCTATTATCTGATCAGCGAGAAAGGCTTTGACAAGCTTCCTACAGAGCGTAAGACGCTCTATATGGAACTGAATGTAGATGAGAAGCTGGAGCCGCAGGTTGTTGATTAACAAATTAAAAGATACGGTTTTTGTCACATTATTTGAGATGAT
>CAMSTW010000122.1 GCA_947063855.1 uncultured Dorea sp.
ATCCCTTGCCCTTCTCCGTAATCACATGGAGCAGCACCGGCTCACGGAGCCGCTTCGCCTCACGAAACGCCCTGCACAAGAACTGGATATTATGCCCTGGAACCGGCCCCAAATAAGTGATTCCCATATCCTCGAAAAACATGCCCGGGACGACCAGCTGCTTGATACTGCTCTTCGTCTTGCGCATCTTCTGAATCATCGGATCTCCCACCACAGGAACCCTGTGCAGGATTGACGTAACCCCCTTCTTAAGGCCCGTGTAGAAATCCGCGGTCCGAAGTCCTGCCAGATACTTGGACATCCCGCCTACATTCTCCGAGATGGACATATTATTATCATTCAGGACGATAATAAAATTTGTATCAAGCGATGCGGCGTTATTCAGCGCCTCATACGCCATACCTCCGGTCAGAGAACCGTCCCCGATGACGGAGATCACACTGTAATCCTCGCCTTTCAGGTCCCTCGCCTGTACATAGCCAAGCCCCGCCGATATGGACGTAGAACTGTGTCCGGTGTCAAACGCGTCGCAGGCGCTCTCTTTCCTCTTTGGGAAACCGCTCATGCCCCCGTACTTGCGCAGTCCGTCGAATCCGTCCTTACGCCCTGTCAGAAGCTTATGGGTATAGGACTGATGGCCGACATCCCATATGATCTTATCCTTTGGCAGCTCAAATACCAGATGCATGGCCATGGTAAGTTCCACAACCCCCAGGTTCGACGCAAGATGCCCCCCGTTCTTACTGATCTTCTCGATGAGAAACTTGCGGATCTCTTCTGCCAGTATCTCTAATTCTTCCGGATTCAGTTCCTTTATATCATTTTCCTTCTGTATTCTCTCTAACATAACCAGGCCCCTCTCTATCTGTCTATACCAGGCGCCAGATAAATCTGCCGCCTGGTATAGCCCCTATCTGTCCCTGTGAATCAGCCAGAGCAGCAGCTCCTCAAGAAATGCATTCTCCCCGGATAACTGGTGAAGCAGGCGGACTGCCTCCCCTGACAACCGTTCTACTTCCTTCCTGGCATCATCTGTCCCCATCAGAGTCACATAGGTGGTCTTCTCATTCTTATCGTCGCTGTGGATCGGTTTCCCAAGCTTCTCCCTGGAACTGGTCACATCCAGGATATCATCCTGGATCTGGAAGGCGCATCCTACATACCCGGCAATCTTCTCAACCTTCTTCACTTCCTCCTCCGAGGCGCCGCCCAGGATGGCGCCGATCATCATGGATGCTTCGATCAGCGCGGCCGTCTTAAGCCGGTAGATGGTATCCAGCACATCCTTTGATATCTGACGGCCCGTCTCCTTGACATCGATCACCTGTCCCCCTACCATACCGTAGATCCCGGATTTCTCACCAAGCACCGTAAGCGCCCTTCCCGATCTGAGACTCTCCTCCGGATCCGTCACAAAGGCTTTGAAGGCTGTCTCATAGGCATAATTAAGCAGGGCGTCTCCCGCCAGGATCCCCATATCCTCCCCATATACCACATGAGTGGTCTTCCTTCCCCGGCGGTAGTCGTCATTATCCATTGCAGGCAGGTCGTCATGCACCAGCGAATAGGTATGTATCATCTCTATCGCCGCCATGAACGGATGCAGCGCCTTGGAGGATCCGCCGTACAGACAGAAGGTCTCCTTCATAAGCATCGGCCGCAGCCGCTTTCCCCCCGCCATCAGACTGTAGCCCATAGCCTCCATGATTACACTCTGATATCCTATCTGCTTCGGAAGATACATCTGTAAAATATCCTCGATCCTACGTATCTTCTGCTTCAACTGAACCTGAAAATCATCATTAGAACTCATGCGTCTCACCCTCTTCATCCAACACCAGCATCTTTTTTTCTACCTCATCGATCCGTTCACTGCACATCCGCAGGTTATCCATCCCCCTGTGATAGAGGGCAAAGGAATCCTCCAGAGACACCTCGTCCTCCTCCATCCGGTGAATCGTATCTTCAAGCCGTGCAAACAACTCTTCCAGGCTTAACGCCTCTTGCACATCCTTCTGCTCAGTCATGTCTCCTCCTGTCCGGCCATGCCTCCAATCAGTCATGCTCCTTGTCAATCTCATGATATTTTTACTTTCTGTCCGGTCATTTCATATCGGCCATGCTGCACTTTCATCCATATCCGTCTGCACGGCCGCAGCACGCCGGTCACACATGATCCCTTACTTCTCCGTCCGCCGGATCATGCCGTACCTCCTGCACATCTTCCACCGACGCATGGATCACCCCGTCCGTGACATAGACAGACAGGCGTTCCTTCTTCCTCACGTGCCGGATACTCCTGACCACAGCCCCCGTCTCTCCTTCTACATAGGAATATCCCCTGTTCAGCCTCTGGATCGGAGATATTCCTTTCATGATCTCCATACGGATCGACAGCCTGTGCCGCTCTCTGTCAATCCTTCCCTTCATCAGCTGTCGCAGCGCATCCTCAAACTCAGCGAGCTTCTGCTGCTGCTCCTGCAGACGGATACGCGGATGCAGATACTTAAGCCGTGTCTGATAATCCCGTATCCGGAACCTTGCAATCTGCACCTTATGCATCAACAGACGGTTCATGCGGATCTGGTACTCCTGCATGCGCATCTGCGTCTGCCGGTAATCGCTTACCGCCAGTTCCGCCGCCGCCGAAGGAGTCGGCGCCCGCAGATCCGCCACATAATCCGCGATCGTTATATCCGTCTCATGTCCGACCGCCGAGATGACCGGCACCCGGCAGTCGAAGATTGCCCTTGCCACATCCTCTTCGTTAAACGCCCACAGATCCTCGATGGATCCGCCGCCGCGTCCTACGATAATCACATCCACGCCGGTCTCTTCTAACATCCGTATCCCCCGGACGATACTCTCCTTTGCACCCTCTCCCTGTACCTGGGCGGGATAGAGGATCAACTGTACAAACGGATTCCGTCTTGCAGTAATATTCATGATATCCCGTATCGCGGCGCCGGTCGGCGCCGTAACCACGCCGATCCGTCCGGCATAGGCCGGAATGGGCTTCTTATACTCTGCGGCGAACATCCCCATCTCTTCCAGTTCCTTCTTAAGCATCTGGAACCGCTCGTAGAGGGCGCCGTCCCCGTCCGGCCGGATCTCCCGGGCGTAGACCTGATAAGAACCACTACGCTCATACACATTCACCGAACCAAATACCACGACCTGCTGGCCGTTATTCATACGAAAAGAGAGCCCGCCACGCTGCCCTGCAAACATAACACAGGCAATCGTTCCGGACTCATCCTTCAGAGAAAAATAAATATGTCCCGATGTATGGTATTTGCAGTTGGAAACCTCGCCCTTTACATAGATCCTGTTCAGCATGAAATCCTGGGTAAACATATTCTTGATATATGCATTGACTTGTCTCACTGTATATACGTTCTGAGCCATATATCCCTCCTGAGCCGCCTCCAAAGACAGTCCCCTTGGCCGTGTAACGTATCGGCATATGCCTGAAAACACCTCCGAAACTGCCCTCCGAAAAAGGCCGCAATATCTCTGCGAATCAGTCTGCCAGCTTCGCCAGCACGGCGTTCACAAAGGCCGGCCCTTCGTTGCTGCTGTACTTCTTCGCCAGCTCCACCGCCTCGTCAATCGCCACTCCCGTAGGAACCTCTTCATCCCACTTCATCTCGTATACGGCGAGACGCAGGATCGCAAGATCCACCTTGTTCATACGTCCGGTCTTCCATCCGGTCGTGTGCGCGTTGAGCAGAGCGTCAATCTCCTTAGCCCTTCCTGCCACCTTCTGTGCCTTCGTCTGAATATACTCAAGTTCTTCATCCTTCGCACCTTCAAGCTGTTCAAAATAGAGTTCCATCTGCTGCGGCATCTCATCCTTCGCATTGAACTCGATCCCGAACACCATCTTGAAGATATGTTCCCTAAGCACTGTTCTCTTCACTTATGCTTCCTCCGGCATATCTACTCCTGCGACACGGATATTGACGTCTGCAACCTCAAGCCCCGTCATATTCTCGATGGCAGCCTTCACCTTCTCCTGCACCTTCTGCGTCGTATCCTTAATACTGTATCCGTACTTCAGGTTCAGCATCAGCGAAACCGTCACGATTCCATCCAGCACATCTACCTTGACACCCTTCGACAAACTCTTCATTCCCAGCTTGCCGATCAGCTCTCTCGTGGCGTTCCCCGTCATGGATGAGACGCCTTCCACTTCCATGGCCGCAAGTCCTGCAATGATAGCCACTACCTCGTCTGCAATCTTAATCTCTCCAAGATTCTCTTCGGATTGTATTGTATACGTATTTCTCTCTTCTTTGCTCATTCTTATGGAAACCTCCTGTCTCTATTACACTTCTTCTTATTATAACAAATTAACTGTAGTTTGCAAAGTAGGGGGATAGAATTTTTCTAAGACCTTCCGAATTCCGACAATTCAAGCCCCTTGTTACGTTCTACGGTCATACGGATACTCCAGTCGTTGACAAAAAGCAGCAGCGGACGTCCCTTAAGATCCTTTACCTTCTTCATATCGGAGGTCCCGGTTAATCTATCCAGGTCAATATCCGTATTCTCTATCCAGCGGATATATTCGTAGGGCAGATTGTCCAGACGGATATCCACGTTATACTCATTCTCCAGACGGTACTTCAGGACATCAAACTGCAGGACGCCCACCACGCCTACGATAATCTCCTCCATACCTGTATTGAACTCCTGGAAGATCTGGATCGCCCCTTCCTGGGCTATCTGGTTGATCCCCTTGATAAACTGCTTGCGCTTCATGGTATCCACCTGCCGCACCCTGGCAAAATGCTCCGGCGCGAAGGTTGGGATCCCTTCATATGCGTAACGCCCGGAAGCTGTCGTCAATGTGTCCCCGATAGAAAAAATCCCCGGGTCGAACACGCCGATGATATCCCCGCCATAGGCCTTGTCGATCATCTTACGTTCAC
>CAMSTW010000123.1 GCA_947063855.1 uncultured Dorea sp.
CTACCTGGAGGAATGCAGCCGTTCCATCGGAATTGACAAGTTCGACGACGCACAGCATATCCGGCACGCCTTCCTGTTCTTCGACCAGTATGCAGAGTTCTTCCTGACGCTGGCACGCGCCAATCTGCACGCCCTGATGATCAACGCCATCAACGAATACATGATCCGGATGGTCGGTCCCATCTACCCCCGGTCCGCCTACGAACTGTACTTCTACGCCGGCGCCCTGCTCAATACGTTCCTTAAATGGGAAGAAGACGGCAAGCAGCAGTCCATAGACGATATCATCCGCGTAGTATGCCGTTGCTGTAATATTAAAGAACCGTAAAAATATGCCGCCTGTATGGTTAAAAATATCTGATACAGCTTCTATGCGAAACCATCTATGCAAAACGGCATAATTGGGACTTGACATTTCCATCGTCCTTTTATATTATAATACCGTATTAGGCAAAGCCTCGATCCACGTCTGTCAGGGAAAATCCCCCGGCAGGCGTATTTTTTTGTACATATTATCATAGGAGGAATTACACCATGAACACCTTTTTATCACTGATCTCTGTACTCATCGGGAATTTCCTGTACGCCCTGACCGTGAAGCTGTTCCTGCTTCCCGCGGGGCTTGTGACAGGCGGAACCACCGGAATCGCACTGACCGTCAACTACCTGACAGGCGCTTCCATCTCCGCCTTTGTCCTCGTCTTCAACGTAGCGATGCTTATCCTTGGCTTCTTCTGCCTTGGCAGATCCTTCGCCGCCACCACCCTTGCAAGCACCTTCCTGTATCCACTGTCACTGGAACTGCTTGACCGGGTACTTGGCGACTACATACTGACCCAGGATATCCTGCTGTGCACCATCTTCTCCGGCCTTGGGATCGGAATGGCGCTTGGGATCGTCATCCGCTCCGGAGCCTCTACCGGAGGCATGGACATTCCGCCGCTGGTGCTTCAGAAGTCCATAAGAATCCCCGTCTCCGTCAGCATGTACGCATTCGACGTATGCATCCTGCTGTCACAGGCGCTGTTCCGTCCGGCGGAAAATATCCTGTACGGCGTCGTACTTGTGCTGATCTATACCATCGTACTGGACAAAATGCTGCTCATGGGCGCGACAAGAACCGAGATCAAGGTCATCAGCGAGAAATCCGACGAGATACGCGACGCCATCCTGACCCAGATCGACCGGGGCGTTACCATATTAAACGGGGAGAGCGGCTACCTGCATAACCCCTCTCCCGTAATCTTAAGTGTAATCTCCAACCGGGAACTGCCTAAGGTGGAGAAAGTCATCCACAATATCGACCCGGAGAGCTTCATCGTTGTCAGCCGGGTCAGCGAAGTACGCGGGCGCGGCTTCTCACTGAATAAACGCTACCAGTAATGCTGCCGGGGCAGGAACTGTCCTGAAATAATTCCACCTGTGCGGTTGATATCTCGTTCAAGGGACGGAAGTTGGGAGACGCCCTTCCTAACACAGACTGGGCAACGCTCCGGCGAACTAACCCCTAACTACGACTAAGACTCTCAGGAATGTCTTCGAGTCTAAGTCTCCGTAAGGGGTGGATTTCGCCTCCGCTACAAAAAACCTGCCACTGGCAGCTTTTCTGCATGCTAAGGCATAAAAACGCCCTTTAATGTCTGCTTATAGGAAGGGCGTCTCCCAACTTCCTGTGCACTGGAAATGGATTTACAACCGTACAAGTGGAATTAATCTGTGAGAGTTCCTTACTCCGTCCTACGCAGCCGTTCCACTACACTGAGTCTGTGCATGCCACGGCAGCACACCGCCGGCACCAGGACCACCACCGCAAGCAGTATCGGTATGCAGACTGCCAGCGGCAGTATGGTAAAATGCCACTGGAAGAAATACATCCCGTCCCCAAAGGGTTTCACCACCAGCACGCTTACCAGAACGGAGACGGCGGCGGAGCAGATCCCGGTATACAGCGCATAGCATCCGCCCTCACAGCACAGCATCCGCCTTAACTGCCTTCCGGTCATCCCGACCGCCTCCATCATGGCAAATTCCCGCTTCCGGTGCAGCACGGAAGTCGCCATGGTATTGACAAAGTTCAGGATACCAATCAGCGCCAGGATCAGGGCAAGCAGACTTCCCGCCAGTGTATACATATTCTTATACTCCGCAAACTCCGCCTCTGCCAATGCCTTAGAGGTATACATAAGCGCGGGATCGACATTTTTACAATAATTCTCCATCCACACTTCCACCGCCTCTTCCTGATCTGCACTTACATCAATAAGGGTTCGCATCGGCTGCTGTTCTCCCATCAGATCCAGATATTCCTCCTCCGGCAGGATATAATCACAGTCGAACATCCCAAAGGTCTGGAATCCGCAGACATACGGCATATCAGCCACCGCGAGTACTTCATATCCACGCTTTTCTCCTGCCTCATTACAGACCGTCACCGTCTCGCCCGGCAGAAAGAAATCAATCCCCTCGCCGCCGCCTGCATAAAACCTGGTCCCAATCACATAATTCCCGCTTCGAAACTTCTCCCAGTCAAGCTCTCCATTCGGATTTTCAAGCTTCTCAAAGATCATCTGCCCAATCCCATAGACCTTGCCGTCCATCTTCTCTTCTGCCCGCCAGGCGCCGGCGACTTCCGCAGTCCCATTCTCCTGCCAAAATTCCTGTGCTCTGGGATTCTCAAATATACGCTCTTCAAGCAGGGCGTAATCCTCCTTACTGAACTCCGGGTCCAGATCCTTCATGTAGATATTTCCAATCTCCTCGATTCCCTGCTGCCGCAAAAGCTCCGTTAAGAACGCTTCCGTCACTCCGTCCGTCACCACAGACTCCCTGGAAACCGTAACACTGTCAAGCGTAGCGTCCGAGACAGAGAAATCACTGAGGACCCGCCGCGCCACGAAACTGTCCGCATCATATCCGCTGACCAGGGTATAGACACTGTTCAGAAGGATGAGTGACATAGACAGGGACACAACCACAATCACCACCTTTTTCCGGTTTCTGCGAATGTTCTGGCCCGCCATCGTCCATGCCGTTACACGCCGCCTCTTCCCCCGTGGCATCTGCATGAAACCATGCTTTCCCTCTGACACCCGGCCTCTCATCCTGCGCTTCCCATCCGGCATATTCTCCTGTCCTTCCGTATACCGCACAGCCTCCACAGGCGAGACCTTAGACGCGATCCGGCAAGGACGGACGCAGCTTAGCGCAACCGTCACATATGAGAACGCCGCCGCCCCGATCATGACCCACGGCTTCAGCTCCATCTCATCACCTGCGACGGCAAAGAAATCAAACGTATCCAGAAACACCGGAAGCAGAAACCTGCCTGTCAGAATCCCGGCAATCAGCCCCGCCGGAATCCCTCTAAGGGACAGCATATTGGCCTGACGGTACACCATCTTACGCAGCTGCTTTCCCGTCATGCCGATGGTCTTCAGAAGCCCGTAGTACCTGATATCCTGATAGACATTAATATAGAAGATATTATAAATAATCAGATATCCTGATATCACAATGATAAGGAGCAGGCACAGAATCAGCTGAATCAGGCTAAAATCTACCGACTCTCCCAGGTAAGCCCAGTTGACCCCCACGGGCGCATTTTCCGGAAAACCGCATCGCTCCCTGAGCCGCTCTGTCTGCCCTTCAAGACCAAATCCTACCGGAAAATTAAAATCCGCCATAATCCTGCCCGAATAGTCAGATGAGTCAATCGTTCCCTCCATCGCGGAATCTGACGGAGTCGGCGCCGTCCGGACGGCAAAGTCTTCCGACACCGCCGCGGCCTGTGCCATGGCCATGCGGTCTCCGTGATAATAACCGCATAGGGTAAAGGTCTGCTCAATCGTAGTCTCATTGACCCGGATTGCCAGCCGCACCTTTGTCCCAGTCTCGCATGGCAGCCCCAGCGCCTGCAGGGTCAGGTCACTCAGAACAATCTCGTCATCTTTCTTAGGCATATGCCCGGTCTCCGGATAACAGAAGCTCATCTTCGCGTTCAGATCCTCATAATAACTGACCTCCGTGTGCAGCTTCGCCAGTTCCTTATTCTCTGCATTTCCCACGAAAATGCGGTACGAGAGATCCCTGATCTTCTCATCCTTCCTGACAATCTCATATTCCTCCCGCGTCAGATACTTGAAGCCCGCATGGGAGCTTGTGCCCACCTGGCGCATCGCCGCCCTCTGATGCTTCTCAATCATACTCCCGCCTACTGTAAATATCGTCGTAAAGAGTACTGTCGTAAGCGCGATTGCAAGCGCCGCGATCGTCCACCGCCCATTTCCCGCCTTCCTTGTCCGGTCCGCAATCCGCCGGATCACCTTCTGATTCCTGATTCTACGCATCTCCTTCACCGCCCTTCTCTGCCGTCTTCTTTGCACGGCTTTCGGCCTTCGGATCCCTGATCCTGCGCATCTCCTTCGCCGTCCTTCACAATCCTGCCATCCTCGATGCGGATGATCCGGCCGGCAAGCTGCGCAATCTCCTCATTATGCGTAATCATCACGATGGTCTGTCCAAACCGCTCCCCGGTTACCTTAAGAAGCCCCAGCACATCCTGGCTGGTCTTCGAATCCAGATTCCCCGTAGGCTCGTCAGCCAGCAGAATCGCCGGCTTCGCCGCCAGCGCCCTTGCGATGGCGACCCTCTGCTGCTGGCCGCCCGAGAGCTGCCCCGGCAGACTTGCAAGCTTCGACTTAAGCCCCAGAGTCTCTATGACGCGCTCCACATAATCCTTGTCTACAGCATTTCCGTCCAGTTCAATGGGGAATACGATATTCTCATATACATTGAGCACGGGAACCAGATTATAGCTCTGGAATACGAATCCAATCTTTCTTCTCCGGAAGATACA
>CAMSTW010000124.1 GCA_947063855.1 uncultured Dorea sp.
GGTAATTGCGGAGGTGACAACTAATGGCTGATGTATTAAAGAGAGTTCCTGTAAGGGAGCAGGACGCGAAAGAGAGAGCGACGAACTTCGAGGAAGTTTGTTATGGATATAATAAGGAAGAGGCGATGGAGGAGGCAACCCGTTGCCTGAATTGCAAGAACGCCAAGTGTATCGAGGGATGTCCGGTTGCGATTAATATTCCCGGCTTCATTTCCAAGGTAAAGGAAGGCAATATCGAAGAGGCTTATAAAGTAATCGGCGAGTCTTCCGCACTCCCGGCTATCTGCGGCCGTGTATGCCCGCAGGAGTCCCAGTGTGAGTGCAAGTGTATCCGCGGGATCAAGGGAGATCCGGTATCCATCGGTAAGCTTGAGAGATTTGTTGCAGATTATGCGCTGGAGCATGACATTAAGCCGGTGAAGGCCGAGAAGACGAACGGGCACAAGGTTGCGGTCATCGGTTCTGGCCCGTCCGGCCTGACCTGTGCGGGCGACCTTGCCAAGTTAGGCTATGAAGTGACCGTATTTGAGGCGCTTCATGAGCTTGGCGGCGTGCTTGTATATGGTATCCCGGAGTTCCGTCTTCCGAAGCACAAGGTTGTGAAGAAGGAGATCGAGAAGGTGAAAGAGTTAGGCGTGAAGTTCGAGACCAACGTGGTGATCGGAAAGTCTACGACCATCGATCAGCTGATGGAAGAGGAAGAGTTCGAGGCTGTATTCATCGGTTCCGGCGCCGGACTTCCGATGTTCATGGGTATCCCGGGCGAGACAGCCAACGGCGTGTTCTCGGCCAATGAATACCTGACCAGGAGCAACCTGATGAAGGCGTTTGATGATTCTTACGATACGCCGATTGTTGCGGGTAAGAAGGTTGCCGTTGTGGGCGGCGGTAACGTGGCGATGGATGCCGCAAGAACAGCGCTTCGTCTTGGCGCGGAAGTACATATCGTATACCGCAGAAGCGAGGCAGAGCTTCCGGCAAGAGTGGAGGAAGTTCACCATGCGAAGGAAGAAGGCGTGATCTTCGACCTGCTGACCAATCCGAAGGAGATCCTTGTGGACGAGAATGGATGGGTGAAGGGCATGAAGGTGATCAAGATGGAACTTGGCGAACCGGATGCTTCCGGAAGAAGACGCCCAGTAGAGATCGAAGGTTCTGAGTATGAGATTGAGCTTGACACGGTGATCATGTCTCTTGGAACTTCACCGAATCCGCTGATTGCTTCCACGACCAAGGGTCTTGAGACCAACCGGAGGAAATGTATCGTTGCAGAGGAAGAGAACGGACAGACTTCTAAGGCAGCAGTTTTCGCAGGCGGGGACGCCGTGACGGGCGCGGCTACCGTTATCCTTGCCATGGGAGCCGGTAAGGCAGGCGCGAAGGGAATTCATGAGTTATTGAGTAAATAATTATAGAGTATAGAGTAAGGGACGCGGCAGATTTTGCGGCGTCCCTTAAAAATTGACTCATGTGAGATAAAAAAGTATCAATAGTTTATCATAGAATCAGGACAAGAGCTGTCACCATTCTGAAAGGAGTTCAAAAATGTCAAAAGCAGAACGGCTTATCGAAATGATGATAACAATAAATGCAAAAAAGGATTTTACAGCAGGCGAATTGGCAAATGAGTTTTCTGTATCAAAAAGAACCATACTGCGTGACTTGCAGGAATTGGAGCAGGCGGGCTTCCCTCTTTACTCCGAAGTCGGGGCGGCGGGTGGATATCATATCTTAAAAGAACGCATTTTGCCGCCTATTGCTTTTTCAGAAAGCGAAGCAAAAGCTATTTTCTTTGCCTGTCAAGCCTTGCAATATCACCGTGACCTGCCGTTTGAACAGGAAACCATATCCGTCTTGAAAAAATTTTTGAATTGTCTGCCATTAGATATGCAAAACAGTATCTCGCAGATTCAAAATAAGGTTGTATTTTGGATTCCGGACAGACATTGCGATTCGCCATTGCTTAAATCCATGTTTCTTGTTGTCATAAACCGCCATGCCGCAACAATTCGGTATTCGTCAACCTATTCTGAAAGCACGCGCACAATTATACCTGTCGGCTTATATGCTATGAATGGACTTTGGTATTGCCCCGCCTATTGTACAACAGCGAATCAGATCAGAGTGTTCCGGGTTGACCGAATCAAAGAAATCATCGAGGAAAAGCCCTATCCAAAAGGGAAATACCCTATTCCTGCGTCAATTCAGGAATATCTTGAAAAAACAGAGGTTAAAAGCGATTACCACATGAAAATCCAACTGACAGATATAGGTGTCAAACGCTGTGAAAGTGAATGTTTGCTTGCAAGTGGATTGAAAACATTTTCAACAGGAGGCGGGATAATCGACATGGAAATAAACCATGCTGCTTTAGAATGGGTTGCTGATTACATATTACCGTTTGGAAATAATGCCACTGTGGTAGAACCAGTGGAGTTAATAAAGCTAATACAGCAAAAAATATACGAATTACATGAGCATTATCACAAAATTTCAGAGCCTATTACGTTCTGAAAATCTATGCTATACTTATTTCGGATTATAAAAATGAGTAGGAGGAGTGTATAGATATGATGATTTTCTGGGGACTTATGATTCCTTTTATCGGTACGACGCTGGGAGCGGCGTGCGTGCTGTTCATGAGAAATGAACTGAAACCTTTGATACAGAAGGCGCTTCTGGGATTTGCGGCAGGCGTCATGGTTGCGGCGTCCGTCTGGTCGCTGCTGATCCCGGCGATGGATATGTCGGAGCATATGGGGAAGTTCGCTTTTATGCCGGCGGCGGCCGGGTTTGTACTTGGGATTGGATTTCTGTTAGCGCTTGACCGGGCGATTCCTCATATGCACGTGGGTTCTGACGAGGTCGAGGGACCAAGGTGCGTAATGGACAAATCTACAATGCTTGTGCTGGCGGTTACAATCCACAATATACCGGAGGGGATATCAAGCGGCGCTGTCTTTGCCGGGCTTCTGACGGGCAACGCGGATGTGACGGCTGCAGGGGCATTTGCACTGGCGATTGGAATCGCCGTGCAGAACCTTCCGGAAGGATTTATCGTATCCCTGCCGATACAAAGCGAAGGAAAGGGACGGGGAAGGGCATTTCTGTATGGATCCATGTCTGGCATTGTAGAGCCGATTGCGGGCGGTATCACAGTGCTGCTCGCCGCGTATATCACGCCGGTTTTGCCGTACCTGCTCGCATTTGCGGCGGGGGCGATGATCTATGTGGTGGTGGAAGAGCTGGTGCCGGAGTCGGCCCAAGGAGAGCACAGCAATATCGGGACGATTGGGTTTGCGGCCGGGTTTGTGCTTATGATGATACTGGATGTGGCGCTGGGGTAAGAAGCGTCAGGGAATAAGATCAAGTGCCGTTAATTTAAAATATATTCAAAAACATACAACAGAATAAGTAGTCTGTAGATATATGAAAGGATAGCCTGGAAATAAAGAAAGGAACTTTGGGATGAGGATTACGCTGATTACGGTGGGGAAGATAAAGGAGAAGTACCTAAGAGATGCTGTCGCAGAATATGTTAAGCGTCTGGGAGCATATTGTAAACTTGAGATTGTAGAAGTGGCGGATGAGAAGACTTCGGAGCATGCCGGCGAAGCTGAAAAGGAGGCTGTCCGGTCCAGAGAAGGAGAGCGGATACTGAAGCATGTGAAGGGAGATGCATATGTGATTACATTGGAGATTCTTGGAAAGCAGCTTTCGTCGGAGGAACTGGCAGACAAGATGGAAGGACTTGGCCTGCAGGGAAACAGCCATGTCGTGTTTGTTATCGGAGGGTCAATTGGACTGGGGGCGGAGGTGCTTAAAAGGTCTGATTATGCACTGAGTTTTTCACGTATGACATTTCCGCACCAGTTGATGCGGGTGATTCTGCTGGAGCAGATCTACAGAGGATTCCGGATTATAAATGGAGCGCCGTACCACAAATAGAGTGGAAGAAGTACGATTCTGTCAGGAAGGGAGTGAAGGTTGTGATGAGTGGAAGAGCACTGGAATATGAGGCGGAAGATATTAAGATTCTTCCCAAAGAAGACTGGGAAGGAACCGTGATACCAATGAGGTATACAACAGAGGAATACTATGATCTGCAGATAGAAAGAGATTCTGCCGGATTCAATGTAAGGCTTAAGAAACAACGTTTTGACAAACCGGTTACGCACTATCCGGAGGAATATGATTTCCCGGATAAACTGTATCTGCCCCATTGGGAGAAAGCCTGTGCGTGGGGGATTGTTGAAGAGAGGAACGGTAACATGGAGATGCTTGCCTGTATCGAGACCTGCCCGGAGGAGTGGAGTAACCGTCTGATGGTGACGGAGTTGTGGGTTCATGATTCCCTCAGAAGGCAGGGGATCGGACACCGTCTGATGGCCGTGGCGAAGGAGCAGGCGGCCAGGGAGTATCGCAGGGCTGTGATTCTGGAAACCCAGTCCTGCAATGTGGCGGCGATCCAATTCTATGAGAAAGAAGGATTTGAACTGATCGGGTTTGACAGCTGCTGCTATTCTAATAATGACAGAGAACGGAAGGAAGTACGTATAAATATGGGATATTTCTTAAAGGCAGAGAAATAATTCTTACTTTTTGAAGTTGAGAGAAGAGTTCACAATGACTGGACGGCTATTTTTCCGCACATCCTTAAGCGGTACTCTGGCGAATGAACGGCTAACTAGGACTAAGATACTCAGGAATGCCGCCGAGTCTAAGTCGTAGTTAGCCGTTCGTTCATCTCCGTTAAGACTGCTCTCGCATGTCTGCGGCGCTTTATTTATGATAGACCGCCTCAAGATATTCCATTCTCGCCGTCATATTGCGCATCAG
>CAMSTW010000125.1 GCA_947063855.1 uncultured Dorea sp.
ATCACACTGACTGATAAGGTTACGAATGTGCAGGTCATACTTCTGTACAGCGTATTCGAGGAAGCCGACATCATCACAAGAGCCGTCAGGGTAGTCAACTGCGGGGATGCGCCCATCCATCTGAAGAAGATCATGTCGGTATGTATGGATTTCCTGAACGGCTCCGGCTTCGACCTGGTAAGCCTCCCCGGACGCTACGGCCAGGAACGCCAGGTGGAGAGACAGCATATGACGCACCATATCCATACCATCGGAAGCGTCCGCGGCTCCTCAAGCCATCAGCAGAATCCCTTCGTCATCCTGTGCGGCCAGAACGCCACGGAGGATTACGGCAAATGCTACGGCTTCTCCCTGATGTACAGCGGCAACTTCCTTGCAGAAGTGGAACTTGACCAGTATGACCAGCTCCGCCTGGTCATGGGAATCCACCCAAAGCAGTTCGTATATGAGCTGAAGCCGCAGGAGGTCTTCGAAGGCCCGGAAGTCGTCATGGCGTTCACGGAGCATGGCTTTACAGGACTTTCCCATCTCTACCATGATTTCTACCGTACCAATCTTTGCCGGAGCAAATTCGTACAAGAGGTGCAGCGTCCGGTACTGATCAACAGCTGGGAAGCGGCTTTCATGGATTTTGACGACGTGAAGCTGGTCGAGATCGCCAGAGCCGCCAAAGACATGGGCGTAGACCTGCTTGTGATGGACGACGGCTGGTTTGGGAAACGCGATGACGATAATAGCGGACTGGGCGACTGGTACGTGAATGAAGAGAAGATTAAGTGCGGGCTTCATAAACTGGTAGAACAGATCAACGATCTCGGAATGAAGTTCGGCATCTGGTTCGAGCCTGAGATGGTATCCGAGGACAGCGACCTGTACCGCGCCCATCCGGAATGGGCGATGCAGATTCCCGGCCGCCATGCCGTAAGGAGCCGGAATCAGATGGCGCTGGATATGAGCCGTAAAGACGTGCAGGATTATCTGATTGAGAAGGTGAACGGGATACTTGACGACGCCAATATCTTCTATGTGAAATGGGATATCAACCGTTCTCTTGCGGATATCTGGTC
Source organism: uncultured Dorea sp. (assembly GCA_947063855.1). GTDB lineage: Bacteria > Bacillota > Clostridia > Lachnospirales > Lachnospiraceae > Sporofaciens. Next base: position 1,068 of record CAMSTW010000125.1, read on the forward strand.
CAACGAGCTTCCGCCCGAGAAGCAGGGCGAGGTATATCACCGTTATATCCTTGGCCTGTACCGTGTGATGGATGAGATCATCAAGACCCATCCGGATATCCTGTTCGAGGGATGCTCCGGCGGCGGCGGACGTTATGACGCGGCGATGCTGCATTACTACCCGCAATACTGGGTCAGCGACAACAACCACCCCATCGACCGGCTGAAGCTTCACTATGGAACCTCCTTCGTCTATCCGGTATGCACCATGGGAGCGCACATCTCCGACAGCGGGAAGTTCGTTCCGATCCGGACCAAGGCAGTCGTCGCCATGTGCGGGACCTTCGGTTACGAGCTTGACGCGACCCATCTCTCCCAAGAAGACCACGCCGTCTGCAAGGAGCAGAGCGACCTGTTCCGTAAGTATTATCCTCTCATCATCAAAGGGGATTACTATCGCCTGACGAATCCTTTTAAGACAGGCAACATGACCGCATGGCAGCACGTATCGAAGGACAAGTCCGAATCGCTCCTGAGTGTGGTTGTCACGAACCTCACCTGCAACGGACCGCAGGAATACATCCGCGCCAAGGGCTTAGAACCGGACGCCATGTATTCTGTGAACGGCGGCGAAGAACTGCGCTCCGGCTCTGCGCTGATGAACGCCGGACTCCCCATCGACCGGGAGGTGGAGGAGTATGCTTCCTTCCAGTTCTACCTTAAGAAGCAAAAATAGTATTGATTTTCTCTATCTAATATCCTATACTTAATGAAACAGGGTGTAAGAATATCGTGAATCATTCTTACACCCTGAATATACGGAACTGCCACAATCAGCAGCCTGCGGATTGGACGACGGTTCCCGGGATACAGGAGGTCCTGCCATGTCAGGTTCTTCATCAACATTGATGACAGAAGGTTCTATCTGGAAGCGCATTCTTACATTTGCGTTTCCTCTTTTTTGGGGAAATCTATTTCAACAGCTATACAATACGGCAGATTCTCTGATTGTCGGCAATTTTATCGGGAACGCCGCCCTTGCGGCCGTCAGCTCTTCAAGCAGCCTGATCTTCCTGATGGTCGGCTTTTTCAACGGGATCGCCATCGGAGCGGGCGTCGTTATCGCCAGGTATTTTGGCGCCAGAGAATTCAAAAAGCTGCGGCTGTCCATACATACAACCGTAGCTTTTGGTCTGATCTGCGGCACGGCGCTTACCTTCGTAGGCGTCTTCGCAGCGCCGCAGATCCTGCGTCTGATGGATACGCCCGCCGAGGTCCTTCCTAACTCTGTCACTTACTTTCGGATCTATTTCCTCGGCTCACTGGCTTTTGTCATGTATAATTTCTCCGTCGGCATCTTACAGTCCGTCGGAGACAGCCGGCATCCGCTGATCTACCTGATCGTCTCTTCCGTAATCAACATCGTTCTTGACCTGGTGCTGATCGGAGGATTCCATTTCGGAGTCGGCGCCGCCGCCCTTGCCACCGTGATCTCACAGTTTGTCAGCGTATGCCTGTGCCTGCATAAGCTTCTGCACAGCCCGGCAGAGTTCTGCCTCTCTCTCAGAGAGATACGGATCGATACGAAGATGCTTAGACAGCTTCTGACCAACGGACTCCCTGCCGGACTGCAGAACTCCATCATATCCGTTGCAAATGTATTCGTCCAGGCTAATATCAACCAGTTCGGACAGATGGCTGTTGCAGGATGCGGCGCGTATTCCAAGATCCAGGGATTCGGTTTCCTGCCTATCACCTGCTTCTCTCTGGCTCTCACCACCTTCATCAGCCAGAACCTGGGCGCACGGAAGACTGAGCGGGCACGGAAGGGAGCCTGGTTCGGAATCGCCTGTACCACCACGATGGCCGAACTGATCGGAGTCTTCATCTATCTGCTTGCCCCAAGACTGATCGCAGCCTTCAACAACACCCCCGAGGTCATCGCCTACGGCGCCAGACAGGCACACACGGAGACCATGTTCTTCTTCCTGCTCGCCTTCTCCCACTGTATGGCAGGCATCCTGCGGGGAGCGGGGAAATCTGTGGTGCCCATGGTTGTCATGCTGATCTTCTGGTGTATCTTCCGGGTGAGTTATATCTCTGTCGTGATACGGTTCATTCCGGATATCCGCGTGATATTCTGGGCATATCCCCTTACCTGGTTCTTGAGTTCGCTGGTATTCCTGATCTATTACTGCAGGACGAAGTGGGATTGAACAAGCTAAGGCCCACCACGCCAAATGCCCCCGGCCCGCCGTGTGTGGTAATGACGCCGCCTGTCTTGACCCAGGTAACCTTCTGAACCCCACACTCCCGGGCCGCTTCTTCGGCGTCTCTCTTAATCTCTTCGGCAAGCCCCGGCGCCCATATAAGCCACAGTTCTTTCTTATCCAGATTCTGCTCGGCAATATAGTCCCTGACCAGCTGCGGCACGACCTTCTTCATCGTCCCGCGGTGCTTCTTCGTAGCCTTCAGATATCCGTCCAGTATCTCAATCCTTGGATGTATCTTAAGCAGCGCACCGCAAAGCGCCGCCGCATTGCTGACCCTTCCTCCGGCGCGCAGAAATTCCAGCGTATCCGGTACAAAGCACATGCGGACCTGTCTGCTTACTTCCTCCGCTTTCGCTCTCGCCGTCTCTACAGTCCATTCCGGATGTTCCCTGATAAGCCTTGCCATCAAAGTCACCACCACACACTGCCCAACGGACACATGCTTCGTATCTAACGCAGTCACATAATCCCTGCCCTCCGCGGCAATCATACCGCTCTGATAAGAACAGGTCGTAACGGCAGAGTACGCCAGATACAAGATCTGACCGTCCGGATGCTCTCTGTGGATTCTGTCGAATACGGCCTCAAAATCCTCCGGCACACTTCCGCTGGTCTTCGGAAGCTTTCCTGCATTCCTGTAATAATCACAGACCTCCTCCGGCGGAAATGATCCGTCGTCTTTCGTCTCTTCTCCAAACGATACATGCATCGGAACAATATATATCCCATACTCCCGGGCAGCCTCCGGCGGAATATCAGAACCGGTCTCTGCAAGCAATACTATATTTCCCATAATCTTCTCCTTTTCACCCACATGGAACATGGTTTTTATTACTACATATCATTGTATAGCATGCCCACTTATGATACAATTTACAAAAGATCCATATATGTAAAATAATCGTTATTTTACATCCAGTCTGCCGGCCACGGTCAAGAAGACGAACAGGCAGCAAGCAGAATCATTTCCATCCGCAAATACAATGCGTCAAGGAGAACAGACATGAAACGGAACCTTCCACTGATGAAGAATATCTTCGGGAACAAATTTACCAAAAGAAACCGGTTTACCAGACAGTGCATCGGGGAATCCGTAATAAACCTGATGAAGGAAAAGAAGTATGATGATATCACGGTCTCGGATATCGTAAAGAAGGCAGGCGTATCCCGTATGACCTTCTATCATTATTTCCCAAGTAAGACAGACGCGCTCAACAATTATCTCTACGAGATCATCGAGATCTACCTGGAGGAATGCAGCCGTTCCATCGGAATTGACAAGTTCGACGACGCACAG
>CAMSTW010000126.1 GCA_947063855.1 uncultured Dorea sp.
CTCTTCCATCTCTTTCTCCAGGATCAGCATATCCTTGGTCTTGGAACCAACGATCACATCTACGTCAACGCCATGCTCCTTAAGCCACTTCACCTGCGGATAGACCGGAGCCGCTCCGACGCCTCCTGCTACAAAGAGCATCTTCTTATTCTTCAAAGTCTCCAGATCTTCTTCTACGAATTCTGACGGACAACCCAGGGGTCCGATAAAGTCGCGGAAGGAATCTCCTGCCTTCATCTCGGCCATCTTCATGGTAGAAGCCCCGATCTCCTGGAACACGATCGTAATCGTCCCTGCTTCCCTGTCGTAGTCACAGATAGTAAGCGGAATCCTCTCGCCTTTTTCATCCATCTTAACGATCACAAACTGTCCCGGCTCACAATGCTTGGCAACCCGCGGCGCTTCCACATCCATAAGATAAATCTTATCAGCCAGCTTCTCGGCTTTTAATATCTTGTACATCTTACGTTCCTCCTAAAAATATTATATGACTATCATAATCCATCTTCACATAAATATCAAGTGTCTGTCCTTCTATTTTATCATCATCCCCATGATATAAAGGTCGTAATATTTCCCGTCTAAGAGCGTCTGATTCCTCAGACAGCCTTCCACCACAAAGCCGAATTTCAGATACAAAGAGACTGCCGGCGTATTATCCGTCCTTGTATCCAGCCGGATTCTGGTGGTCACTCCATTTCCCTTACACCAGTCAATCAGCATCTCAATCAGCCGGCTCCCGATTCCCTGTCCCTGGTACTTTTTTGCCACAACAATCCCTAATTCTCCCTCATGGCGGGATTTCACCTTATGGCTGGAATTGATTGTTGCGATCCCCGCGATCTCATCCCCGTCAAGGGCCAGAAGCATGGTGTTATTCGCATTTCCTTCCAGTCTTCTGATCTCTGCTTCCTGTTCTTTAACTCCAAGAGGATATTCGTCCTTCTCAAAACTTAAGAAACTGGTCTCTCCTCCCACATAATTATAGAAATCCACAATCTTTTCTGCTTCCTCTGCCACCGGATTCCGGTACACGATATTCTCCATCTTTTGATTCCTCCACTTCTCTGATGTCCGTTTTCTTTCGTTCTTCACGACCGTTATTGTCAGTATAGCAATTTCAGGCGGTCAATTCAATGCAAAATAACGAAAAAAGAGCTGATGCCCTTGTAGAGGATTCATCTACTCCTGCACCAGCTCCTAATCGTCTCTATTCTACCGGAAAACTCACGTCATTGACAATGATTTCCGCAATCTCGTCCGTATCCACCAGACGGTTGAATACAGTCTTATACCATGCCCCCGCCTGACCAGCCAATCCTAATACATATCCGCTGTTCTCAATCAGCTCTTCCGAGTCCGAAACAACATAACTGCTTCCATCCTTATACTTAATCTCCATATGTTTCATATAACACGGATCCAGCGCCTCCTCTTCGGAGAGCCCCATTCCCTTGGACATATCTACGCGGATGGATATGGGTGAATATACCAGACGGCCTTTCTCTCCCATATCAATCGTCTTAACAGGAATCTGTCCTTTGTCCGATAAGTCGATGGTTTCCGTCTCGACCTTAGCCATCGCTTCATTATATTCCTTCCACAGCGATTCATCTTTGGCCTCCTCCTTTGTCATGCCAGTCGTATCCGGAGAAAGCTTATAGATTTCCTTCAATGTATCCGGATACTTCGTAATTACCAACTGAGGCACATCCCCTTCTTTCAGATTGTCCGACCATAACATATAGGATGTACAGTAAAACAGTTCGTCCGTACTCTTTTCCAAATCCACATACGTATTATCTCCTGCAAAAATAAATTCCTCATCCTGCGGCGTCCCAAACTGGACGGAGAACCGGAAATCCACCTCATCTGTGAACACAGCTCCTTTTGCCACATTGGTACTTTCATCCGCTTTCAGGGCAGTCACGCCTCCTTTGCGTCCCAACGTATAACACATCACCGCTCCGCTGCTGTCATAGACAAAACTCTCAATCGTCAGCGTATGCTCTCCAATCTGCTTTACAATCGGTTCATCCATCACCCACTGTCCGATCTGCCCGTCTGCCTTTGACTCATCCACCGGTACGAATTCTTTGGACGGAATGTCTACCGCGGTCGTACCGCCTTTGCCGTTATCAACCTCTTTATGGATGATATCCCAGGATTTCTTCGTCGTATTCCCGAACATTCCATCGAAAACTCCCGCCTTCACCGACGCATACACCGCGCTTGGCACCGCAAGGCAGACAACGGCCGCGACTGCCGCCGCTGCCCGCAGGCTCTTCTTATAGGAATGCCTCTTCCCTGTAATCTCCTGCCGTCTCTCTAATATCTCATACGTATCCTTTAGCCTCTGGTTCACCACATCCGATACCTGAATATCCTGACTTAATATATCGTTCATACGTTTCTTTGTTCCACTCATATCTGATACCTCCTGATCTTGAATCCCCAATCTGCTGAATCAATCATACCTTCCTGCCTGACAGCAGCTTCCACACATTATGCCTATTATAGACAGCATCCTTTCCTGCCTAATAGCATAACACCTGCTTTAATTTGTCCCGTCCTCTTCTCAATCTACTCTTTACCGTATTCTCATTCACCTCAAGGATCTGCGCAATCTCGTTCGTCCGAAATCCTTCCCCGTAATACAGCAGGAATATCATACGGTAGTCTTCCGGCAGTTCCTTGACCAGTTCATAGAATTCCCGGTCATTCTCCGGCATCTCGTACGCCGTCTCCGCGATCTGCTCCGACAGGACATACCGCTTCTGCTGTCTTAAAAAATCCTTACACTGGTTGATCAGTATCCTGGTGAGCCAGGTCTTGAAATATGATGTCTTCCTGAGCTCCCCTATATGCTCGTATGCTGCAAGCACCGTATCCTGCATGACATCTGCAATATCCTCTTCACTGCCCAGATAGCTCTTCGCCGCCTTATAGAGCGCCGTCTTATGCTTCTCAATCAACTCTGTAAATGCTCCAACGTCGCCTCTCTGTGCACGCTTCACAAGCAAAACATCCATACGCCGTCCTCCTTTCTTTGCTCTAGTACAGCTGTTGTATTTTCAACTACACTTATTAGACGTTCTGACCTATCTTTTGGGTGCATAATGTGCACAAAAATTTTTTTAGAAATCTTCCGCTCTGCGCCGTATCCGCATCTCCCGTCTGAGCTTCGCCTTCTCCCACTCCTGCCTGTCTTCCCCCGTCTCAAGCCCCAGGCCCGGCACTTCTGTCGGCCTGTCGCTGTCATCCAGCGCCACCATGGTAAAAAACGCCCGGTTGATCAGGATCCTCTTGCCGTCTATCTTCTCTACATAGGAATCTACCTTCACCTCCATGGAGGTCCGCCCCACATACGTTACCTTCCCCCGGATGACGATCACATCCTTCTGATACGCTCCTTTCAGGAATCTGAGATTGTCTACAGACGCCGTGATCACATTCCTGTGGGAATGCCGCTTTGCCGCAAGGGCCGCAACCTCGTCTATCCACTGCATCAGGATCCCTCCAAAAAGACGCTCTGCCCCGTTCAGATGGTTGGGTCTGACGATATGGACCGTCTCAACAACGGATTCCGATACTTTTCTCGTTTCTGGTTTCTCTTCTCTCTTATTCTCATCTAAGTTCTCTATTTTATTACCGATACTCATACTCCGGTCTCCTTTTCCTGTTCTTTTTATATCAGTACACACCTTTCATCCTTTCTCTGTCAAGTCCTTTTATTCATTTCTGCTTTACACCCAAATCACTTATTGATATAATAAAAATATAAATCAGACGGATATTTTATTATATCAAAGAGTAACCTGTGACTCAGGGTAAAGGAAAGCCGAGGTCTCCAGATATGTTTAAGAGAGAGAAGAAGACAGAAGAGCCGGATAATCTGAGAAATATCAGACTTACAATCGAATATGACGGCAGCCGCTATCAGGGCTGGACCCGTCTTGGCAAGGATGAATCCAATAATACGATTTCCAACAAGATTCTGGAAGTCTTACGGAAGATGACGGGAGAATCCCAGATCGAACTGAACTGCGGATGCCGGACAGAGGTCGGCGTACATGCATACGCACAGATTGCGAACTTCAAGACCGCCTCTGATATGAAGGTTCTGGACATCAAGCATTATCTGAACCGCTACCTTCCCATGGATATCGCGGTTATAGAGGTGAAGGAGGTGCTTGCCAGGTTTCATGCACAGCTCAACGCCCTGTCGAAGACCTATGTATACCGTATGACTATAGACGACGTTCCCAGCGTCTTCGACCGCAAATATACGTACCATTGCTTCAAGGCCCCGGATAAGGCCCAGA
>CAMSTW010000127.1 GCA_947063855.1 uncultured Dorea sp.
TCTTCATTCTTATACCCTCTTTCTTAAACCTTATATTGTTTTGTAACGCTCTTTTAACCGCTGAAATTGTTCTTTCGTAAGCGTGATCTTTCCGTTGGCATTGGAGATCAGTTCTTCCTTCTCCAATGACGCAATGCTTCTTTGAATGCTTCTTACGTTGTACCCGATCCGGTCCGCAAGCTCTGCCTGGGTCTTTGATATCCGGTGCCGTCCCCGGACGTCCGTCTGTCCGTTTTCATAGGATTTGACCAGATAATCCACCAGTCTTTCTTTGCAGTTCATGAATATATATTCACGGTCAACCATCCTTTCGGAAGTAAGGGTCGCCATGATATTCTTCATCCTGAGGAACAGTGCGTTCTCGTCATGCCTGATCCAGTTCATATAACTGCCCGCCGGAAGCTTCAGAAGCTTACAGTCCCCCGCCGCACAGATAGATACGCAGTATTCCGGAATATCAGCGAATATTTCAAAATCTCCGATGATATACATCTTCGTAAAATCCATGAAATAATACACGCGCCCCATTCTCTGGTGATCTACGCCCGTAATCTTTCCTGACAGAATGATGTATACCATATTGCCCGGCGTTCCCGCGTGGAGGATGTATTGACCGCTCTTTATTTCTTCGTATATCATCTCTTCCACAATCATGTCCGGCACATACTCAAACAACCCCCTGAGATACCTGCTCCGGTCCGGTTCTGTCTTCTCTAAGAGTTCTAATAACTGTTGTTTTGACTTCATCTTATCTCTCCCGGAAAATCACGCGGCCGCTTATAAACTTTGCCGCTATATGGCGGTCGTCTGCCAGATAGATCAGCCGCTCCAGGCGTTCTCTAACGCTTAGTTTCCCCGGATGCCTGATGGCAGAATCATCCATCACCACCGCGTCGAATTCATAACCTTCCTCGAAGCTTCCCGCCTTGCCAAAGAACTCTCCGCCGCCCTTTGTCGCCAGATAGAAGACTTCTTCCACCGTAAGCGGCGATACTGACTGGTCGTGCAGTCTCCACCTCAGCTTCGAACACTGGATTGCCATCGCCATCGCCCGGAATACAGACAGGGACGAGCCTGCCGCGATATCCGTACCTAATCCTGTCTTTATGCCTCTCTCAAGATACGTCTTCACCGGAGCCGCGCCTGAGGACAGGTTCGCGTTGGACTCCGGACAATGGGCGACAAATACCTGACGCTTCCTCATCAGCTCCATCTCTGCCTCCCCGCTGTGAACGCAATGTGCCATAATCGCAGGACAGGAACTGCCAAACAACCCGTACCGGTCGTAGGATTCTCCGTAGAACTGCGTCCCCGGGCAAAGTTCCCTGACCCACGCAATTTCTCCCAGATTCTCAGACAGATGCGACTGCACCGGCAGACGGTATCTCTTCTGCAGCCCGGAGAGCTTCTCGAATAATTCGTCTGTACACGAGGGCGTAAAACGCGGCGTCAGGATCGGCATGACATGTCTGAATCTCCGGCTGTCAAGGATCCACTTCTGTGTATCTTCGGCCGAGCTTTCGGCGCTCTTTTCACACAGATATTCCGGGCTGTTCCTGTCCATGTTCACTTTCCCGACATACGCCGTCAGTCCCGCATCTTCAAGCTTCTCCATCAGCAGTAGTGTCGCGTCTGCATGGATGGTCCCAAAGATACAAGCCCTGGTGGTCGCACTGTTTCTCAGGTCTTCTGTGAAGATGTCATACGCCTTCTCGGCGTAATCAAGATCTGCGTATCTGGCTTCTTCTACAAATGTATGTGTATTCAGCCAGTCGATCAGTTCCAGATCCATCCCCAGCCCGCGGAACGGATACTGGGGCGCGTGTACATGCAGATCCACAAGTCCGGGAATGACAAGCTTATTCTCATAATTGTAACACGGAAGGGCTTCGTAGATCCTGGGCAGCGATTCGTAAACGCCTGCACTTTTGCCGTCCTTACATACAACATAGCCGTTCTCTGCTATACAGAGTTCCTTACTTGTCCTGCTATAGCAGATATTTCCTTTTATTACATAATTTCTCATCACTGCTGTACTTCCTTTATTTGCACAATTTATTCTGCAGTTTTTGATTTATCCTTTTACTGCACTTCTCTACATATTTGTGACGACCATCGTAACCAGTTCCTTGAAGGACTTCGCCACACGGTCCGCCGTCTCCTGCACCTCTTTGTGGTTCAGTTCCTGCTTCGACAGACCTGCCGCCATATTGGTGATGCAGGAGATACCGCAGACTTCCATACCCATATGGCGCGCCGCCATGGCCTCGCAAGCCGTACTCATACCTACTGCGTCCCCGCCCCAGATTCTTGCAAGCCGTACTTCCGCCGGCGTCTCATAATTCGGTCCGGTGAACTGTACATACACGCCTTCCTTGATGTCAATCTTACACTGCGCCGCGCATCTGCGGATCACACTCTGCAGGCGGACGCTGTATACCTCGCTCATGTCCGGGAATCTGGTTCCTAGTTCGTCTATATTCGGCCCGATCAGCGGACTTGGAACTCCTGTTGTAATATGGTCCGTGATCAGCATGAAGTTCCCCGGCTTATAGGCGTCGTTCACGCCGCCTGCCGCATTGGTCAGGAGGATCTTCTTCGCACCGAGCATCCCCATCAGGCGGGTGGGCAGAACCACGTCGGACATAGGATATCCCTCGTAATAATGTACACGTCCCTGCATGATCACAACCGGGGTCTCCTCCACGTATCCGAAGACGAACCGTCCCTTGTGCCCCTTAACCGTGGATACCGGAAAACCTTCAATCCCGGTATATTCGATGGTGTCCACAATCTTGATCTCATCTGCGTAATCGCCCAGCCCGGAACCTAAGATCAATGCTGTCTCCGGTTTGAAATCAATCTTCTCTCTTACACTTGCCAAGCATGTCATTAATTTGTTATACATCTCTTCACATCCCTTTCTTTGTTTGATTATTTGTTTGCTGCTTGCTGTTTCCTGTTTGCTGTTTGCTGTTTGCTGTTTGCTGTTTGCTGTTTGCTGTTCACTGTTTCTTGCTCGTTAAAATTATTCCGTTAAAAACATACCGCATAATACATAATAGATCAGAACTATGTTGTAAATAAATTATACATAATTTTCCTTCTTTTCAAAACGACATCTGTCGTATTTGGTGTATTTTAATAATTTTGGGATATGTGCACAAAAATATATATACATTTTTGACTACTTTTCACAAAAGATAAGCCATATATAAAATTAAAAAAGAGAGAATCCCATGGAATCCAAGTATTTCCCTTACCTTGAATCTCCACGGGTTCTCTCTTTTCCCCCACTTATTTTCAAACACACTCCGGAGTGTATTTCTACACAACCGCCTCAATGGTGATTCCGCCCTGCCGCGGCAGCACGAAATCCATCCCGGCAAAATAATCTGGCGCCGGTCAGAAGAACCGGCATCAGAACGATCAGAATACAGATGATCAGCAGTCTCTTCATCCCGAAAAGATCCATCACCAGTCCGGAGTACAGTAAACTGACGATACCGGTCAGACTGCTGTATACCGCGTCCGCAATATTATGTCCAAGATTGCGGAAAGCAGGAGAAACATTCTTCTCCGTAACATTTCTCATCGTAGGCAGCAGGATTCCCACCCCCATATTATAAAGAAATGACCCTGCAAAAATCATAACCGGCGAAACGGCGTAAAACGCAAGCAGCAAAGTCAGAAACGGCAGACCTGCAAGCAGCGTATAACGCAGGCGGAGGGAACATCTTTCTATCCTGTCCGCCAGCGCGATAAAGGGCACCTGTACGACGGCGCAGATGAATGCATCTACTCCAAGATCTGAAACATTTCCCCCCACATTTTCAAGAATCGGCGCCTTCAGATTATTTATGGGCGCAATCGCCAGTCCTATCAGAAACAGTATCACAATCAGATAACGATAAGCTCCGCTTGCAAACACCTGTTTCAGTGAATAAAGGCTAAAACTCACTTTTGTTTCCGCCTCATCCTGCCCGCCGTCCGGCGCCGTCTCCCTGCCTTCCGGAAGTATACATGCC
>CAMSTW010000128.1 GCA_947063855.1 uncultured Dorea sp.
AATCCTTGTTAAAGTAGACAGAACCCCCCGCTTCTGTAATATCCGACCCGGAATAGATCTCACCGATCTGTGCCAGCGGCTGCTCTCCCTGGCTTAAGATCTCTGCAACAGAGCTGCACTGTCTTACCGCCATGTCCAGTTCTTCCGTGTCTCTTCCCATATTATGGGCCTTCACGAATAACTGCAGGCAGATGGCGCTTACGACTGAGAAGAACAGGATCGCTATGATAATCTCCATCAACAGAAGCCCGGAGCGGCTGGATGTATGCTTTTTCATTGGACGCTCCTTTCTGAGGCAATCAGGGAGCCTTCGCGCCCCTGGCTGTCAACCGTGGTAAACTGATAGAGGCGGCCGTCAATCTGCGACATGGACAAGGATTCAATCTCCATAATGTTCTGGCCGTTCTTCAGGGAAACGGACGCGTCGTCTCTGGTGAACAGTTCCATGAGCATCCCGTCATAGGCGTAGATATAGGTAGTACATGGAATGCCGTTATAATCAGCGGACAGGGCAAGACATTCGGTATCCTCCAAAGTAGTGATCTTCACGGCTCCTTCGGAATCGTTCTGCCGTATCTTCTCCGAGATGTAGGAGAGAGCCGTCCGGTTCTCGTCATTGGCCTGAAGCTGGTCGGTAGTGGAACCATAGATATCTGCTGCCAGAATCAGTACGACAAGGGAAGAAGCGGCAAATACAAAGAATAATGCAATTGGAAATATGAAATCAATGACATGCCTGCTCCGTGTCTGGAATCGCATCTATCTGTCCCTCCTGTCTATAATCGTAACATCCGGTATGATATTGCTGCCGAGTACCTGATAGTCAACAAAGAACTTCTCGTCATCATAGGTAAGTCCATAGTTATCCTGCAGATACTGGAGACTCTCGGGGTAGGCGCCTTCGATGGAATAGCAGTGAACAATCCCGCGGTGCACAGCCTGTTCAAGAGTCTGAATCTCCTGATTGTCTGTCTTATCCGATACAATGGAGGTCCCTGCTATGAACAGGGCCACGATAACGATAAAACAGACAATAGAAACAATAAAGTTTCTCGATGCCGAACTACTTTTCTGCGTTTCAAAACGATGTTTCATGTGTATTAACCTCCGGGGTATCCCTTGGGGATTCCTATAAGCTTGACATAATTCCCATAAGCGGCAGCATCACGGACAGCAGGATCATACCTACCACCAGAGAAAGTACGATAACCAGTGTCGGTTCGAGTGTCGCAATCATGCTGGTGAACTTCTGGTCAATCTCCTCCTGATATCTGTCGGCAATCTCCTGCATGACTTCGTCAAGAGCGCCCGTCTTGGAACCGATGGAGGTCATACGAGCATAAATACCTGAGAACACGCCTGCCCCTAGCAGAGACTTTGATAACTCCTCGCCCTGGTCAAGAGATTCCCTGCAGGCGTCAAGCCTGCATGTAAAGCCTTCGTTGCTGATAAGGGCTGAGACAAGATTCAGACTCTCTTCCGGACTCATCCCGCTGCTTAAGGTCAGGGCCATCCCGCTTGCAAACCGACAGGCCGCCAGCTTCTCCGAGAATGACTTCGTCCATGCAAAATGGGAAGTAAAAGAGGCAAACGCAGCGCGTCCGCTCCGGGTCTTTGCGAAATACAGGATCAGGACCGCCAGAACTCCGATGAGAACGATGAGAACGACGGAATAACGGTTGATTGCAACTCCGAAGTTAAGGATAGCCTTGGAGAATCCGGTCATCTCGCTTCCAAGCTGCCTGAATACCTGATTGAAGATCGGCATAACCCTGGTCACAAGGACGAGGATAACCAGAAGCATCATAAATACCATGATCAAAGGATAGGTAACGGCGTTCTTGATAGACTGTGCGATGGAAGCCTCTCTCTCATAGTGGGAGGACAGAGCGCCCATAACTTCGTCTAATTTGCCGGTATATTCGCCGATCTTTACCATATGTAGCATGTAATCGGGAAACGCCTCCGTGGCTGAAAGCGCCTCGTGGAAACTGCCTGTCGACTGCAGAGTCTCATCCATAAGCTTAAGAAGCTTCTCTTCCTCCGGATCAGCCGCTTCTTCCAGCATCAGAGAGATGCCTTCCATGGTTGAGATCCCCGACTTCAGTATCATAGACATCTGAGAACAGAAGGATGAGACCTCCATGTTAGATAGTGGGGTAAGTGTTGGTGCTGCCATATGTACTCCTTTCTCTTAATAAGAATACTTCAAAACATAATTAGAACCGTCGCCGATGTATTTCTTAAGGCTTGAGCTGCTGGAGCTTGCCGCGAATGTGGGATCCATCAGACTCCAGGACTTGCCGTCAAATTCTATGATATCGTCAATCCAGCCGGTGCCGGTGAGATATACACTGATCCAGGCATGGTAGACTTCTCCGGCGTATCCGACTTCCAGCCTGGTAGGGATACGCTGGGAACGCAGCATGGATGACATCAGCGCCGCATAGTCGAAGCAGATGCCCTTGCCGGACTTCAATGTATCGTCTACGGTGGGAAGGTAGCCATAAGACACGCTTTGTGCCTTCGCATCATCATAGGTAACATTCTCAATCACATAATGATAGATCTCACGCACGACCTCCAGATCGGAATGGGCTTTGCCCGCCAGATCCTTTGCCTTGGTTACCGCCTGGGTCTCGGGGGTGAAGTTCACATACTGGTTCGGATACAGGAACGGGAGAAACTCGTCTGAGATCGCCGCGTCAAAATCCTGGGAAAAGGCAATGGTATACATATCGCCTTCTACATTCTCAAGAACCGTCAGAGTGTAAGCGCCATTCCCGCCTGCGAGAGGAAATGTCTCGAACTGACCGCCCTTCGACAGCAGATAAGTATAGGTAATGCCGTTGGGAGAAGCAACCTGCAGCTTGACCTTGGGATTGGATCCGCGATACTGGACCATGACATAACCCTGATCTGTATGGGAGGCGTCGATTGTCACCAGGTCGGCCCCATAAGTGACCGTTCCGTCGGCTGAAGGGATCAGTACGTTGGGCGTATTATCCCTGAGCGGTCCGGAATCCTTGCTCTTCTTCTCTTTCTTGCCGCCAAGGCCTGCGATGCCACTCTTGCCGCTCTTGTCAGCGGCCTTACTGTCCCCGCCATTGCCGCAGCCACAGGAAAGAACGCTGCATAGAACAAGCAGCAATACAGAGCAGAATATGGTCTTTTTGCGCATGTGTGACATCCTCCTTAAATAGTGAAAATATTATGGTACGTTCAGTATACTACGCTGTTTCAACAGAATCAATATTTTTTTCTTCCCTTTTGGCGCGTTTTGTGTTATAATCAACGCATGGGGTATTAGCGCAGTTGGGAGCGCGCAACATTCGCATTGTTGAGGCCAGGGGTTCGAATCCCCTATACTCCATCCATAAGGCTTAGTTCAATCGGTGTATTGGGACTATGCCTTTTTTCATTTTCTGGGATTAAAATTCAGAGATAACCGAATGTCCGAATAGAGGGAAATAAGGTCTTATAAGGGGAAATAAGCGTATCTGTACGGCTACTATATGCCACTCATACACTTCATAAACAGTTAATAAGCAGGTCAGCGTATCTAAATACTTGGGTATGCTGACCTTTTCTCGTGCCACCATATTAATGCTGTTTACAATGTATACCTCCACTTTTGGCAACGACAACGGCGACAGTGTCGCCATCAGCAAGTCAGATATATTGATACATTTCTAAAAATTCTACTATCTATCTATTGATTGATGAATTATTATTTTATACTACCAGACAGTTAATATCAACCAGTTGCAGGAAAATTAAAAAGTTTTCGATATATCATATGTGAATTGTTTGACCGGAAAGTAATGGATACACTACACAAATAGCCATGTGCTTGTAAAATCGGGAGGTTTATGGTAGTATGGAGATACGAAAACAGAAGGGAAAGCAGGTGGGAAGATTGACAGTGACGGAACAGATAGACCAGAAACATCAGGAAGATTTACAGAGGCTAAGAGGCTTTCGCCTGCTTGATGATGAT
>CAMSTW010000129.1 GCA_947063855.1 uncultured Dorea sp.
CTTCGGTTCCGGGTTACTATATGTTTCCACAGTTCTTGTCCCATTTCCGGTTGAAGAATCCGGATATCAGCTTCCGGGTATCGGAGGGTGACAGCGGAGATGTGCTGCAGAAGATACTGAATTATGACGTGGAGATCGGGATTGGAGGTCTCACAAGCGGGAATGACAAGATACATTCCGAGATCGTGTTTGAAGATGAGATTATCCTGATCACGCCGAACCAGGCAAGATACAGGAGTCTGAACGGGCATTTTCCGGTTGAAAGGCTGAAGAACGAGTGGTTTGTGATCCGGGAGCTTGGAAGCGGTACGAAGACCGTGTCGGAGAATGTAGAAGAGAAGCTGAAGCTGAATCCGGCCTCCCTGCGGGTGGCGGCACAGTTTGAATCCTCGGAACTTGTACGCAGGGCTGTGGAGGCAGGAGGAGGAGTCGCATTCATCAGCAGGACAGCGGCGAAGGAATCGCTGGACAAACAGAAGATACTGGAATTCTCATTTGAAAATGCAGGTGCACAGCGTCAGATTCATCTGATGTATCATAAAGACAGGAAGCTTAGCGCCGCTTCGGAACAGACGATACAGGCCCTCAGAGACTTTTGTACCCAGAGATACGGATAGCGGCCAGAGAAGACTGTACCGTAGACAGGACAGGCGTCAGATGCAGTTTTTGTGCGCAGGACTTCTGGCAGCGGATAAAAAGAGACTGTTGTGTGATTTGCAACAGTCTCTTGATTGTTTCTTAAGGACATGCATTGCGGCATGCCTCTCCTCAGAATATATGCAGATGGCGGCAACCCGGTGGCCATGCCGTCTGATCCATCTGTCTTGCTATTCTTTCCATCTCAGCAGCGCTCTCTCACAGAGCACCAGGATGGTATCCATCAGGAAACCGATGAGACCGGCGATTACCATATAGGCAATGACGCGCTCCGTCTCAAGACGGCCCTGTGCTTCCACCATTATGTAACCGAATCCGGCACTTGTCGCAATGAACTCCGCTCATATGACGGACATCCAGCCAAGGCCGATGGCCAGACGAATGCCGGTAAGCACTCCGGGCAGAGAACCCGGGATCACGATATCTTTAATGATGCCAAAGGTATTGGCCCCCATGGATCTGGCGGCGTTGTAGAAATCCTTGCTGATATCCTGTACGCCGGAGACCGTGTTCAATATGATCGTGAATATGCCGCTGAATGCGATCAGGAAGATTGTAGGCCCGTCGCCGATGCCGAACCAGACGATGGTAAGCGGCACCCAGGCCATAATCGGCACCTGACGCAGAGAATTGATGAACGGGGACATCGTCTGCAGAAGCTTCGGCGAATATCCCATGATCATTCCCAGCGGGAATCCGATCAGGAAGGCATATAAAGATCCCGTTACCACACGCCGCATAGTGATGGCAAGATTCTCAAGCACGTACATATCGGTCAGTGAGTAGACGACCTGATAGGCTACATCCTCCAGATAGGGGAAAATAAACGGCGCTTTTACCGCATGTGCGGCAAAATACCATATTACACAGATCAGTACCAGAGAGACAGCGGCGCCTGTATTATAGTTCTTCCCGCCCATCTTACGCCAGTTCTGCCTGTCTTTTGTCTTGGTGGCGTGTATCATACGGTCCACCTGCTTGTTATCTCCCAATTGTTCACCTCCGTTTTTTAGATACATATACAGCGGAATTATAACAAAATTTTAATAATTAGAATAGAAATATTGAACAAAAAAATAAATCAGAGCCGAATATTGTATTTTTTTATAAAACCGGAAAATAGGAGAAAAGGAAGATATAATAGAACGGAGTCGAAAATCAACAGGAGGTGTTACATATGAAAAAGCCTTGTATCGAATATATCAGTGCATGTGCATGATGTGAAGTTTTTGGTGACTTGGTTCAAGTCCTTGAGAAAGAATATGAAGGAAAAGTGAATGTGAGGATCTACCGCGCGGGGCAGGATTTCGATTATATCAAGAAATACGGCGCTGTGACCAAGAGTATGCTGGTCATCAATGAGAAGAAGGCCGTGACGAAGCTTACGAAGCCTGCCGTGCGGAAAGCATTCGAGGAGGCATTGAAGATATGATAGGAGATTTGTGGGGATTCCTGTCGAGTATTGTGGTGTCGGCATGGTCCATGCTCAACAGTTCGTCGCCGTGGCTGGTGTTCAGCTTTATCGTCGCGGGGCTTCTGCATGAGTTCCTGAAGCCTGAAAAGGTGCAGAAGACATCGATAGGTTCAACGAGGGTCAGCGGGGTATTCTGGACGACGGTGTCCGGGATGTTCATCCCGATCTGCAGCTGCGGGACGATTCCGCTTGGTATCAGTATGTATTACAGCGGCGCCTACTTAGGACCGACGCTGGCGTTTATGACAAGTACGCCGATGATCAACCCGCTGGCGGTCATCCTGTCCTGGGGACTTCTGGGCAAGGAGATCACAATCATCTACGTTATAACCGGATTCGTCGCACCTATGATCATCGGCGTTGTGGCGAACCGGTATGCAGGGGATGAATTGCATATAGGGATCAATAGGATCCATAATAAAGGCAGTGAGGAAGAGGAAGGGACGATCACTCTGGAGTCTGAGGAAGAGGAGGGCGAAGAGGAAGGCTCATCCATGATCCAGCTGGAATTTGAAGAACCGACATTCTGGGAGAAGGTAAAGAGCGGCCTTCGCTGGTCTCTGACGGAACTTAGCGTGACGATCAGTAAGTATACGGTTACCGGCATGCTGATCGCGGGTTTCTTATTTACCGTAGTTCCGCAGTCTTTTGTGCAGGATTATCTTGGGAATCCGGGGATGATATCGCTCCTGGGGATTACAGTTGTAGCAGGCCTGATGTATGTGTGTGCGGTAGGGCATATCCCGTTTATCGCGGCCCTGGTCGCAAGCGGCGCCGCGCCCGGCGTGGCGATTACATTTCTGATGGCGGGAGCGGGGACGAATATCCCGGAACTTCTTACCATCACCAAGACGATAGGCAGGCGGGCGATGCTTATGTATTTTGCCATGGTAGTCGGAATCTCCAATCTGGTGGGATGGATTACCAACCGGCTGCTGATGCCGGGATTTGTGCCGGTACTTGATTTTGACAGGACGTCGAATACCATTGCCCATGCCAACAAGCTTATGGTGTCGATACCAGCCTGGGGCGAGTGGGCGTGCAGTCTGGTGCTGATCGGGTACGCCCTGTATTCTCTGTGGAAATATATTAAGACCCAGATGAAGCGCGCCGGGAAGCAGGCTGTCTAGCGTGTGTTGAGAACCCAGAAGGATAAGGGAAAGAAGCAG
>CAMSTW010000130.1 GCA_947063855.1 uncultured Dorea sp.
TACTGCAGGCCAGGAATTGTCCGTAGAGGAGGAAAGCACATTGCAGAACACAGATTATGAGCTTCTGATCACCATTGCCAATGCAGGATATATTGAGACGATCATGGATGCCGCAAGGAGCGCGGACGCGCCGGGCGGTACGGTGATCCACGCCAAGGGAACGGGCGCCGAGCATGCGAAGCGTTTCCTTGGGATCTCTCTTGCGGAGGAGAAGGAGATGATATTTATCGTCGTCCGCACGCAGCAGAAGAACGCAATCATGAAGGCAATCATGGAGCAGGCCGGGACGAAGAGTCCCGCGGGAGGAATCATCTTCTCTCTTCCGGTCACAAGTACGGCGGGACTGCGTATGCTCGAGGAGGAATCCTAGTGTGCTGTCTGCCAACGCAGTCTGATGGAAATTTAGGCAAGGAGGTTTGCCTGAATATAATGCAGACAGTACACTAGGATAGCAGAAACGTATCAGTAAATATTAGAGCGTATTTGAAATGTGAAAGGAGTAATATTCATGAAATATATACTGGCATCTGCTTCACCAAGAAGAAAAGAACTGCTGACCCAGGCGGGATTCAGATTCCAGGTCATCCCCTCTTCTGCGGAAGAGAAACCCACAAAGACCATTCCTTCCGAGATTGTCATGCAGCTGGCGTCCCAAAAAGCAGAGGATATTTTCCGGCGCTGCGGGCAGGAGGACTGTGTTGTGATTGGCGCGGATACAATCGTCGTCTATCGGGACGAGATTATGGGAAAACCTGCCGACAAGGAGGAGGCCTACGACATGCTCTCTATGCTGGCGGACCGCACCCATCAGGTATACACAGGCGTATCTCTGATTATTTCCCGGAAAGGCAGCATATGCACAAGGACCTTCTATGAATCGACAGACGTTACCTTCTGTCCCATCAGCCGTGAGGACCTGCATGCATATGTGGAGACAGGCGAACCTCTTGATAAGGCGGGCGCCTACGGGATACAGGGTTCCTTCGCCGTCCATGTAAAATGCATCCGCGGAGATTACAATAACGTAGTCGGCCTTCCGGTCTGCCACCTCTATCAGGAACTGCTTAAGGAGCGTCTCTACCCCATAGATTGACCCTTATCCGGGTCGGTCCTGCCGGCTCCTGATATGGAATCCGGCCTCTATACGGAGTACCCGTCTCCCTTATCCGAATGGTAACAATAGCGGTTCTTAAGTTCCTTCCAATGCTTCGCCCTCTTGCAGGGACTCTTCCACTCTCCGGCAATCTGCCGTCTCAGATCAGAATCGAAGAGCCCGGGCGGCTGTATGTCCAGCCGCTTATGGATCTGATCGTTCGCCGAAGCATAGTTGAAGGATTCCGTATCCATAATCTGACGCTGTGCTTCCCGCCAGGCGCCTTCTCCCTGAGCCAGATATTGATTCCGGTAGTACGCAATATCGCTGATGATTCTCCCAAGTCCATCCTCTTTTAGGACGTTCCACTGGCTGATAAAATTCCCATTCCGGTCAATGATAAATTCTGAATGAAAATCCGGCGTAAGCCTCTTCTTATTCTCACGGCCCCTCTGATATGCCCGGTAGCTTGATCCTGCAGGATATTTATTATGAAGCCTGGCAGGTTCTCTTCGCATTCTCCTGCCGTCTAATCCTCCCAGTCTCGAAGGCGCATGGACGTACGCTTCTAACGCTTCCTCGTCTGTCATCTGGTCTTTCTTAAAATTTCTTCGGATATACGCGATGTTATGCCGGTCAATATACATCCGAAACTGATGAATCATCCGGCCTTCTGTCTCATCTAATCCCCCAAGCCCATTCTCTCCGTACATGTTTTCCACACCCCGGGCAATATCGCTCCATATCTTTCCGTGAGGCGGAATCTGCGTACCGATACAGAATCCATTTCTCAGCTGGAGCATCCCGTTCTCGTCTACGTAGCCTCCCATCTTTCGAAGCAGATCCAATATATCCGGCGTATCCTGCATATCCTGCATAGCTTCCCGTGCTTCCTGTACAGACATTAAAAAAACCTCCTCTTCTATTCTGTAGCTTCCCATACTTATAGTATATTACAATATTTAAAGCGTGTTGATAGATTGTTTCTAAAAATTACCACTATTTTGTCTAATATTTAACATTATTACAAAATGAAGGAAAATGAAAGTTATCGTGTTACCTTTTAGAACTACGTGTATTTTTTGTTTATGTGATACCTGTTTTACCGTATGAATACCGGAATGGATAAACACAAAACAAAAATGAGAGAATACTCTGTTTGCCCTTAGAAGTATTCTCTCATTTTTTGCAAAATTCCTGGTTTACTCTTATAAAAAGTTTTATGTTGCTTATTCAGTCACCTTTGTGATAAGACCATCCGAATCAAACGTGAAAACATAAGATACCTCAAACTCCTCTCCGGCTTTTACTGCTGTGACTTTCACGGTTTCCGTCGTCTCTGTTTTTTCTACAAGCTGCTTTTTTACTACTTGAATCTGGATATTTTCATATTGGGCCTGTGCAAGGTAGGTTAAGCCAGGCCCATTGTTCAGAAAAGCTTTCAGTTTACCCTCGGCAAAATAATTTCCTGCTTTTTCTTCCCAGTTTGGAAGGATATCTTCCGTTAAAATGAGATTGTCTTGATTATCTTTGTTATATTCCTCTGTTCCCATGCCAATCACAGAAATGTCTGGACATAACGCATCATTTGGACAGGTAAGCATAGTATCAATCACAGTTTCTACGCCTTTGCTGACGTCGTCCTCACTTTTAGAAACACATCCGCCAAAGATACATACCATTAACACAGAAAAAGCACAGATCTTGGCTATAGTTCTTTCCTTTTTTTCCTTTGCCGGCTTCCCCACAGGAATTCCCCCTTTCTCCATTTACGTATTATTTATCTATATTATACTTGGAGTCTGTTAATTTGTCGATAAATTGTTGGAATCCTCGTATTCATCCCCGTATTCATTTAAATTCTTTTATTTTACATGGTATGTGGAACTTCTTTTAAAGGCACAAAAATAGAGTGTCCTAAGACACTCTATCCACTGCACATTATTAGTTATACTTACGTTTTCTAGCTGCTTCAGACTTCTTCTTACGTCTCACGCTCGGCTTCTCGTAGTGTTCTCTCTTACGAATCTCCTGCTGGATACCAGCCTTCGCACAGTTTCTTTTGAATCTGCGTAAAGCGCTATCTAACGTCTCGTTTTCTTTAACGATTACATTTGACATAGTCTCACACCTAACCTCCC
>CAMSTW010000131.1 GCA_947063855.1 uncultured Dorea sp.
CCAAAAAAATCTGCCATCTTATTCTCCTTCTTTCTCTTCTACCAGACTACCAGACCTTGCCTGCCATGCCCCTCCCGGCCGCATCCCGCGCTTCATTACAGCGCTCTTAAAGCTAAATCACCGGCGGCATTGCCAGAACAGTGCATTTCATACTGCAAGGCCCCGTCACTTACAGCTGTCTCAGGATATCCAGAGACCGGTACAGATCCATCGTCCCATATCCCCATTCCTGATTCGGGTTCTCTGCTCCCGGACGCTGATTTGCGCCCAGCAGTATGATATTCCGGATCTGGCTGGAATTCACTCCCCGCGCTCCCGGCTGGCTTAATACCCATTCCATCAGGAGTGCGGACGCCCCCGCCGCAATCCCCGCCGCCACACTGGAGCCGCTGCGGACCACGAATTCGTTATTCAGGCCCGCCCCCGTCACCATGACGCCGGGCACCGCATAGTCCGGTTTCACCCTTCCGTCTCTAGTATAACCTCTTCCCGAATTAATATCAACTGAATTATCTATTCCATTATAGAACGCCACCGTCATGGACACCAGACTGCTTCCCGGCTCTGCCAGTGTCGTATCCGGATCCGCCTCGAGGAAATACACCTCTCCCGTCAGAAATTCCTGTACCGGAAGCCACATGTGGAACCTCCCGTCAGACATCCGGACCGGCTTCACGCTGATCTTCCAGATTCCCTGCGAGGGATTGCGAAACCGCATGAAGATCAGCTGCGAATCATTATTCTCCAGCAGCAGCCGGTATTCAATCTCCACCTCTGTCCGGTCGAACACGAATTCCTCCTTGTATTCTCTTCCCTGTTTGATTGATATGTATCCCGTCCGTTCTCCGGAAGGAGATGTAAACGCCACCGTCATAACATTGGGAAGTGTCGTCCAAAGCTCCGCCACGAATCCCTCCACGCCTTCTTCTACCCGGATCTCCGCCTCCGATGTATCGTTCATATCACGGAACTCGTGAAAATAATGGTGCCTGTGTACCGCCCCGTTTCCGGCGCTGATCACTACGCTTCGGTTTTGTACCGAAGAATACGCATCCAGCAGAGCCGACAACAGGGACGAACCGTTGTGCCCTCCAAGATTCGTTCCCAGCGCAACGCAGAGTACGAGCGGCATATTCCTTGCTCTTGCAAGAGCATTTAGATACTTCATTGCAAGCATGATATCATTCTCCTGGAAGCATACGGCGTCCTGCCGGATTGCGTAGAAATCCTTGAGGTATGATTTCGCCTGCTTAAGCTTCACCACTCCCAGCACGGCCTCCGGGGCGGCCCCGATGAACCGGTTCTCCAGATTCGCCCCTCCTGCAGCCACACTTGCGATAAAGGTCCCGTGTCCCTCCGTATCCATACTGGGCACCGTCTCCAGCGGATTCTCCGAACGCAGGGCCTCATTAATCATCTCTTCCGTATATTCACTCCCATAGTCAAGCCCCTGCGGCATCCTGCCGTCCTGTATGGTCTGATCCCAGATCCCGGCAATCCGGGTGGATCCGTCGATGTTCCGGAAGAGAGGATTGCGGTAGTCAATCCCCGTATCCAGGATTCCAACCATAACCCCGCTTCCCATAAGCCGGAGCGTCGGATAGGTCTGGACCACACGGATCCCGGCGTCATCCATCGCCTCTAAGTCCATCAGTTCATAACAATTGGGAATCGAATTATAATGGAAATTCTCCAGGGATAAAGGCCTTAAGATCCGCTTATCCGCATAGACCGCCCGGAACCCGAAATCCATATCCAGCACACACACATTCTTTCCCTCAACCTCCTCCTGAGTCACCGCCCTGTAAACCGGCGAGATAAAGTCAAGATAATCTTCTGACAAGATTCTTTCCCTGCATTCTTCCCTGTCCATAAAAAACACCTCATATTCTTTTTGTGTGCCTCTTATGGGCACTTCTTTCATAAAGTATATGAGGTATTCTGTGTATTCTATTCTTATTTAACTCTCTGCCCCGCTTATTACATTTTTCATATCCTTGACATATTCACCGATATACGAAGGCGCTTCCCTGCCTTATTTCTCAGGCAATTTGATAATCGCCGACCGAACAATCACCGGTTACATAGGTTTTAGATTTTTATTAAGTCTGTCCACCATCCACGCAATCCGCTTTTCTCGTCCTGCGTCCGTCTTTGCATCAAAGAACGCCCGTGTATAAGTCTTCTTCACAGATAAAGACATCGCCTGAAAATTTGTGTAGGCTGGCTCATAACTTTCCAATATCGCAGAAAGCTGTGCAATCTGCTCTTCCGTAATAACCGCCAGCGGATTTACCGCATCCCATTGACCGTTCTTTTTGGCGTCCGCTATTTTCTTTCTGCCATAATCAGTCATACGCCCCTGCTCTTCAAGCCTTTTGGCTAATTCCTTGTTTTTGTCCGACCACTTGCTTTTCTCCCTGCGCATCGAAAAATACTTTTTATAGGTTTTGTCGTCAATCTTTTCCATCTGACCGTCAATCCATCCAAAGCAGAGCGCTTCTTCCAGCGCTTCTTTCGCCTTTATTGTTTTTGGTCCGCCAGCCTTCCCAAACAAAACCCAAATACCGGCACTTGAAAGGCAGTTATCACAGAGCCATTTTCTAAATTCATCTCTGCTCCCAAATTCCATTATATCGCTCACTGCGCGCCACCTCTTTCCTATGTCTTATCCGCCAAATACCCGCTGTCTCCAACAAAAATGAATTGAAAAATTTTAATTCTTCCACAATGTACTCCTTTCATAATGACAATTTTCGGCTTCTTGTCACCATTATACAGGACATCCCGCCAGAAAGCACCTGTTATTTTCCCCAAAACTCTCTTAATGTAAACCTCATCTCCCAGGCCGGGCCCCTATGTGCCGGGTGGGACTGATGGACTGTTGTAAGACCCAGGTTACGATCTTTGGAGCAAGCAACCCAGGCACAAAGGCGCTACAAGCAAACGAAAGCATTTCGCCATAATATTGCTAATCACTTGTCTGTACTTAAAGGGCTGTTAAATAATGAAGAACTAGATGAAAGCAAAGCATACTTGAACAAGCTGAAAACGTTTTCGGCTTCTCTGTCCTTTCCATATCAAACAGGTAATCCAATGGTAGATATTTTGCTAAGTGAAAAGCTGGGACTGGCAAAAGAAATTACAGCAGA
>CAMSTW010000132.1 GCA_947063855.1 uncultured Dorea sp.
AACTTCCGTCCCTTGAACGACATCCCAACCATATAGGTAGAAAGCTTTTATCCCTTGAATGACATTCCTTCTGACCGCTCCGGTCGAAAAATTTCTACCTGTACGGTTGATATCTCGTTCAAGGGACGGAAGTTTTCCGAAGTAAATAGCGGATATATCGGAAATATGTTATAATAAATATATGCAAAACGAAGATATCACGCAGACCCTACATTTTCTGATCTTCGGTTAATGATCTGCGCGGTTATAGAAAGGACTTAGAATTATGAACAGAACATGGTGGAAAGAGGCTGTGATCTATCAGATCTACCCTCGCAGTTTTATGGACAGCAACGGGGACGGAATCGGAGATATCAAAGGAATCACCAGCCGTCTGGATTATCTGAAATATCTGGGCGTCGATGTGCTCTGGCTCTCTCCTATCTACAAATCGCCCAATGATGATAACGGTTACGACATCAGCGATTATCAGGCGATCATGGAAGAATTCGGAACCATGGAGGATTTCGACGAGATGCTCACGGAGGCCCACGCAAGAGGACTCCGTGTGGTCATGGATCTGGTGGTGAATCATACCTCCGACGAGCACAGATGGTTCATGGAGAGCCGTAAGTCAAAGGAGAACCCTTACCGGGACTACTACATCTGGAGGGAAGGCAAAGATGGGAAGACGCCTCCCAATAACTGGGGTTCCTGCTTCGGCGGTTCTGCATGGCAGTATGACGAAGAGACGGAAATGTATTATCTGCATCTGTTCTCTAAGAAGCAGCCGGATCTTAACTGGGATAACCCAAAGGTCCGCGACGAGATCTTCGATATGATGACCTGGTGGTGCGAAAAGGGTATCGACGGATTCCGCATGGACGTAATCAGCATGATCTCCAAGACGAAAGAAATGCCGGACGGGGAAGTGACGGATTTCTACGGGGATTATGCCCCTTACTGCATACACGGACCGAATATCCACAAATATCTGAAGGAAATGAACGAGAGGGTACTGTCAAAATACGATATCATGACCGTGGGAGAGACCCCGGGCGTCACCACGGAACTGGCAAAGCAGTATGCCGGAGAAGATACCAGGGAGCTTCACATGGTATTCCAGTTCGAGCATGTGGATAACCATGGCAAATACGGGAAATGGGACGATCAGAAATGGCAGCTTACGAAGCTTAAGAAGATCCTGACCCGCTGGCAGACGGAATTGTACGGGAAGGCCTGGAACAGCCTGTTCTGGGATAACCACGACCAGCCAAGAGCCGTCTCACGTTTTGGGGACGACAGGCCAAAGTACCGGGAGACCTCCGCGAAGATGCTTGCCACCTGTCTCCATATGATGCAGGGATCCCCTTACATCTATCAGGGCGAGGAACTTGGCATGACCAACTATCCGTTCCATAGTCCCGAAGATTTCCGCGATATCGAGAGCATCAACGCCTATAAGGAATGGTGCTTAAGCGGCGAGGTCTCCCATGAGGACTTCTGGCCGTGCATCACCTTCCGAAGCCGTGACAACGCCCGGACGCCGGTACAGTGGGACGACAGCGCCCAGGCAGGCTTCACCACAGGGACTCCATGGATTGCCGTCAATCCGAATTACAAAGAGATCAATGCCAAAGCCGAAACCAAAGATCCGGATTCCGTGTTCCATTATTATAAGAAGCTTATCGCTCTCAGGAAAGAGAATCCAATCATGGTATATGGTAAATATGAGCCGCTTCTTGAAGACAGTGAGGAACTATTTGTCTATACAAGGACACTGGATGACGAGAAACTGCTTACGGTCTGCAATTTTACGGATCAGGATACCGCGTTTACCATTCCGGAGGAATTCGTCGGAAAATCCTGCCTGATTGCGAATCTTGAGAATGATTACAGCAAGAAGGATATTACGGTAAAACCATATGAAGCATTTGTGCTTGTAAAATAAAAGGAGGTCAACATGAAAGCAGCTGTATTTTTAGGAAAAGGAACTATCGAGACACGAGAACTGGACATTCCCGCCCTTGGAGAAGGGGAGATTCTGATCAAGGTCATGGCATGCGGTATCTGCGGAACGGATGTGCACATCTTCCACGGCTCACCCGGGGCTACCGAAGCCACCGTACCTGTCGTTCTTGGTCATGAATTCTCAGGAGAAGTGGTAGAATGCGCACCGGGAACCTCCCGGATCAAGGTCGGGGACAAAGTAACGGTCGATCCCAATATGTATTGCGGGAACTGTGATTACTGCCTGAACGGCAAGAAGAATTACTGCCCGTCCATGAGCGCAGTCGGCGTGAACATAAACGGCGGCTTTGAAGCCTACTGCTCCGTTCCCGAAGCACAGGCGATCCTTCTGTCTCCGGATGTGGATTACGAGGAAGCCGCCATGGCAGAGCCGGTGGCATGCTGTCTGCGCGGTATCGACAATATCGGCATCACCCAGGGCGATACGGTCTGCATCGTCGGCGGAGGGGCTATCGGTCAGATCATGGCGCAGCTTGCAAGAATCAGCGGCGCATCCAAAGTTGTTGTAAGCGAACCGGTGGAGATGAGAAGAGAGCTTGCCATCTCCTTAGGCGCCGATGCAGCGATCGACCCTATGGCAGGAGATCTGAAAGAACAGCTTCAATCAGCAACCGGCAAGGATTATGCGGACGTCATCATCGAGTGCGTCGGCAGGCCGGTGGCAGTCGGACAGGCCGTCCATATCGCAGGCAAAGGGAGCAAGATTCTGCTGTTCAGCGTTCCGAATCCTACAGATACCTTTGAGCTGCCGCTGATTGATATCTTCCAGAAAGAACTGACTATCAAGGGATCCTTCGTGAACCCGGATACCCAGTACCGCGCTGCGAAGCTGATCAGCGAGAAACGCCTGAATCTGAAACCTCTGATCACACATCGGTATCCGACCAAACAGCTGGAAGAAGCCATCTTAAAACAGATGGCAAATGATTCTGTGAAAGTTGTTGTACTGCCGCAGCAAGAATAGATCATTGATTAGATTCTATAAAGAGTTTATTCTATGAAGGTGTAAATAGTAACCGGGACTGCCTGTTTGAATCGCTTGGGTAAGAGGCAGTCCCGGCATAAATCTAATCACCAACCCCCACTTCAAGTGGGGGTTTGAAAAACGCCCCCAAGGGCTC
>CAMSTW010000133.1 GCA_947063855.1 uncultured Dorea sp.
CATGGATACGACTGTGATCACGGAGCTTGCCGAGTATTACGAGAAGGAGATCGGATACCGGGTGCCGTCAAGGACGCCGTTTGTGGGAAGGAATTTTAATGTCACGCGGGCGGGGATCCATGCGGACGGACTGTTGAAGAATGAAGAGATCTATAATGTATTTGACACAGATAAGTTCCTGAATCGTCCGCCTCTTGTGGCTGTGTCCAATACGTCCGGGCTTGCGGGGATTGCCCACTGGATCAATACATATTTCCATCTGCCGGAAGGTAAGCAGGTGGATAAGAATACGGAGCTGGTTGCGATGGTCAAGGCGTGGGTTGACAAGGAGTATGAAGGCGGGCGTGTGACCGTCCTGACGGATGAAGAATTGCTCCAGGTGATCGAGGAAGCAGGGAAGCGGCTCGGAGTTGAACTGCTGTAACGCAGGTAGAAGTCCGCTGCGCCGGTACACTAGTCCGGCAAGGACCGAAACGGGGTGGAGAACGCCGGCTAATGTGAAACGTGGGGAAGGGAGAGAAGAAAGAGAGAAAATGGAAGAGTATCAAGACCGTTCGTTGCGGGGCAGGGTGTTTGGAAGGCTTCGGGAGGACATTCTGTCCGGGGTCTATCAGGAACATGATGAACTGCGGGAGATTACAATCGGCGAGGAACTTGGCGTCAGCAGGACTCCGGTGAGGGAGGCGCTGCGGCAGTTAGAGCTTGAGGGCCTGGTTACGATTATTCCGAACAAGGGGGCTTACGTGACCGGCATTTCCCGCAAAGATGTGGCGGACATCTATAAGATCCGTTCCATGCTGGAAGGAATGTGCGCCCGGTGGGCAACCGAGCACATTACGGAGAAGCAGATTGAAGCGCTTGACGAGGTATTGCTCTTGTCGGAGTTCCATCTGAATAAGAAGAGCGGCGCTCAGGCGGAGCAGGTGACGGAGCTTGACGGTAAGTTCCATAAGGTTCTGTATGAGGCTTCCAACAGCCGGATCATGGAACATGTGCTGTCAGATTTTCACAAATACGTGCAGATGGCGCGGGCGATGTCCGTGGGTGAGAAGAAGCGGGCGCAGAAGTCCATACAGGAGCACCGGGAGATCCTTGAGGCGATCAAGAAGCGTGACGGGGAACTGGCAGAAAGGCTCGCGAACCAGCACATATTGAATGTGATGGAGAATCTGCATCTGACGGAGCAGGAAGAAGATGTATAAATATTAAATCAATAAACAGGAGGTATTTGAAACATGGCAAAGATTAAGATGACAACACCAATCGTAGAGATGGACGGCGACGAGATGACACGTATTCTGTGGAAGATGATCAAGGATCATCTGTTAGAGCCATTCATTGAGCTGAATACGGAATATTACGATCTGGGGCTTGAGCACAGGAACGCAACTGACGACCAGGTGACGATTGATTCGGCGAACGCCACGAAGAAGTATAAGGTTGCCGTGAAATGTGCGACGATCACGCCTAATGCGGCGCGTATGACGGAGTATGATCTGAAGGAAATGTGGAAGAGCCCCAACGGAACCATAAGAGCCATTCTTGACGGAACTGTTTTCCGTGCGCCCATCGTGGTCAAGGGAATAGAGCCTTGTGTGAAGAACTGGAAGAAGCCCATTACGATTGCAAGACATGCTTACGGAGACGTATACAAGGGATCCGAGATGAAGATTCCGGGAGCCGGCAAGGTGGAACTGGTATATACGGCGGAAGATGGGTCCGAGACGCGGGAACTGGTGCATGAATTTGACGGCGCGGGAATCGTGCAGGGCATGCATAATGTGAATCAGTCTATCGAAAGCTTCGCGAGAAGCTGCTTCAACTATGCGCTGGATATCAGGCAGGATCTCTGGTTCGCGACCAAGGATACGATTTCCAAAAAGTATGACCATACCTTCAAAGACATTTTCCAGGAGATCTTTGATGCGGAGTATAAGGAGAGATTCGAATCGGCGGGGATTACGTATTTCTACACGCTGATCGACGACGCGGTGGCGCGGGTGATGAAGTCTGAGGGCGGATATATCTGGGCTTGTAAGAATTATGACGGGGACGTGATGAGCGATATGGTTTCTTCCGCGTTTGGTTCGCTTGCCATGATGACCTCTGTGCTGGTGTCTCCGGACGGGTATTATGAATATGAGGCGGCTCATGGGACGGTGCAGCGCCATTATTATAAGCATCTTGAGGGAGAAGAGACTTCGACCAATTCTGTGGCGACCATATTTGCATGGACAGGGGCGCTGCGTAAGAGGGGTGAACTGGACGGGAATCAGGAATTGATGGATTTCGCGGACAGACTTGAGAAGGCGACGGTGGACACGATTGAAGGCGGGCAGATGACGAAGGATCTTGCGCTGATTACGTCGATTGAGAATCCGGTTGTACTGAACAGTGAGGAATTTATCAAGGCGATTGCCAGGAGATTATAAATGATATTGGGAAATGATGAATAGCAGGGGCCGCAGCGACAGCGGTATTTTGCCGGATTGCGTAAGTAATCCGGCGTTTTTTGAATAAAGGATAGAGTAAGAGGAACCTTTTGCGCAGAATTTGTAATTATATCAGGATATTTGCCGATATATAGACAAGATTACAAAGGGAGGTCGTGTCATGCAAATTAATAACAGTTCATTGTTTGTTAATCTAAACAGTAGGCCGCCGGTGCTTCATAATGGCTTTTTTAAGCTGATTGATAAAAAGATTCATTCATTTTATGGAGGCAATGAGGAGATTACAAAAGATAATACCCTTTTGTATAAATACCGGATGGCAAATCCAATAAAAATTTTTGAGAAGAATCAAAAATATAAGCCAATCGAGGATGTTTCTGACGTACCACGTGAGTTCCTGGCTCAGTTAAATAAAGAAGAATACTCATGGGATGAATTCCGGTTTCAGAGTGCATTTGACATTGAATGGGGCGGAGACTTAGATTATATCCTGAGCAGGCTTGCGGCCTCTTACGTAACTGCGTCTGAGCACTTAAAGTCTCATTTTAGCGGTACGGAGCTTGAAGAGCATATGGATCAATTAGATGCAATAGTTTCTAAGGTCATGAGCCAACGAGCAGATGTTTTTGCAGAGAAT
>CAMSTW010000134.1 GCA_947063855.1 uncultured Dorea sp.
TGTACTAGCCCTCGTAACCACACAAAAATTCCGCAATCAGCTCTATACAGTTCTCTACATCCCTCATATCCGCCACTTCAGCCGGAGTATGCATATAGCGCAGGGGGATGGATACGAAAACCACCGGAACTCCCTGTCCGGAGAAATGAATCAGGTCTCCGTCTGTATGCGTAAACGCGCCGGCCGCTTCTATCTGAACCGGAATTCCTCTGCCATAAGCGCCGGCTTTCATCCGGTCGTTTAGCTTCTTAGCGGCAATCGGACTGTTGCAGAGAACAGGACCTCCTCCTAATATCACAGTTCCCGCCTCCGCCGTCCCTTGATCTCCATAATCACTGCAGTAGGTTACGTCCACCACCACAGCCAGATCCGGCTTAATCCTTGCGGCGCACCAGTAAGCGCCGTTCTTTGTGGTCTCCTCTCCTACCGTGGACGCCGCGTATACGCCTGCCTTGCAGCCCTTCTCCTTTGCACGCCTGAGTGCTTCCATTATAATGAACACGCCCAGCCTGTCATCCAGCGCGCGGGCAGTAAACCTTCCGTTCATCATTCTGCGAATGTGGG
Organism: uncultured Dorea sp.; assembly: GCA_947063855.1. Taxonomy (GTDB): domain Bacteria; phylum Bacillota; class Clostridia; order Lachnospirales; family Lachnospiraceae; genus Sporofaciens. The sequence continues at coordinate 565 of CAMSTW010000134.1, forward strand.
TATCTGGCACCACCGCGTCTCCAAGAGCCACCTGCGAAAGTGCCTCTTCCTTTGTCGACGCCCCGATATCAACAAGGAAATGCTTTGCCGCAAGTTCCTTGTTGCCGAAGCTCTCCCGTGTTGCCTCAACAACACCATAGACCGTCTTCTCCTTCGTACGTATCTGAATCTGCTGTCCCGGATAAGTGAAGGGAATAATCCCTCCCCTATTCACCACCTGCAGCCGGCCATTCTCCTTCACATTCGAGATGACCGCGCCTATCTCATCCGCATGCGCAGACAGCATAATCCTCCTTGTGCTCTCCGGGTTCAGCACACAGATTACATCCCCGATGTCGTCTTCGCGTATCTCATCCGAATAATCCTTCATATATGTCTTCACAACCTCCTGCACCGGCTCCTCTAAGCCGGATACAGAGATTTCACTCAATATATCTTCTAAAAATCGCTCATTCATACTCTGCTATTCCACCTGTCTTTCGCTCTTCTATTCTTCTGTCTGCCATCGAAAGCCGCCTGTTCATAACCCATCCTCAAATCAATCAACGCAGCCCACGCTCTCCCTGATGATCAGCTCCGTCTGGACAGAGACATGCATATGGATGCTTCTCTCCTGCTGGATCAATTCTGCCAGCATCTGCACGGCCCTGCGCCCCATAAAATTCATATGGACATGCACAGTCGTAAGCGGCGGCGCCAGATACTTTGCCATGGAGATATCATTGAATCCAACCACACTGATATCCCCCGGAATCTGAAGCCCGCTCTCCTGGATCGCACGGTAACACCCAACCGCAAGAGAATCATTCGCCGCAAATATGGCGGTAGGCAATTCATCCTCCTTAAGCAGCTCCTTCATGAGCCGGTATCCGTGACGCGGCGTATATCCGCCGATCCTGATATAAGAATCATTCAGCGCCCCTCTGTCCCTTAGGAAACGCTGGTAAGTCGGAAGTCTTGAATCCAGGATCTCCTGCCCGTCCGAATCCTGCTCATTGCCGCCCACGAAACCAATCCGCCGGTGTCCCTGGCTCCACAGATATTCCATCACCTGTATCACAGAATAACGGATATCTGTCACGATCGAATCCCCTGCACTGCGGTTCCCGGCCGCGTCCACATAGATATGGGGCCTCTTAAAGCTGTTGATCCGCTCAACCGTCGTCCTGCTGAACGTCCCCAGACAGATCAGTCCGTCCACCGCGGCAAAATGCTCTATGTTATCCTCGACGCTTAAGGCAATCCGCTTAAAGCCGCTCTCATCAATCTCCTTTTCTATGGCAATCCGTACCGCCAGATAAAAAGGATCCTCAAGCTCCTCCTCCGGCGAATAGGAGCAGATCATACCCAGCTTCAGCTTACGCTTACGCTTCTTCTTCTCCTTCATATGATATTCGAGATGCTCCGCCGCCTCGAACACCTTCTTCTTCGTCTCCTCCTGCACGTTCAGTGTTTCATCATAATTCAGTACCCTGGACACTGTTGCCACGGACACTCCCGCAAGTTCCGCAATATCTTTAATCGTTGACATCCTATCTACTCCATATACCGTCTGTTTTACAGCATCTTCGTTCCTTCACGGAACCCCCATGCAGCCACAGTAATTCTATCATATTTGCCAACTCTCCGCAATACAGGAAAGCAGAATATCCCCGATTACCCATGCCGGCTCACTCCCTGCAGACTGTCCCGAAACTGCTGTATTGACGCGGATGTGAAAAGCGGCCGCTATTCGATTATCGTTTCCAAATCCGAAAAATTCCCCAGGTTCCATGTAGCCAGACCGCAGGAGACGGCGTCCCCAACCGCGGCGCATTCCATACCTCCGGCGATCGCCGCCTCAAGCCCGGCTTTCGCATCCTCTACTACAAGGCAGTCCCCGGCGCTCTCTCCTACAAATTCAGCGGCCTTTACAAACACCTCCGGATTTGGTTTGGAACGGGCGATGTTGTTCCCGTCGGAGACGGCGTCGAAGTAATCTCCAAGCCCAAGCTGCCCCAGGATAAATCCTGCGTTCCTGCTGGAAGAGCCGATTGCCAGCTTAAGCCCCCTTTCACGTAAGCGATCCAGGGTCTTCTTCACTTCTTCCGTCAAGTCCGCAGGACTCATATTCTTCAGAAGCTCTTTATAGATCTCGTTCTTTTTTGTTGTGTATCCGATCTTCTCTTCCTCACTCATCACGCCGTCATAGCGCTCCAGTATAATCTCGAAGCTCTCCATGCGGCTTACTCCGCGCAGGCGGTTATTGATCGTCTCGTCAAAATAGATTCCAAGTTCATCTGCCACCTGCTTCCACGCCATATAGTGATATTTGTCTGTGTGGCAGAT
>CAMSTW010000135.1 GCA_947063855.1 uncultured Dorea sp.
AATTTGGAACTTGCAAGTTCCAAATTGGCTCGATAGTCGTTTTTTCTGTTTTGGAATTTGTAAGTTCCAGTTTACAAGATCCACTTTCTGTGATACTTTCAGAAAACTCATAGGAATCCAACATATTCCATTCTTCGTAAAATGTCCTCATGTACCGAAGATTGCGTGATGTAAATCCACGGAGTCCAGGCAATTCCTTATCCAATCGTTCACTAATAACATCAATTGCCCCTTTACCCCAGAATCCATTTCTGGAATTTAAGGATATGTATTTCCCTATACCATAATAGAGCATTAGCTGTTTTTCATTTACAGTTTTTGCGGCATCATATTGACTCTGTAAAATTGCCGATTTTATAATTTCAACGGCCTCATTGTAATTTTGTATTTCGCTCATAGAATTTCTCCCCCACTTGGGTTTCAGGCAGCAAGGCTATCGCCGAATTGTATCAAACTCTGCGTTTGGCTTACCTTCACAGTTCCTCCTCCTCAATATGCAAACCATCCCACTCTCCCCATTTCGGCTTTTTATGTCTGTCCAGAAATCTTTTGACCGGCATCCACAGATTCTCCGTCTCTCTCATCAGACTGCCGCTCATCTCCCGCTCCGTAATCCAGTCCCGTCTTGCCAGCTCATAGGAATCTTCCGGCTCCTCCCCCGGTTCGCAGTCCTCTTCTTCCAGCCCTTCCGGCATTCCCTCCTGCCTCACGCCAATCTGCATACACTCTGCCGTCAGCTTTTCCAGACTGTAGTTCTCATCCATCGTCTTCTTATGAAGCAGGAATACCAGATTGACACAATCTTCCTCCTGATAGTCTGCCTGCTTCACGAAATACTCTGTCAGTACATGGAACTCCTCCCACAGATCCTGCTTCGCCAGCGGATAATAACAGAAGAAAAACCTGCCCTCCTCATAGAAAATATACTCCGGCTTTAGCAGAATACAATGCATGTTTAACAAAAAAGTTTCCACCTCTTTTACCGCCATTTTAAGATTCTGAAGAAACATTTTTATGTCTTCTGCTCTGATTTTGCTTCTTTCAAACATAGCCTTCATGGATATCTTACCGCTGACATCATAGTCATAATAGCTGCTCTCATTGACTCCTCTGCCGCCCATCTTAAGAATCCCTTCCAGGTCGTTCGCCTTCAACATACGCACCTGATAGTCTTCCTTGTATAATACCTTCTCTTCAATCGTGATCTTACGTTCCACCCTTTCCCACTCCCTTCCTATATGGCTTTACCTTCTACATATTTCTTATTCATCCTAATCCCCCACTGTCCTTCTACATATTTCTTACTCATCCTGATCCCCCACTGTTCGAGATCCACGCGGCAAGTGATCCAGTCTTCTTAGATTCCGGATATGCTTTTCCGGTTTTGTAATTGCCGCTCTCTTGACGACAGACACCTTCATGTATTTTCTCGATGCTGTTACAGTGACCTTAATCTCCTTCTCCTCCACTGTGACTGCCGCCTGTGGTCTGGCAAATAAGATGCATTTATTCCCGGCTCTTTGATAGAAAAGCGCTTCCAATTCCCCTTCCTTTACGCCGTCTTTCTCTCTTGCTTTTGTACTGCCGGCCACAGCCGTCTCATATGCGGCGCCGGACAGGATATTCTTATCATGATAATAGAATACCGCCAGGATACATTCCATAATCAGGAATAAAATCATCGGCATAAGAAACGACATTTCCACCGTCATACTTCCCCGAACTTTACATTTTCTTTTCACTTCTCTTTTTCTGTTTTCCTTTCTTCTCTTTCAGCTTCTCTTCTTATAAGCTTCTGCTACTGCATCATAATACTCAGAATATACCCTGCTGCCAGAAACGGATAAAACGGAAGTCTGCATTTCCGGGACATGTGCTTTCTGCACAGACATATGATTGAGACGGCCGTAAGAATCAGGAATGCCCCGGCAAGCACTTCAATCAACCGCCATATTCCAAGATATATCCCCAATATCAGCACAGCCCAGCTGTCTCCATATCCCATCCCCTCTCCGGTCATCTTGCTGATCAGCAGAAATACTGCTCCGACACAGACTCCTCCTATAATCAGCCGGATATCCTCATCCCCCGCAGATATCTGATATCCCACTGCCATAAGACTCAGTAATACCAAGATATTCACCGGAATCTTACGATCCCGTATATCCATAACCGACAGCCCCGTCAGGATTCCTGCACATAGCATCTGGCTTATCTTCCACATCCAAAGCTCCGCCTCCTTTTCTTTTTCCTCCTTCTTCAAGTGCTCCATCCTGTCAGGCTTTTACCGACACAATGCGCAGACCAGACCGTTCAAAACTATTTACCCCCTCTTTTCTTCCAGCGCTCCATCAAGTCACGCTTTTATCGACGCAATGGTACAGACCAAACCGTTTAGGACTATTATTTTCGTCTGGATGAAGCGCTTATTGCTTCCACGCATCCCTGCCCTTCATAATCCGCACCTGGAGCACGCCCTCTTCCCGACGGCCTCGGACAGCGGTACTGCATAGATTGTCCGCTTCAATCCGCTGCAGGACAGGGAACTATGATAGCGGGTCCCTGTATCTGTAACATACACGCCGTTTCCTCCTGACCTCATACAGTGCTCACAGGGGTAATATCTTCCTCCGCTGCTGTTACGCAGGCCGTCAAGCTCTGATGACGCCACCATATGAATCGACAACTCCAGGTAGGTACAGTGATAATCTTTGTGATACACCAGCCCGGTCTCCGTTATATAGACCGTCTCGTCATCATCTGTGCCAAAGCCTTCTCTCTCATATCCGCTCCAAGTCTTGATCCTGATCTTCTCTTTATATTCCACCGGCGGAATCTTGAAGATCGGAA
>CAMSTW010000136.1 GCA_947063855.1 uncultured Dorea sp.
ACTCCCATCACAATAAAAGGGACCGAAAAGCTCGGCGGTACCACCCTAGTTAACTGCGGCCCTTCCGCAGTTCTCTCTTTATCGTCATTAACGCTGACGCCACGCTGCACTTTCGCACAGCGGCTCCAAGGTAGGTTCATCACGTGCCTATCCAAGAATCTCTCAGCCTTTGGATTCTCTCTCTGTGGGATCTCTCCTGTGATTACTATTCCTCTTCACAGCCAAAACCCGTCTTCTGCAACCATCATCGCCGACGGGTTATTAAGTTTGAATGTAATTCTAATAGATAGCCTTGCATTTGTCAAGGGGAAAATAACTATTTGCATATTCCCTCGTACTATGTTTAAATAATAAGGAACGATTGAAAGAAACAACCGAACGATGTAACCGCCGCTCAGTTCCAGGAGCCGGCCGCCCAAAAGGAGATCACAGACATGCTGACAAATGCTTTAGAAATACTATACGAAGACAACCACATCGTGGTATGCATAAAACCCCACGGAATTGCAACCCAGAGCAGGAGGATCGGCCATCCTGACATGGTAAGCATCCTCAAGAACCACATCCACAAGACCGGACGCGCCAAGGGCGAGCCGTATCTTGCGGTCATCCACCGCCTGGACCAGCCCGTGACCGGGATCCTGGTCTTTGCCAAGACACCCTTCGCCGCACGGGAACTGAACCGTCAGCTTACCCACCAGGGCTTCGGCAAATACTACCGCGCTCTCGTCGAAGGACGCCCTCCAAAGACGCAGGGAACCCTGGAGCATTACATCACGAAGGATCCCCGCACCAATCTTGCCCGGATCTGCTCCCCGTCCGCCAAAGACGCAAGACTTGCAAAGCTTCACTACTCCATCGTGCCGGAGAGCCGCAGCTACTACTCCGGCGAATACCAGTCCCGCCCGGATGTCACCGAACTGGAGATCAAACTGGACACCGGACGCCACCACCAGATCCGCGTACAGCTCGCCCACATCGGATGCCCGATCGTCGGCGACACCAAGTACAACCCAAACAGCCAGTCCGGCCCCGCCTGGCAGACCATCTGTCTGTGCGCCTACCGGCTTTCCTTCCACCATCCCAGGACCCGCAAGCTTCTTACCTTCCACCTGTGAGGTTAACACCTTGCAGGTAGATTCCAGAGAGTCTCCCGGAACTGTCGTTCCCCGCGGAAAATCCGTGCACAATCGAAAAAGAGGGCGCTTACTCGCCCTCTTCCTCTAATGCTTCTTCGTATTTCTCCAGGATAATACTCTGTATGCGCTCTCTTGTACCAGAGTTAATCGGATGTGCTATATCTCGATACTCTCCGTCCAATGCTTTCTTGCTTGGCATAGCGATAAAGAGTCCCTTTTCACCCTCGATGACCTTAATATCATGTACCACAAACTCCTCGTCCATCGTAATGGAAACCACCGCTTTAAGTTTGCCTTCTTTGGCCACCTTTCGCACGCGTACATCTGTAATCTGCATTTCCCTACTTGCCCCTTTCTTCCTGTGAAACTCTCCGAGGCGGCCAGTGCCGCTGCACTGGCTAAGCGTTGACCCGGCACATCATTGCATTAATTATCATCGGGCACATTCATATCAAGTCTAACGCAACGAATACCAGCTTCCCGCATTCATGCTCCCTTCTTATGAATCCACGATGTCCCGGCCAGTTTCTACATCGCACTATAGTGCATACCTTTCGTTCTTTTCTACGACTACTTTTACACCATTCGCTCCGACATGGCGTGTATTCGCCCTGATCGTATCCCTGCTCTCTACAATGCAATTCTCGATATACGTATTATCCCCAAGGTAGACGTCGTTCAGAATAACCGAGTTCTTGATCACACAATTATTCCCCACAAATGTCTTCTTGAAGAGAATAGAATTCTCCACTGTACCGTTAATAATGCTGCCGCTCCCCACAAGACTGTTCTTAACAATAGCTCCGGGATTATACTTCGCGGGCGGAAGATCACTCACCTTGGAATAAACCTCCGGATCTTCCCTGAAGAAGTAATTCCTTACCTCCGGCCTGAGGAAATCCATGTTCGTCCGGTAATATGCATCCACCGTTGATATGTTGCTCCAGTAATCCTTTATCTCATAACCGTACATCCTCTTCAGATTCTTATATCTGATCAGAATATCCGTTACGAAATCATGTCTCTCTTCTTCTGCGCAGTGCTCGATCAGGTCAATCAGAAGCCTTCTTCTGATCACATAGATTCCCGCCGATATCATATTCGAAGTCGCCAGCATCGGCTTCTCCTCAAAATCCTCCACGCGCATCTCGCCGTTCAGCTTCAGAGTTCCGAACCTGCTCGCATCCTCGTCTGCCTCCAGCTTCTTGCAGACCACCGTAACGTCTGCCTTCTTTTCAATGTGGTATTCCAATACCTTATTATAATCCATCTTATACACGGCGTCTCCCGAAGTGATGATCACGTACGGTTCATGACACTTCCTCAGAAAATCCAGATTCTGGAAGATCGCATCCGCCGTCCCCCGATACCAGTAGCCGTTGTCAGCCGTTATCGTCGGGGTAAATACATATAAGCCTCCCTGCTTCCTTCCGAAATCCCACCACTTGGAGGAATTCAGGTGCTCATTCAGTGAACGTGCATTGTACTGCGTCAGTACCGCGACCTTCTGGATATGTGAATTCGACATATTACTCAGCGCAAAATCTATCGCCCTGTAGCTTCCGGCAACCGGCATGGCCGCAATCGCCCGTCTCTGGGTAAGCTCGCGCATCTTATGACTGTTGCCGCCTGCTAAAATAATACCTACTGCTCTCATACTCGTCCACCTGCCTTTATCAATGTCTC